>JBKPDO010000081.1:0-37758 GCA_046727955.1 bacterium | reverse complement strand
TGTTGGGGTGCGACAGGCTGGCGGCCGCCTGCGCCTCGCGGCGGAAGCGGGCCAGGAAGGCGGGGTCGTGGGCGTACTGGGCGAGCAGGACCTTGATGGCCACCCGCCGGGCGAGCAGGCGGTCGTGGCCCTCGTAGACCTCGGCCATCCCACCCGCGCCGAGTAGGCGGCCGACCTCGTACCGGCCCACCAGGATCTGCGGCGTCGTGCTCATTCGTCAGTCGTCCTCTTTGCCCTCAGTCTCCGCCGTTGCCTCCGCTGTCGGCGCCGCCGTTGCCGCTCTCACGCCTGCCGATCAGCAGCCGCACCGTGCCCCCGCGCTCCACGCCGGTGCCAGGCGCCGGGTCCTGGCCCACCACCCGGCCCCGCCTACCGTGACCGGCGTCCACGAGCCGCACGTCGTGCTTCAGGCCGAGCGACCGCAGCGTGGCTGCCGCCACGCCCAGCCGCTGGCCGAGCAGGGCAGGCACCCGGACACGCGTGCTGCTGGGCGTTGCACCGCTTTGGCTCCCCTTGGTGGTGGCCGGCGCCGGGGAAGCGCCGCCCCCCCGCGAAGAGGGTGAGCCGCCGCGCTGGCTGGACACGACGAGCGGCAAGGCTAACAAGGCGGCGAGGCCCAACGCGAGCCCCGCCGTCCACCAGACATGTCCGCGAGGTCGCCCGCGGAAGGCGTCACGCACGCCGGGCCCGGGTGCGCCGTAACGACCCCGGCCGGCGCGCCGCGCCGCGGGCACCGGTCCGAGCGGCTGGGTGTACTGCCCGGCCAGCACCGAGGTCTGCGCGGGCGGGACGGCGGGCATGGCCATGGTGGCGTCGTCCGGGAGGGCATGAGGCGCCACGCTGGCGGCGCGGGCGACGCGGGCGGCGCCGAGCGCGTCGGCCATCGCCTCCGCGGAGGGAAAGCGCGTCGCCGGGTCTTTCTGCAGCGACCGCATGACCAGCGCGGCAGCTCCGGCGGGCAGGTTGGGGATGCGCTCGCGCGGGTCGGGCACCTCGGCGGAGACGTGCTGGGTGGCGATGGCGACCGCGTTGGGGCCCTGATAGGGCGGGGACCCGGTGATGGCCTCGAACAGCACGCAGCCGAGCGAGTAGAGGTCGGCGGCCGGCCCCACCGGGTTGCCCTGCGCCTGCTCCGGCGCGACGTAGTTGGCGCTGCCCAGCACCATGCCTGGCCGCGTGAGCGTGGTCGCCTGCGCGGCGCGGGCGATGCCGAAGTCGGTGACCTTCACGTGCCCGCCGGGACCGACCAGGATATTGGCCGGCTTGACGTCGCGGTGCACGACCCCGCTGGCGTGCGCGGCCGCGAGCGCCCTGGCGACCTGCTCGGCGATGGCGAACGCCTCCTCCCAGGGCAGGCGGCCCTGGCGGGCGATGAGCTCGGCCAGGGTCTCGCCCTCGACCAGCTCCATCACGATGAACGACTCGTTCCAGCGCTCGTCGTAGTCGAAGACCCTGGCCACGTTGGGGTGGTTGATCAGGGCCGCGGCGCGGGCCTCGCGCCGGAAGCGCTCCAGGAAGGTGGGGTCGTCGGCGAGCACGCGTTTGAGGACCTTGATGGCCACGGGCCGGCCGAGATGCTCGTCCGTCGCGCGGTAGACGCTGCCCATGCCGCCGGTCGCGATCAGCTCGTCGAGCCGGTAGCGGGATGCCAGAGTCGTGCTCATCGGGAACCACCATTGCCATTCAAATAGGCGTCCATCACCGCGCGGACGATAGGCGCGGCCTCCCGGCCGCCGGTCGCCTCGCTGCCGAGGTTGCCGCCGTCCTCCACGATCACCGCGACCGCGATTGACTTGCCGGCCTTGGAGGTGGCGCCGACGAACCAGGCGTGCGGCGCCTCTTGCGTGCCGTGCTGGGCGGTGCCGGTCTTGCCGAAGACGTTAAGCCCGGGGATCTGAGCCGCCGAGCCGGTGCCGGCGGGGCCGTTCACCACCAGGCCGAGCATCCCCTTGAGCTGGCGGGCCACCTGTGGCGACACCGCCTCGCCCAGCGACTCCGGCTCGAAGCGCTTGACCGTCTTGCCATCGGACGAGAGCACCCGGTCGACGACGTAGGGGGCCATGCGCTGGCCGTCGTTGGCGACGGCGGCGATCACCGAAGCCATCTCCAGCGGGGAGACACGCACGTCACGCTGGCCGATCGCGCTCTGCGCCCGCGAGGGAGGGTCCAGCTCGGTGGGGATCTGGCTCTCGGCCGCCCCGGGGAGCTGGAAGTGGACGGAGTCGTTGAGGCCGAACTTCTCGGCCTGCTCGACCAGCTTGCTCGTGCCGAGGTCCACGCCCAGGTGCGCGAACCAGGTGTTGCAGGAGACCTCGAGCGCCTCGGCCAGCGTCAGCGGGTTCTTGCCGCCCAAGCAGGTCTCCCCGCCGAAGTTCTGGATCGCGCGGGTGGTCTGCGGCGGGGTGTAGGTGTGCTCGTTCGGCCTGGCCGTGTCCGGGCGCATGCCGTTGGAGAGCGCCGCCGCCGCGGTGATGATCTTGAAGGTGGACCCCGGCGGGTAGAGCTGGCCGGCGCCGCGGTTCAGCAGCGGCTCGTCCGGGTCCTTGGTGAGCCGCTTCCAGGCCTTGCGGACCTCGTCGGTGTTGTGGCTGGAGAGGAGGTTGGGGTCGTAGCGCGGGAAGGTGGTCATCACCAGCACCTTGCCGGTGGCGGGGTCGAGCGCGACCACCGCGCCCTTGCGCTGGCCGAGCGCCTCCTCCGCCGCCCGCTGCGCCGCCGGGTCCAGCGTCAGCATCAGGGTGCCGCCGGGGTTGGGCCGGGCGGTGAGCAGGTCGCTGAGGTTCTGCGCGAACTGCTCAGGCGCCTTGCCGAGCAGGAACGAGTTGAACCTTGACTCGGTGAGGGTGCGGCCGAACACCAGCGAATCGAAGCCGGTGATCATGCCGTAGCGCCGTCCCTGCGGGTAGATGCGCTCGTACTTGAGCTGGTCCTTGGTCGCCTTGGACTGGGCCACCACGGTGCCGTCGGTCAGCACGATCTGGCCCCGCTCGATCGAGTACTCGTCGATCAGCACGCGGCTGTTGCGCGGGTCGTTGTTGAGCCGGTCGGCGGCGAGCACCTGCCAGTAGAGGGGCGCCGCGAACAGCACGAGGAAGCCGACCAGCACCACCACCGCCACCCGGCGGACCTGCGCGTTCATCGGGCGACGGTCACCTCCCCGGTCTCGGGCGCCGCCTCCGGCTTGGCGGGCGCCGGCGCGATGTTGCTCGAGATGCGGCACAGCAGGGCGATCAGCGCGTAGTTCGCCACCACGCTCGAGCCGCCGAAGCTCACGAACGGCAGGGTAATGCCGGTCAGCGGGATGATCCGGGTGACCCCGCCGACGATCACGAACACCTGCAGGCCGAAGCTGATGACCAGGCCCATCGCCAGCAGCTTGCTGAAGTCGTCGTTGGTGGAGAGGGTGACGCGCAGGCCCCTGAAGACCATCAGCAGGTAGACCAGCAGGATCGCGGTGACGCCGATCAGGCCGAGCTCCTCGCCCATGGCGGCGAAGATGAAGTCGGTCGAGGCCGCCGGGATCAGGTCGGGCCGGCCCTGGTTCCAGCCCTTCCCGAGGATGCCACCGCTGGCCAGGGCGAACAGGCCCTGGGCGAGCTGGTAGCCGGTCCTGGCGTAGTCCCTCCAGGGGTTGATCCAGTTTTCCACCCTGACCTGCAGATGGGTGAAGAGGTTGTAGGCGACCACCGTGCCGAGCAGGAACAGCAGCAGCCCCGCGGCAACGTAGGAGAAGCGGCCGGTCGAGACGTACAGCAGGGTGACGAACACGCCGAAGAACAGCAGGCTGGTGCCGAGGTCCTTCTCGAAGAACAGCACGAACAGGCTCACGCCCCAGGCCATGAGCAGGGGCATGAAGTACTTGACCTCCGGCAGGAGCATCGGGCCGACCCGGTAGGTGGCCGTGGCCAGCAGCTCCTTGTGCTCGGCCAGGTAGGCGGCCAGGAACACCACCAGCGCGATCTTGGCGAGCTCGGACGGCTGGCCGGAGAAGGGGCCGAGCCGCACCCACAGCCGGGCGCCCGAGACCTCCCGGCCGATGAGCGGCAGGGCCGGCAGCACCAGCAGGAAGAGGCCGGCGAGCAGCCAGGTGTAGCGGTAGCGGTCGAGCAGGCGGTGGTCTCGCACGAGGATCAGCACCGCCGCGAACACCAGCACGCCGAGGACTGTCCAGAGCGCCTGGGAGGGCGCCTGCGGCCCCAGGCCGTGCGCGGCGCGGCCGAAGTCCAGCCGCCGCACCATCACTAGGCCGAGGCCGTTGAGCAGGGCGGCCGCGGGCAGCAGAATCGGGTCTGCCTGCGGTGCGGTGCGGCGCAGGACCACGTGCGCGCCGATGAACAGGACCGTCAGCGTGAGGCCGTAGCCCAACGTGCCGGAGGGCACCCGGTTGTTGGCGGCGAGACCCACGATCACGTAGGCGCCGATCGACAGGATCAGCGACAGCAGCAGCAGCGACAGCTCGACGTTGCGCCTGGATTCCACGGTCAGCCCCCCGCCTTGGTGGTTGCCGTGGCCCGCCTGGTGGTTGCCGTCGGCCGCCCGGTGGTGGCGGTCGCCCTGGTGGTCAAGGTCGGTGAGGCCGGTGAGCCGGCGGCGCAGCCCTGCGGGCTGTACACGAAGGGCGAGCATTGGGCGATGCGGCGGGCGTCCGTGAGGCTCTCGGCGCTGATGCCGTCCTCCAGGCGGGTGGCGTAGCCGGCGGGCACCTGGGCGCGGCTGACGGGGCTGCGCTCCACCAGCCTGGAGAAGCGCAGCCCGGCGACGTTGCCTGGCACACCTCTGAAGACCGACACGTGGTCGTCGTCGAAGCCGACCCAGTAGCGGTTGAACAGCAGCCAGCGGCCGCCGATCGCGACCCCGGCGACGATCACCGCGAGCAGCCCCACCGCGACCGCCACGCGACGCGTCCGGCGCCGGCGCGAGTGCCGGTCGGCCCTCGTGCCCGGACGGGAGCGGCGGCGGCCCTGCTCCACCTGGTTGCGGTCGATCGGCCCGCCGACCCGCGTGCCCGCCGCCAGGCGTGGCTGCACGCCGGTCATGAGCTCGCCGGCCTCGGCCCCGCGGGCCATGGGGATCGCGCCGCTGGTCATGGCGGACAGGTCGCTGGTGCGCTCCGCCTGCTGCGCGGCGCGGTCCTCGGTGTCGAGCACCATCACGGTGATGTTGTCGGGCCCGCCACCCTCATTGGCCATGACGACCAGCCGCTCGGCCGCGTCCTGCGGGTCCGCCACGCGCAGCAGGACGTTGCGGATGCGGGCCTCGGAGAGCACGCCGGACAGCCCGTCGGTGCACAGCAGCATCCGGTCGCCCGGCTGCAGCTTGTAAGTGAACAGGTCGACCTCGACGTCGGCCTCGACCCCGAGGGCCCGAGTGATGATGCTGCGCTGCGGGTGGCGCTCGGCCTCCTCCGGCCGCAGCCGCCCCTCGTCGATCAGCTCCTGCACCAGGGTGTGGTCGACCGTCACCTGCGACAGCTCGCCGTTGCGCAGCAGGTAGGCGCGCGAGTCACCGACGTTGGCCAGGTGCACCGAGTCGCCGTCCTCCAGCAGGGCGACCATGGTGGTGCCCATGCCGTCCAGCTCCTTGTCACGGGACGACATCTCGCGGATGCGCCGGTTGGCCCGCAGGAACACCGCGCGCAGCGCCTCGCCCGCCTGCGCCGGGTTCGACCAGGGTCCGGCGTGCTCCAGCGTCGCCAGCTCCTCCATGGCGATCGCGCTGGCCACCTCACCAGCACGGTGACCGCCCATGCCGTCGGCGACCGCCGCCAGCCGGCCCGCGCTCAGGAAGCGGTCCTCGTTGTTCTTGCGCATCCGACCGATATCGGTCACCGCGCCACGTCTCAGAGCCATCAGCGGCGCAGCTCCAGGGTTGCCTTGCCCATGCGGACCTCGTCGCCCGGGCCGAACGGGGTCGGGACCGACACCCGCGCCCGGTTCATGTAGGTACCGTTGGTCGAGCCGAGGTCCTCGAGCCAGTAGCTGCCGTCCCGCAGGTAGACGCGGGCGTGCACGTTGGAGACGTAGTTGTCCGCAACCGCCACGTCACAGGTGGCCGCTCGACCCACGGTGATCGACTCCTTCAGGGGGACGGTGCGCCGGCCGTTCGCGTCGCTGACCACCAGTTCGCGCGGAAGCCGGCGGGGGGGCCTGGCCGGGGGAGCGGGCCGGCTCTGGTAGCTCGGGGCGCGGCGCCGCTCCGCCCGCGGACCGAACACGTCGAGCACCACGGCCCGGATCGCCCTGGCCACGAAAAGGTACAGGATGACAAGAAAGGCGACTTTGACCGCGAGGAGGAAGATCGGCGGCATCAGCCCTCCCGTCGGAACTGCAGGGTGGAGTTGGCCAGCTTGACCACGTCGCCGTTGGCGAGTCGGCGGCGGCGGATCGGCTGCCCGTTCACTTCGGTTCCGTTGGTGGAGCGCAGGTCCTCGACGATGAAATCATCGCCTTCACGGATGATCCGAGCATGGTTGCGCGAGACGCCCGGATCGGCAAGTTCGATGTCCGACTGCTCGGACCGGCCGACGGAGGTCTCCAGCTGGGTGAGGGGGAACACGCGCCCGGGACCGCCGGCGCCGACCAGTACCAGCGCCGCTGGCGCGTGCACCCGCGGCTGGCGCGTCTCGCCGGGCAGCATGGCGGTGGCTGGGCCGGCGGCCACCGGCGGCTCCGGCGCCCAGCCCCTGCCCGCCGCCAGCGGAGCCTGGCTGTTCCGGTCGGCAGGCTCCACCCTGCTCGAGACGCGGAAACGGCCCTCGACAAGGTCCTCGGCGGTCTCCAGCTCGACCCGGGCGGGGCCGAGCATAGCCCAGTTGCTCTCACGGGCGGTGTCCACCGCCAGCGCGGCCAGCTCACTGGAGAGGGCGCGCTCGTACTCGGCGAAGCGCTGCCGATCGCGAGGTGACAGCTCGATGGTGTAGACGTTGTCCACGAAGATGCGGCTCACGCCCACCTGGCGGCTGTCCTCGACCGCGCGTACCAGGCGCTTGCCCAGCTCGACGGGTTGCACCCCGGAGCGGAAAGCGCGCGCGAACAGCCCTTCGACGACGCTTTCGACGCGCCGTTCGAAGTCCCGCAAAATCCCCATGATTGGGCTAGGCAACTCCTCGATCGACACCATGACAGCCGGTCCGTCGGGCAACAGCAAACCTACCCCGCCCCGCGGCAGTGTACCCGCCTTGGCCTCGCCATCCGTGCTCCCCACACGGATCGAGCACTCCCCGTTGCACAAGCTCCACATACTCCTATTCCCATTCGGGGGGCGCCCGAGCCGGGGCCATCCACCGGGCCCGACCCACCGGGGCACCCCCCTGGGGTTCCCCGGACCCCTCCGGCCCTCGAACCCCCCATCGGGTCCTTCGCCCGGGCGCTCGCGCCGGAAGCAAGCACCGCCGCACGGTAAGGTTGCCGGGCGACAGCGCCCCGTTGCGGCAGGCTGTACATACTCTCTCGCGGGGGTCCTGGACGCACTGCTACAATCCAGCGCTGTTCCCCTTGGGCGAGTGGCGGAATTGGCAGACGCGCAGGATTCAGGTTCCTGTGTCCGCAAGGACGTGGGGGTTCAAGTCCCCCTTCGCCCACTGGAGGTCCGGATGACCGCGCCCAGCTCGCCCGAGTCCGCGGTGCTGCGCGCCCCGCGCCTGCTGGACGGGACAGGGGCCACCGCCGTCCCCGACGCCGCGCTGTGGCTCGACGGCGAGCGCATCGCCTTCGCCGGCCCCGCCGCCGAGCTGCCGCTCGAGGCCAGGAGCCTCGCCACCCTCGAGCTGCCCGGCTGCACCCTGCTCCCCGGCCTGATCGACGTGCACGTGCATCTGGTCGCCAGCGCCGGGCCCGACTTCGCCGCCGGCATCCCGCTGACCGAGTCCGAGCGCACCCTGGCGGCGGTCGCCAACGCCCGCAGGCACCTCGACGGCGGCGTGACGCTGGTGCGCGACCTCGGCGCCCCGGGAGGGGAGGCGATCGCGGTCGGCCGCGCGGTCGAGGCCGGGATGGTCGAGGGTCCGCGGGTGATCGCGGCGGGACCGGCGATGACCATGACCGGCGGCCACATCCCCTATCTCGGCCGGGTGGCCGACGGGCCCGGGCAGCTGCGCGCCGCCGTGCGGGCCAACTTGGGGATGGGCGCCGGCTGCATCAAGGTGGTGGCCACCGGCGGGGTGCTCACCAAGGGGCTCGATCCCCGGCTGGCCGCCTACACCCAGCGGGAGCTCGACGCCCTGGTCGACGAGGCGCACCGCCTCGGGCTCAGGGTGACGGCGCATGCCATCGGCGAGGGTGGCGTGGCCGCCGCGCTGCGTGCCGGCGTGGACTCGGTCGAGCACGGCATGTACCTGGACGACGAGACCATCCGGCTCTTCGTAGAGACCGGCATCCGCTACAGCGCCACCTTCATGGCGCCGGGATGCATCCTTCGCGGCGAGAGCGTGCCGGACTGGATCAAGGAGCGGGCCCGCCTGGTCGCCGAGGCGCACCTGGCTTCGTTCCAGGCCGCGGTCAAGGCTGGGGTCAGGATCGTCGCCGGGACCGACGCGGGCACGCCCGAGAACCCCCACGGCCGGGTCGCGCACGAGGTCGTCGCCATGGTGGAGGCGGGTCTCGACGTGCTCACCGGGGTGCGCGCCGCCACCGCCGAGGCTGCCGACCTGCTGGGCGAGCCCGACCGCGGGGTCCTGCGCACCGGCGCGGTCGCCGACGTGCTGGCGGTCGAGGGCGACGTCGCCGCCGACGTCACCGCCCTGACCCGGCCCGCCGCGGTGTTCCAGTCGGGCCGCAGGGTCCGCTAGCGCCAGGCTTGAGGAGCTAGAGCGCCGGTCAAGTAGCCGGTTTCGAGGTGATTGGGTGGCCACCGGGAGCGGCGCGCAGGGCCAGGAGCTGCACGTATGGTCTGGCGCTGCACGCTGCGCCGCCTACTTGACCGGCGCTCTAGTCGCACGCACGACCCGGGAGCAGGCGATATCGCCCGTGCCGGAGTGAGTGCCATGTCGCTCCTGCCGGATTACGCTTGGACGTGGCGGGTTACGCACGGTAGCCCGGCGACCATGGCACAGGCGCTCTTGGGGGGCCGTGGGGGGAGCGAGCTCCCCCCACATGGATCGACCTGCCCTGGCGTGCGAAGCGCGCGCCGTGGGGGGAGCGAGCTCCCCCCCACATGGAACGAGGACTGCCCACAGACCCGCCAAAGGACGTCACGGAAAGGAAGGCGGATGACTCTCCTGCAACTGCCCGAGGAATTGGTCGCGCTGCGCGACGCGATCCGCACTTTCATCCAGCGGGAGGTCGCCCCGAGGGAGGCGGTATACGCCCAGGAGATCCAGGAGACCGGCACCTTCGCCACGCTGGAGGAGGAGAAGCGCTCCCTGCGCAAGCGCTCGGCGGCGGAGGGCTTCTACACCATGTTCATGCCGGAGTCCAGCGGCGGCGGTGGTGTCGGCTACCTCGGGATGGTGCTGTGCACGGAGGAGTGCCTGCGCCACGGCCTGCTGCTTTCCATGCCCGGCGGCGTGCTGCCGAGCGTGGAGGGCCCCACGCCGATCCTGCTGGACGGCACCCCTGAGCAGCAGGAGCGCTACCTCTTCCCGACCATGCGGGCCGAGCGCGATGCCTGCTTCGCCCTGACCGAGCCGGACGCCGGCAGCGACGCCACCCGGATCCGGACGCGTGCCGAGCGGATGAACGGCGCCTGGGTGATCAACGGGCGCAAGCACTTCATCACCCACGGGGCGGAGGCCGACTACGTGATCCTGTTCGCGGTCACCCAGCCCGGCCTCGGCGCCAAGGGCGGGATCTCCTGCTTCCTGGTCGACAAGGACACGCCGGGCTTCGAGCTGGGCCGGCGGCAGCGCACCATGTACGACGCCAACCAGGCCGAGCTGGTCTTCACCGACTGCCGGGTGGGCGAGGACGCCCTACTCGGCAAGGAGGGCTACGGCTTCTACTCGGCGATGCGCTGGATCAACGGCGGGCGCATGTCGATCGCGGCGATGGCACTCGGCGCTGCGCAGCACCTGTACGAGCGGATGCTGGAGTACGCCAAGGTGCGCGAGGCCTTCGGTCGCAAGATCGGCGCCAACCAGTACGTGCAGAGCATGGTGGTCGACTCGATGGCTGAATTGGAGCAGGCGCGCCTGCTGGTGTACGCGCAGGCCGGCGCGCTGGACGGTGGCGCCGACGGGCGCAAGGAGGCGGCGCTGGCCAAGTACGTCGCCACCGAGATGGTGGGTCGCGTGGCCGACCGTGCCATCCAGGTCTTCGGTGGCAACGGCTACATGACCGAGATGGGGATCGAGCGCTTCGCCCGCTTCGTTCGCGGCATGCGCCTCTACGAGGGCACCAGCGAGATCCTCAAGGTCAACATCGCCCGCGGCCTCGGCCTGGAGTAGGTGGAGTCACCACCGCCAGAGGTGCGCGCAGGTCCGCGGGCCTTTAGCATGGCGGCCATGAAGACCACCCGCGCACGTTCCAATGTGCTGCTGGCCGCGGCTGCCTGGACGTTCTACGTCTGGATCACCCGGATGTGGAACATCGCCAGGGACCCTGCGCACGACTTCGGTTTCAAGGCGGTGCACGGCGCGCTCGCCGTAGTCTCGGTCGCGTTCGCGGTCGCCCTGACCGTGATCGGGCTGCGGATGCGCCGTGAGGCCACGGGGCGCCGGCCCGAGGCCGCCGGCCGCCCCGGCCCCCGCGGCGGCGACTCCTCTGACCAGTCGCCAGCGGCCGTCGGTCGCGACCACGACGGACTTTGAGGGCGCGCCGCCGGCCGGAACGCACGGCCTCACGCGGTGGAGCGCTCACGGCCCCGCGTCTAGCGCGGCCATGGCCGCCGCTTGGGCGCGCGCCATGACCTCCTTGAGCGGCAGGCCGGTCTGCTCGGCCAGCCGGGCGCAGTCGGCGAACTCCGGCGCCACATTGACCACGCGCCCCCGGTCCAGACCGAGCTTGACCCGCGCCTTGCCACCCTCCAGGTCGACCTCGAGGGTGCGGCGCTCCAGCACCCACTTGCGCACCGGCAGGCCGCGCACGCCTAGGGTAGAGGTCTCGCGCCACAGCACCTCGCGGACGGCCGCGTCGGCGCCGGGCGGGCACAGCACCGACAGCACGATCCCCGGCCGCCCCTTCTTCATGTGAACCGGCGTGAGCCACACGTCCGCGGCGCCGGCGGCGAGCAGCCGCTCCACCACCCACGGGGCCAGCTCCGGCGTCATGTCGTCGATGTTGGCCTCGAGCACCAGCCCACCGTCGCCCTGGCCGCCGCTCGTCTCGAGCCGCTCGCCGAGCACCACCCGCAGCAGGTTGGGCAGCTCGCGGTGCTCCCTGGCGCCGGCGCCGTAGCCGACGCGGGCGACCCGCAGCGGCGGCATGTCTGAAAAGCGTGCCGCGCTCTCCGCCAGGATCGCCGCCCCAGTCGGGGTGGTCAGCTCCGCCTGTACGCCGCCGGCCCGCAGCGGCGCGCCGCGCAGCAGCTCGAGCACGGCCGGAGCGGGCACCGGCAGCACGCCGTGCTCGCCGCGCACCTGACCGCTGCCGGTGGCGACCGGCGACGCCCACACCTCCTCGACGCCGAGGTCGTCGAGGAGCATGGCGGCGCCGACCACGTCGACCATGGCGTCCACCGCGCCAACCTCGTGGAAATGGACCTCGTCGGGGGGCACGCGGTGAACCCGCCCCTCCGCCTCGGCCAGCCTTGCGAAGGTCGCCAGGGCACGCGAGCGGACCCGCTCGGGAAGCGCCGCGGCAGCCAGCGCGCCCCGCACGTCCGCCCAGTTGCGCCCGTCGCCGGCGGCGGCATGCACGATGACCTGGGTCGCGCCGATGCCGCCGCGCTCAGCGGGGGCGATCTCCAGCTCGAACGGCCCGACCTCCAGCCGGGCCAGCCCGGCGCGCAGCGCCCCGGCGGAGCCGCCGGCGTCGAGCAACGCCCCGAGCACCATGTCCCCGGCGATGCCCGCGAAGCAGTCGAAGTAGGCGAACGGGGTGGCCACAGAGGTCACCGGGGTCACCGGGGTCATCGGGGTCACGGCTCCCGCCGGCCGCGGGTGGCCGAGAGGATGCGGGCGGCCAGGGCGCCCGCGCCGAAGCCGTTGTCGATGTTGACCACCGCGACCCCCACCGCGCAGGAGTTCAGCATCCCGAGCAGGGCGGCCAGCCCCTCGAAGGCCGCACCGTAGCCGACGCTGGTCGGCACCGCGATCACCGGGGCGCGCACCAAACCGGCCACCAGCGACGGCAGGGCGCCCTCCATGCCGGCCACGACCACCAGAACGTCGGCGGCCTGCACGCGGTCGGCGTCCGCGAACAGCCGGTGCGCGCCGGCCACGCCGACGTCGGCGAGCCGGTCGACCCCGCAGCCGAACGCCTCCGCCGTCAGCCAGGCCTCTTCGGCGACCGGCAGGTCGCTGGTGCCGGCGCAGACCACCAGCACCAGCCCGGACTCCTCAGCGGGCGCCAGCCGCCGGCACACCAGCATGCCGGAGCGCTCGTGCCACTCGGCTTCGGGCGCCACCTCGCGCACCGCCTCGGCATGCTCCTTCGCCGCCTTGGTCACCAGGATCGGCGCGCCTTCCCGCCGCATGAGCGCGGCGACGATCGCCGCGGTCTGCTCGGGCGTCTTGCCGCGCGCATAGACGACCTCCGGGCCGAGGGTGCGCACGGAGCGGTGGTGGTCGACGCGCGCGAAGCCGAGATCCTCGAAGGGGAGATAGGCGAGACGGCGGACTGCGTCCTCGGGGGACAGCTCGCCCTCGGCGACAGCGCCAAGAAGCTGCCGGAGCTGGCCTTCGTTCAAAGTCCTCGCATTGTACAATTACTGCTGGCCTTGGCTCCCTCAGGCCCAGCCTTCCCCATGGCGCAGCAGGTCCCAGGAGGTCCTCCAGTCGTGCCAGCCCTTTCGGTCGAGCGGTTGACCGCCCTCGTCTATGCCAGCCTGGGCGCTGGCGCGGTGCTGCTGCTCGCGGTGGTCGCGCTGAGCCTGCGCCTGTCGCAGGTCCGCCGGGCCTACGCGCGCCTGCTGGACGGCGCGCGCCGAGAGGACCTGCTGGCCGTGGTGTCGCGGCAGATCGACGCGGCCGAGCAGCTCCAGCGCAAGGTGAGCCTGATCTCCCGCGAGACCGCGGAGCTTGGCCAGCGCCTCTCTACCGCTGTCAAGAGGATCGGCTTCACCCGCTATGACGCCTTCCCCGACATCGGCGGCCAGCTCTCCTTCTCGGCGGCGTTCTTGGACGATGCGGGCGACGGCGTCGTGCTGTCGACCATCAACGGGCGCTCGGACTCGCGCTCGTACGCCAAGGCGGTCAAGGGCGGCCACTCGGAGCACCAGCTCTCCGAGGAAGAGCGGGCCGCGATCGCCATGGCCATGGGCGAGTCCCGGCCGACTGTCCGATCTCCCGTTTAGCTGGCGGGAGTAGCCTGCCGGTCGGGAGGCCCGTCCTCTCGGGAGGTCCGTCTCGACGGGGACCGGTGTCTTCCCCGCAATCGCTGTGGAGGCTCAGCGTGCTCGATCTCAAACTCATCCGTGACGACCCGGACACGGTCCGGGCGGCCCTGGCTCGCCGGGATCCCGGCCTGGCCGAGGCCGTCGACCGCCTGCTCGAGCTAGACGCGCGCCGCCGCTCACTGATCACCGAGGTCGACGGCCTCCGGGCGGAGCAGAAGCGCCGGGGCAAAGAGGTCGCCCAGGCCACCCCCGAGCGCCGCGCCGAGGTGCTGGCCGGCCTGAAGCAGCTCGCCACCAGCGTCGACCAGGCCGAGGCGCGGCTGCGCGGGGTCGACGAGGAGCTGGGCGACCTGCTCGCCCATATCCCCAACCTGCCCGACCCCTCGGTGCCCGCCGGCGGAGAAGAGGACGCGGTCGAGCTGCGGCGCGTCGGCACCGTGCGCGAGCTGGATTTCCGGCCGCGCGACCACCTCGAGCTCGGCGAGCTGCTGGGCGCCATCGACACGGCGCGGGCGGC
This sequence comes from bacterium, assembly GCA_046727955.1. GTDB lineage: Bacteria > Actinomycetota > CALGFH01 > CALGFH01 > CALGFH01 > DASVXQ01. Next base: position 23,810 of record JBKPDO010000081.1, on the reverse strand, counting down.
CAAGGTCTCGGGCGCCCGTTTCGGCTACCTCACGGGGCCGGGCGCGATGCTGGAGCTCGCGCTGGTCCAGTTCGCGATCGAGCGGCTCACCAGCGCCGGCTTCGTGCCGATGATCCCGCCGGTGCTGGTGCGGCGCGAGGCGATGTTCGGCACCGGCTACCTGCCAACCGATGAGCAGCAGATCTACCGCACCGCTGACGACGACCTCTACCTCGCTGGCACCTCGGAGGTGCCGCTGGTCAGCTACCACGCCGACGAGATCCTCGACCCTGGCACGCTGCCGCGGCGCTATGTCGGCTTCTCGACCTGCTTCCGGCGCGAGGCCGGCTCGTACGGCAAGGACACCCGCGGGATCTTCCGCGTGCACCAGTTCGACAAGGTGGAGATGGTCTCGTTCGTGCTGCCGGAGGCCTCGGCGGAGGAGCACGAGCTGCTGCTCGCCCGCGAGGAGGAGATGCTCGGCGCGCTGGAGATCCCCTACCGGGTGGTCAACATCGCCGCGGGGGACCTCGGCGGCTCGGCCGCGAAGAAGTACGACTGCGAGGCGTGGATCCCCTCGCAAGGCACTTGGCGCGAGCTCACCTCGACCTCGAATTGCACCGATTATCAGGCCAGACGGATCGGCTGCCGGGTACGGGAGGCGGGCGGCAACCGCCCTGTCCACACGCTGAACGGCACTGCGATCGCCGTCGGCCGGACGATCGTCGCCCTGCTCGAGAACCACCAGCAGGGCGACGGCTCGGTTCGCATCCCGGCCGCCCTCCAGCCCTACCTCAACGGCACTGAGCTGATCGAGCCGGCCAAGCGCTGAGCCGCCGGGCCGTGGTGGGCCGCCGGGGCCGGGGTCCCCGGGCCGGCCGGGCCGTGGCGGTCGGCCGGGTACACTCCGTCGCGGAGGAGTGGCCGAGCGGCCGAAGGCAGCGACCTTGAAAGTCGCCGGGCCCGCGAGGGTCCCGTGGGTTCGAATCCCACCTCCTCCGCCGGCCGTACAAGCTACTGACCTGCACGCTCGCGGAGCGGGACGGCCGCCACAGAGGGCTGAGTGTCAGTCGTCGAGGATCGCCAGGTCGAGCTGGCGGAGACGCGCGGGATCGGCGAGGATGTCGATCTCGACGATCTTCCCGTGCCTGACGGTGAAGCCCATCACCGAGAACAGCCGGCCACGCCGGGTCGCGACGATTCCCGCGGCCCCGTTCACCAGCGCCGGTCGTGCGAACGAGGAGAGTCGCGCGAAGGTGAGCGCCTGCTCGGCCACGGCCCGGGCGCCACGTACCACCCTCGACGCGCCTGGAGGCAGGGCGCCGTAGTCGGCCCGGACCACCACGTCCGGGTCGAGGACCGCGACCAGCGCGGCGAAGTCACCCTCGCGCGCGGCCGCGAGGAACGCGTCAACGACCACCCGCTGGCGGGCCAGATCGCCGTCAGGCACCGCCGCTCCCTGCACCCGGCGCCGCGCGCGGCTGGCCAGCTGCCTGGCCGCGGTTAGGGAGCGCCCCACGATGGGCGCGATCTCCTCGAACGGCACCCTGAACGTGTCGTGCAGCACGAACGCCAGCCGCTCGGCGGGCGCCAGCGTCTCGAGCACCACCAGCAGCGCCAGCCCGACCGAGTCCGCGAGGAGCGCCTGCTGCTCGGGGTCGATCGTGTCCTCACGGCCGATGATCGGCTCGGGCACGCGCGCGCCCAGGCCCAGAGGCTGCTCGCGCCGCGACCTGCGCGCGCGCAGCCTGTCGAGGCACACCCGCGCGACCAGCGTCGTCAGCCAGCCGCCCAGGTTCTGGACGCCGCCAGTATCGGCGCGGTCGAGCCGCAGCCAGGCGTCCTGGACGGCGTCGTCGGCCTCGCTTAGCGAGCCGAGCATCCGGTAGGCCACCGCGCGCAGGTGGGGGCGGTTGGCCTCGAACCGCTCCGCCAGCCAGTCGTGCTCGTCCATCGGTCACATTCCTTGTTCGCGTTCCGACATAGCAGTGACGAACCAAACCCCGCCGATGTGACAAGGCGATCGGCCCGCTCGTCGGCGGAGCGCTCAGGGAGACATGCCATGACGCAGGACACGCACGCCCGCGCCGGTTTGCCCGGCCCGAGCAGGATCGGGGCGGACGGTGAGGCACCGCCGACGCTGGACCCGCGGCGGTGGCTCGCTCTCACTGTCGTACTGGTCGCCGGGTTCATGGATCTGCTCGATGTGACGATCGTCAATGTGGCGGTCCCGAGCATCCTGCGGGATCTGCGGGCTGAGTACGCGCAGATCGAATGGATCGTGGCCGGCTACGTGCTGGGGTTCGCGGCGGTCCTCATCACCGGCGGGCGGCTCGGCGACATCTTCGGGCGCAAGCGGCTCTTCCTCATCGGCGTGGGGGGCTTCACGATCGCGTCGGCGCTGTGCGGTGTCGCCAGCGGCCCCGCCGTGCTCATCGGCGCGCGGTTCCTGCAGGGTGCGATGGCCGGCCTGATGGTCCCGCAAATCCTCGCGATCATCCACGTCACGTTCCCGGCTGAAGAGCGAGGAAAGGTGTTTGGTCTGTGGGGAGGCGTCCTGGGATCCGCGTCCGTGGCCGGGCTGATCATCGGTGGCCTGCTTGTGCAGTGGAACCTGGCCGGTCTGGAATGGCGCCCGATCTTCCTGGTCAACGTACCGGTCGGGGTCGCGGCCGTGGTCGCGGCGTGGTTCGTCGTCCCAGAGTCCCGGTCACCGTCCGCGCCCAGGCTCGACCTGATCGGTATGGTGCTGGCCGTGGCGGGCGTGCTGATGCTGGTCTATCCGCTGGCCGAGGGCCGCAGCCTCGGCTGGCCGGTCTGGACCTTCCTGCTCATGGCGGGCGCGGTAGTGGTGCTGGCGTTGTTTGTTGCCTATGAGCGGTGGCGCACCAGGACGGTGGGGTCGCCGCTGGTGGTGCTCAGCCTGTTCCGGGCCCGGACGTTCGCCTCGGGCATGGTGGTGTGGCTGATCTTCTGGGTCGCGCTCGGCGGCTTCTTCCTAGTGTGGACGCTCTACCTGCAGGTGGGGCTCGGCTGGACACCGCTGCGCGCCGGCCTGACCGCTGTCTCCTTCGCCGTCGGCGCCGCGGCCGGCGCAGGCCTGTCGGTGCAGGTATTCACCCCGCGCTTCGGGCGCCAGGTGCTGATGGCGGGGGCGTTGCTGAACGCCGTCGGGTTCGGCGGCTACGCCTGGGTCGCTTCCCACTATGGTCCCGCGATCCACTCCTGGCAGATGGTAGTGCCGCTGGTCGTCGCGGGCATCGGCTTCGGCCTGGTGGTAGCACCGATGATCGACGCCATCCTCACCAAGGTTCCCATCCGGGACGCGGGGTCTGCCTCCGGACTGCTGAACACCACCCAGCAGGTTGGCATGGCGCTCGGCGTCGCGTTGGTCGGCGTGCTCTTCTTCGCCCTGCTGGCCAATGATTCCGGGCGCGGCGTCGACGCGGTCACGCCCAGCCTGCACAGGCAACTCACCGCCGCCGGGGTTCCGGTGTCGGACCAGGACGGCATCGTCGCGGGCTTCCGAGCCTGTGTGCACGACCGGTCGTCGGCTACCGACCCCACCAAGGTACCCACCAGCTGCCAGGCCGGATCGGGCCAGCGGAGCCAGGCTGGGCCGCTCCCGCCGGACCAGGTGCAGGAGTTGCTGACGCGGGCCGGCCTGGAGGCCAACGCGCACAACTTCGCCCGAACCTTCAGCGTCACCCTGTGGTATGCGGTCGGGATCCTGATCGTCGTTTTCCTTGGCCTGTTCGCGCTTCCCCGCCGGGTGCGTGCCCGCGATCTGGACGCCGAGCTGTCGGCGTCGGCGCTCGAGGACTACCGCGTTCGCAGCAGTTTCGTAGCATCGGAAGAGAGTAAGAGATCCTGACAAAGGAGGCGAGATGGCCGCGATCATGGAGCACGTCGAGATATCCCGCCGTCCCGAAGACGTCTTCTCCTACGCGACCGACTTTTCGCGTTTCCCTGAATGGCAGGGGAGCGTCGTGTCAGTCCGCCCGGAGGGTGATGGCCCGCTCGCCGTGGGCTCGAGAGCCCTCGTGACCCGGCGGGTAGGTCGTCGGGAGCTGCCGACGACCGAGGAGGTGGCCGAGCTGCATCCTCCGAGGACCTGGACGGTGCGTGGCGCCGGCGGCATCCCGGTCATAGCCATTGCCAAAGGCACGATCGAGCCGCTCGATGACGGCAAGCGGTCGCGCGTAACGATCGTCCTCGAGTTCGAGGGGCACGGGATCGGCAGGCTGCTCGTTCCGCTCCTCGTCCGCCGCCAGGCGCGCAGGCAGCTGCCGAGGAACGTGCAACAGCTGAAGGGCTTGCTGGAGCGATACGCGTAAGCCCAACCCGGCCTCGGCGGCGATCCGCCGCCCCCGGCGTGGTCTGCTCCGCCGTCATGGCGCGAGGTCCCTGCGCGCGAGCAGCCATAGGGCCGTGGCGAACCCGGCCAGCCCCACGCCTAGCAGCAGCACCAGGGAGCCGACCGGGACCGTGCCGCTGACCAGCGCGTCCGCCGGCGCGTAGTAGTGAAATGGGCTGACGAAGCGAAGGAACGAGACCGTCGACCACGCCTGCGCGATGAAGTTCACCGCGAAGCCGACCGCGCCAAGCACGATCGTCGCGCCGACCACCTGGCTCCGATGCCGGCCCGCCGCCGACACCGCCAGCACCGGACCGGCGATGCACAGCGCGAGCCCAAGGCCCAGCACCCCGGCCGCAGCCACGCCACCCAGTGGCACCGCCTGGTGCAGCCTGGGCGTTGCCGCCACCCCCACCGCGATCGCGGCGGAGGCCGCCGCGGTGACCAGGACCGAGCCCGTGACGAGGGCAGCGGTCCGCTCCGTCAACAGCCGGGCGCGGGACACTGGCCGGACCATGAGCAGCTCGATCGTGCCGGCCTCGACATCCGCGGCGACCGCCGCGGCGCCGAGCGAGCCCACCACGGTCAGCTGCATCGCGATCCAGAACGGGTGCACCAGGCCGGCGCCGAGCAAGCCGGGATAGGAGGTGAGCGAGACCTCCCCGCCCGAGCCGGAGAACGCCCGGAACGCGCTCGGCGGCTGCCTGACCGAGCCGGTAAACAGGTCCTGCGGTGAGATCGTCCGGGCGATCACGATGATCAGCGTCTCGAAGGCGACCATCCCGAGCGTCAGCGCAAGCAGCATCCGGCGGCGCCGGTACAGCGCCAACCAGTACAGCGTCAGCCGGGCGCTCACCTCACGGCCCCGCTCCCGTCCAGCCGGGCGGCGGGCTCGTGCCCCACGCCTGCGCCTCGGGCCGGCGTGCCTGCGCCTCTGCCTCGGGCTGCCGGTAGAACGCGAGGAAGGCCTCGTCCAAGCCGGCCTCCTCGACGGCGACGTCGGTCACGGGCAGCTCCAGCAGCCGGCGCAGCGCCGGCACGATCTCGTCCGGGTGGATCAGCAGCAGTAGCTCGTCCCCGGACCAGGTCGGCGACCAGCGCGCCTCCACCGGGAGGGCGGCGTGGTCGTGGACGTCGGGGAAGGTGAGCCGTACGCGCCGGGCACGCGTCTCACGCAGAGCCGCGACCGCCTCAACGGTGACCAGCCGCCCGGCACGCACGATCCCCACCCGCCCGCTTGCGCGCTGCACCTCCGCCAGCACGTGGCTGGAGAGAAAGACCGTCCGGCCCGCCTCGCTCGCCTCGCTGACCAGGGCAAAGAAGGTCTCCTGCACCAGCGGGTCGAGCCCCTCGGTCGGCTCGTCCAGGATCACCACCTCGGGGTCGTGCTGCAGCGCCTGCACCAGTCCGAGCTTCTGCTTCATGCCGTGCGAGTACTGCTGCACCAGGCGGCCGAGGTCCCGTCCGGTCAGCTCCAGGCGCTCGCACAGCTCGTCCCGTCGCGGAGTGGGCCTGCCTTGCAGATCGCCGAGGAGGGCGAGGTGCTGCTCGCCGGTCAGCTCCCCGTACAGGCGCAGCTCCCCGGGTAGGTAGCCAATCTGGGGCATGAGGCGTGCATGGTCGGCGATCGGGTCCAGCCCGAGCACCCGCGCGGTCCCGGCGGTGGGCGAGAGCAGCCCGACCATGCAGCGGATCGTCGTGGTCTTGCCCGCTCCGTTGGGGCCAAGAAAGCCGAACACCTCTCCGGCCTCGACCCGCAGGTCGAGCTGCTCGATCCCAACCGCGGAACGGTACCGCTTCGTCAGTGCGGTCAGCTCGATCACCGCAGCCATCGTGGGCTCATCGTAACCGATCGCTTCCCGGACGGTCCGCGGCGTCAGCTCTCGCAGCCCACCCCGTTGCCATCGGCGTCCAGCCGGAACGGGTCCGGAGACCGCACCCGGATCGGTCCTCTTACATAGTTGGGCCCGTTCCCCGACCCTCCGGCGCAGTCGTAGTCGCCGATTCCGTCCTGGAGACACACGTCCGGGTAGGCCGGATCGCAGTTGCGTGCCGGGGCCCCTGGCCGGGATGTGCCGCGCCCCTCACAGCCGGGCCCGCGCAGCCCTCCTCGTCAGCGGGGGGCGGCGGACGCGCAGCGAGCGATCTGAGGACCATGGCGCGTACGGCGCTCTGACGAGTCCCGCCAGCGCCAGCAGCACCGTGTCGTAGTTGACCCGCCAGCCAGCGAAGTCACGCCAGGTTTGGTCCCGGTCAGGCCGTAGCGGCACGTCTGCCTTGGCCAGGCGGTCGCACACCTCGTCATACTCCTGCCTGGTGATCGAGATCGGGTCGTCCGGCGCTGGATCACGGTCATAGGGGATAGCGAAGTAGTCCGCGATCCGGCGTAGCGACAGGTAGCCAGCGCGGATGCACAACTCGGCGTCGGGCTGGCGCGGCCCCTCCACCGTGGAGGCGACGATCGAGGCCGCGTCCAGCACCGCCCCCGCCGCGGTGATCCACGAGCGCTGCCAAACCGGCGAGCGGAAGAACACCAGAGAGGGATTGGTGGTGTGGGTCTCCTCGATATCCACGAACCACTCTTCCCAGCGCTTCCAGAATCCCGACATCTTGTCGAGTCCCCGGATGAGAGACATGCGCTCGAGCATCTCGGCGACCGTCGGCGGCAGGCCCGCGCGCACGTCGAGCGCCGCCACCAGCGCCTCCCTGCGGGAGAACGAGGTGTAGATCGCCGGCAGATAGGCGATCAGCAGGGCGAGCAGCATGAGCCCGAACGCCCCCTCGGAAAAGGACAGGGCCATCCTCGGAAGGTCTGGAGGCGGGGTGAAGCCCAGCGTGAGCAGGGACGAGCCGCTGAGGGCGAACGCCAGCCGCCAGGGGCGCTCACCGAGCGCCCAGTAGACCAGCATGTAGCCGAGCAGCTCGAGCGCGAGCCAGGTCAGCGCCAAGAGGAGCAGGGTCATCGGCGCGTACAACGCCATCGCCTGGTCGCGCTCCTGGTAGCTGCGGGCACGCCTGCTCCACAGGGAGAAGAGCGCGCGGACGCTCAGGAACACCCAGCGGGTGAGGAGAACCGGAGTGCCTCGCGGGACCGCCACGGTGAGCACCGCCGAGAGCAGAGTGGCGAGCACGATGAAGGCGCCGGCGATTAGGCAGATCACCGCCAGCAGCGTGGTCAGCAGGACGAGCTCACCTCCCTCACCGCGGGCGAGCTCACCGACCCGCCCGCCGCGCCTGGTTCAAGGTACCTACGGCCTCACGGAAGCGCTCGCGCGGCACCCACACCCGGTTCCCGCGCACCCCCGTCATGTGCACGAGCCAGTCCAGGAACCTGCCCCATCGCTCCGGCCGCCGCGGGTCGGGCTCCCTGCTCGACGGGATGCCGGCCTCGGCCAGGACCTCCTGCACCCTGGAGGCGAGCTCGGGCGTCCGGAAGTTCCCGAGCCGTCGCCTCGGCGTTCCCGGCGGAAGCCCACCCACCCCGCTCTCCACGTCCCTCCGCCTCCTGTGGCTCCTGTGGCTCCCGTGGCTCGTGTGCGGTCCGTGGCTCGTGTGCGGTTGTGGTCCGTATCTCGTGTGCGACCCGCCGCCCCGTATCCAGCTTGGGTCGCGGCGCGCGGTTCCCTACAATAGGGCAGCCCGAGCCGGCGACCAGTCGGTTTGAGCGATCATGGAGGCATCGCCTAGTCTGGTCTATGGCGCCCGCCTGCTAAGCGGGTTCGGGGTTAGTCCCCCGTCGCGCGTTCGAATCGCGCTGCCTCCGCCCTGAGCGCCGCTAGCTCAACGGATAGAGCACCAGACTACGGATCTGGCGGTTGGGGGTTCGAATCCCTCGCGGCGCGCCACCCACGAAGAAGCAAAACTGCAGGTCAGCCTGGATCTTGAGGTCCGGGTTACTTGCTGGCTGGGCTTGCTTTGCTTGCCTTGGGTCAATGGATCGGTCAATGATTCTTCAGATCCATCGTTGACCTGGAGGGCGAGCAGGTGATTCGACAACGGCGCGCCGGCTGGCAGGTCCTTGTCTACGCCGGCATCGACCCGGTGACAGGCCGACAGCGCTACATCACGCGCCAGGTCAACGGCGGCAAGCGCGAGGCCGAGCGTGAAGAGGCCAGACTGCGGGCCGAGGTCGCGGCGGGCAAGCATCGCGGCACCGGCGCGAGGACGATGGCCGAGCTGCTCGACGTCTGGTTCGCCTGGCGCACCACCAACGGCAAGCCGCTCTCGCCGGCCACGCGCAACGACTATGAGAGCTTGGTCAAGACCAAGCTGAAGCCAGCCCTTGGGAGCCTCCGCCTGCCGCAGGTAGACGCCGCGATCCTTGACCGCTACTACGGTCAGCTTCTCATCAGCGGGCGCACCGTGCGAGTCTGTGACGGCAAAGACCCGGCGACCGGCAAGCCTCGGTGGCGCACAGAGCAAGCGCCGCTGAGTCCCAGCCGCATTCACCAGGTCCACGCGGTGCTGTCCGGCGCGCTCGGGCTGGCGGCCCGGTACGGCTGGATTCCGTTCAACCCGGCGACGCTCGCGGAGCCACCCTCGGGCAAGGGCAAGCGCCGCCCGGTGCCCTCCACCCATGACGTGCGCGAGGTCATGCGCGTGACCGCCGAGCGTGAGCCAGAGCTGTACCTATTCCTGCGGCTGGAGGCGATCACCGGCGCGCGGCCGGGCGAGGTCGTCGCGCTGCGCTGGTGCGACGTCGACCTGGACGCGCCCACGGTGACCATCAACGGCAACGTGGTCCACACGCGCGGGCTGCCCGGCGGCTACGTGCGTAAGCCGCCCAAGAGCGAGCACGGCGAGCGCGTCTTGGCGATCGACGCGCAGACGGCCGAGCTGCTGCGCGCCCACCGGGCACGCTGCGTCACGCGGGCCGAGGCGTGGGGCGGCACGCTGGCCGAGGACGCCTACCTGTTCGTCAAGGATGAGGCCGGGCGTCACCCGGTGCGCCGCGACACGATGGGCAAGCGTTTCGGCAGGCTCGCGGCCGAGCTGGGCCACGGCTACACGCTGTACGGGCTGCGGCATTTTATGGCCACCCAGCTTGGCGCGGTCGCCACAGCGGCGACCGTGCGCGAGCGGATGGGGCACGGCAGCCTCGCCGTGACCGGGCTCTACGTGCACCAGGTCAGCGAGGCTGACCGGGCAGCAGCACTCCACATGCGCGACCTACTTGACGGCCAGTAGGTTGACGTACTGACCTGAGAGCACCTCCGTGCGAGCGAGGTGGGGGAAAGCGCCATGCGGACCTGCGATTTCCCTGCTCGCTGTGTCCCAAGGGTGGCGAAGTTATGCGCTGTCAGCCTGCCTTGTCCCGGCTGGCCCGGCCGTGGGCTTCCTGGAAACAGGGGAGTCGGCCGATCACCGACAGCCCCGCCGAACAGTTGCCCAAGCACCACGACGATCCCGGGCCTGCCGGCGAGCCGCCTGCGAGGGCCGGCCTCGGCCGGCCCACATCACTTCGCGGGGGCAGAGCGGAGGCGCCCATGCAAGCCGTACGACGATCAGAGCAGGCCGCACGTCCGCTACTACGTAGGTCCGACTGCGCCAAGTAGGTCATTGACCAGCTTGGTCGAACGGCTAGATTAGCTCGATGCGCGGACTACACGGGCTTCGCGCTAGAAGGGGGGCGATCGCGATGCGATCTCCAAGCTGGCCAAGCTGGCCTTCCATCACCCGCACCCGAGGCGCGCGCCTCGGCACGCTATCGGTGCTGCTGGCCTGCGGCCTACTCCTGGCCATAGTCCGACCGGCGGCGGCGCAGCCGCTCGAGCGGTCCCATGAGCACATCGTGGAGACCTTCCCGGGCGAGGTCTGCGACATCCCGGTCACCATCACCGTCGACATCATCAACAACATCAACGAGCGGCTGGCCAAGAGCGGGTTCCCGCTGTTCCAGTCCACCGGCCCGGGCACGATAACGATTACCAACCCAGCGACCGGCAAGTCGATCACAACGCGCTTCACCGGTGCCGTCAAGGACCTGACCGTGGTCGACAACGGCGACGGCACCATCACCGTCCGGACCGCATTTACCGGCATCCCGGAGGAGGTCAGGCTGCCGGACGGCACGGTGGCGATCAAGGATGTCGGGCGCGTGGTGTTTGCGACCGTGCTCGACTACAACGGCACCCCGACCGATGTCGATGACGACGTGTTCATCTCCCAGTCCATCGAGTCGATCTCCGGCCCACACCCGGACCTGGAAAGCGACTTCACGCTGTTCTGTGAGGTTGTGGTGCCAGCGCTGACGTAGCTGCTCGAAGCCAGGGCCCAGCGTGGACCGAGGACCGCGCTGGGCCCTGGGCTGCACCGGGATCGTCGCGTCGTCGGTCACCAGCGGTCACCTGGGCGTCGCGGCCAGGTGGTCGCGGTGGTCCGGCGTAGCGCTGCCGTGCGTGCTACGGGCGCTTGCCTACGAGGAGGTGGCCATTTGAGGACGAGGCCTCCGCCATCCCCACGACCTCGAACCGTTGCCGCCACGATCCCAACCACCGCGTGGCTCACCGGCCGTGCCCCGACGCAGCAGTCCACGGCGGTCGGCCACGGTCGATAGCGGCCACCGATCGCAGCGCTGAGCTGCGCCGCCACCCGATGCGGTGGCCCGACCGGGTAGTTCGGCATTGCAGCCTGGGACCTCTTCCTGATCAGCTATCCCGCGCCTACCGCCATGCCGACCAGCGGGTTCCCTGCTTGGCGGACTCTAGAAGCGGCGCAGGTATGTGCTGTCGGCCACCCGGGTCCCGGGCAGGCTGTCAAGGTCGTTCGTCCTCGCTTCGCTGCGGGCGCTCCAGCTAACAGCCGGGCATCGGTGCCCCGTCTGCACCACGATCCCCGGGGCGATCCTGTTGGCCAGTACGCCGGGGAGGAAGGGTCCTCCCCCGGCGCCCCCTCCTCGGTCTGGGTACAGACGGATCGTCACACGAGTTGTACCGGTTCGCCCTGGTCGAACTCTCCGTCGCGAACTCCCTGGACGAACGCCTCCCACTCGTGGGCGGTGAACACGAGCACCGGGCTGCCGCGGCCCTTGGAGTCGCGGACCGCAACCCGGCCTTCGATGAAGGCGACCTCAACACAGCCGTTGCCGCCGCTGCGGGTGCTCTTGCGCCATTTCGCGGTCGAGAGGTCCACCATTATCGTCCCCCTGGTCTCGAGCCCTGCGGCGGTTTCTGCCGCGACGAGCAGAGTGGCCGGTGATCGGGATCGCCTCGGCTGCGGTTAACACGCCAATGATATCGAAAAGGCTAATGCGCTAGAAGTCCTCGGTTTTCGAGGGTCGCGCGGAACGACGCACCGGGGCGGTCGACGTGCTCGTCCGGCGGAGCTCACCGCGGGGCGGCTGGTCTGGGCGAGCAGAACCAGCGCCTCACCTGGCTTCGCTTGGATCGCGTCCACCGCAATGTCCCTCCTGCGCGTGTTTGGGTGCTGGTCGGTCGGCCGTGCATGCTGGCCGCCAAAGCTCCTCGGTTCCTTTGCCCGACTGAAGGCAGTTGTGCTATTGCATAGCATGAGCTGGGCAGAGTCGGATTGCAACTCCCTCATTGGCAAGCTCGAATCGAGATGTGTTGTATGCAGTAGCCATTCTGCAGTATGCTCAGTCCTTCGCCGAACCGGCATCTCGCCTCAACGTGCCCCGAGGAGGTGCCTCAAACCTCTAATACGCCAGATCAGGCACGCGATGAGGACGACTCCGCCGGGTCGGGCAAACCCCGCTGAAGCTCCTCCCTGCAAGATGCAGTTTGTAAGGTGCGCTAGACTTCCCCATCGGGAAGGGAGGTGAACTGTTATGGCCGGTCCAAGTCCAACGATAGGGCAGCGACGGCTCGCGCGAGAGCTGCGCAGGCTCCGCGCGGACGCCAGGCTCACCATCGAGCAGGTAGCCGAGAAGCTCGAGCTCTCCGCTTCCACGATCTCCCGCATAGAGACTGCCCAGGTGGGAGTACGGACCCGTGACCTTCGCGATCTTTTGGACATCTACCAGGTCACCGGCGGGCAGCGTGAGGAACTCCTGCAGATCGCGCGGGATCGCCGCCAACAGCCCTGGTGGCGGGAGTACAGGGATCTGCCGAACGTCCCCCTCGCCGGATACGAGGCCGAAGCCGCGTCCATCTCGCAGTACTCGGCGCTGCTCGTTCCTGGTCTTCTCCAGACCAAGGCCTATGCGGATGCGGTCCTCCGTGCTATCCGCGTGGAGGCCAAGCCCGACGACATCGAACCGCGCCTACAGTTCCGGATGGACCGGCAAAAGTTGCTCACCGATAAGAAGTCGCCGCAGTACTGGGCCGTCCTGGACGAAGCGGTCTTGCGACGAACTGTCGGCGGGCGACAGGTCATGCACGCGCAGCTCGAGCGTCTGATCGACGCCGCCGCGCTGCCGAAGGTGACCCTCCAGGTGCTTCCGTTCACTGCCGGCGAGCATGCCGGCATGGACGGCGAGTTCACCGTCCTCAGGTACCGCAAGCCCGCAGACCCCGACGTGGTCTACATCGAGAACACGGGGGGTGACCTCTACGAGGAAGATGCCGACGTGACCCGGCGGTACAACTTGATCTTCGATCACCTGCGGGCGGCGGCGCTGGACCCGGCCGAGTCCATCCGGACTCTGGCCACCATCAAGGATGAACTGCAGGAACCAGAAAGGAGATGAGCGTGGATCTGTCCCGCGCGGAGTGGCGCAAGAGCACGCGTAGTGGCAACAACGGCTGTGTTGAGGTGGGCTTCGTCCAGGGCCGGGTTGCGGTCCGCGACTCCAAGGGCCGCGGCAGCCCGGTGCTCGTGTTCACCGCCCACGAGTGGGAGGCGTTCGTCCAGGGAGTTCGCGACGGAGAGTTCGAGCTCCCCCGATGAATTCAACTGATTGCTGCGCCGCTCCAGTCGATACCACCTAGCCACGAGCAACCCGTCAACGACGGCGAAGGGAGGGGAGGCAGCTATCTCTCCTCGTAAGCCACGAGGGGAGATCCTGGCCGACATGTGACGCGCCGCGTGCGCGCAAGAGAGTGGACAGCAACGGACCCCCCGTCTGAGTTCCGAGGCTCTGCGACAGGGGGCCCGTCGGGCAGGAGCCGAGCGGCTCCCACTGCTGGCTGGACAGAATGCTCACTGCGAGTTTAGCTCGTGAGGAGAGCGAAGTCTGCCACAGTTGCCGCTTCCCTGCCACTGGCGAGAGTGAGGAATGGCAGGTGAGCAGCGGCACTCCACCCCAGGACACCGGGAGCCAGACGGCTCCAGGCAAGGGCAGATGGACTGTCCTCGGTGCCACCTTCGGCTTCGTGCCTCCGATCTGTACCAGCGGGCTCGCCCGGTTGGACAAGCTCAACCTCCCGACTTGGCTCGCCGTCACGATCATCGTGGCAAGCCCGATTGTCGGCGCTCTCCTCGGCCTTTTCGCGTATGTGGTAGTTGCTCGCACCGAGCGTGAGTCGATGACAAGCCGAGCGCAGATGGAGGCCGTAGCGGATACTATGCGCCTGTCTCTACAGGAGGCACCGCAGCTCAAGCCTGGGTACATTCTGGAAGTTGCGGTGACGCATACACCTGATGGTTTTCGAGGCACCATTGGCTATCGCAAGGAGCGTGCTGGCCAAGCCACAACCAGCACCGGCCACGCGGCAGGCCAGAAACAACCATTGCCGTCCGGGAATGGTGGTACAGCAATGCACACTTCTGGCACTGTCCCAGGACCAGAGTCCGCAAGTGGTCCTGGTGTGACGGTCCATTAGTCACATGTAGTATCAGGGTCGCACTGTCACGCACTAGGCTTAGCGGAACTCCTCCCGGTGCGTAACCGCCAGTTGTGGGCTGAGTTACGGTCCTGGGGCGCACCAACGGCACGGCTGTAGGCGCCCGCCGACCACTGTGTTGGCCCACCGCTCCAACTCCGCTGGCTCAGGGCCACATACCTTGATATAGGCGACGGTCCAGTGGCCCTGCTGTGACGCCCTGGTGATGAACGTGCACTTCGCCCGGTGCAAGATCAGATACCTGGGCGACGGGCGCCGTTCGGCATTGACCACAAACCCGTCTTGGTGTTCTTGCACCCAGGCCAGGTAGCCTGTGTCATCGTCCTGGAAGAGTTGCATTGCAGGTCAGCTCTCGCGCTTGATCGGTGGCGAGCTCGTGGTCTGGAACAGCATATGCTCGCCACCTGGCCAGATCAGCCAAATGCTGTGTCGTTCCGCCAGCGTTATCCAGCGGGGATCGGACGGCGCCCGTTCCAGGTACAGGACTGATTGCACTGTTCCCCCGCGGGCTTGAAGTACGTCCTCGTAGTCGAGGACTTGTCCGATCCCGAGACGAAGTTGACGGACCTCGTTGGCCTTGGTGCAGCTCTTGACCTCAACGACCACCACACCCTGCGGCGTGGTCCACGCCAGGTCGAAATCTGGATCGGCGGCGGTGGCTCGTCGTGGCTCGTAGCCGGCTGCCCAGACCAGCTCACTGAGCTGGTTCTGGAGTCGGCGGTGGGCGCGCCAGCCGCGTCCGGCTGCGTCCGGGTCTGCTGGTGCGGGCGCCGTGGGGTTTGCAGGCTCGAACGTTTCGTCCAGTGGCCGATACGGGGCGCCAAGCTCAGCATCGGGAACGGTGGGTGGCCGGCTCACCGGACGGAGGTGGAACCGGATTACCTGACGTGGCGGACCCCCGCCGGTGGATGGGGCGGTAGCCAAGTCGTAGGGCTCGTCCTCGTCGAGGACGAACTCGCCGAGGTACTGCACATCCCCGGTCGCTCCCTGGAACACCCGTAGCGCTCGCCCGTCGGCGACGTGGTTGCGCACAGCGAGGTTGCCCTTGGTCATGGTCTGCTCGCCGCGTTGCCCTTCGCCGGTGTAGTGGAAGCTGCCGTCTGGTGCCCATTGGTCAAAGTAGCCGTGCCGCTCTCCGGATCGTGGGTCGGTGAATACCAGGATGTTCGGGGTCTTGCGGGAGGGGCTAATTCCGCTTTGGCCACTACCGCCGTATCGGTCGTGGAGCTCGACGCGGCGGATCCGATCACCTGGCTGCAATGTCCATGCCGGCCCACCAGCCTCGGCTACGCCCGAGAGCTGATTCGATGGAGGGTCCGCGGGGCCAGGCTGGTGCCGGTCGAGGATTGCCGCCCACTCGTCATTGGAGAGCCGGAAGGGGTTGCCGGCAAATGGCTGGTGCAGGATCGCAGCCGAGGCGAAGCGTGGATCGTGGCGTAGCTCGTCTCTGGTGATTGGGGTGTGGCGGAACTCCTCGGTAAGCTGGATCGGCAACCACCAGCGGGTCCGACCCGCTTGCTCGGTGTCGGTCCAGTAAGCATCAGCGGCGCCGGGATCTTCATATGCCCGGTCGGTGACGCGGCCGAGTGCGATCACGCCCGCATGGCGCCCGGCCACCCAGAGGGCTACATCGTCACCCTTACCAGCGTCGTTCAAGTGACGGTTGACCGACCAGGCGGTGAGCTCATCGAGAGTGTGATCGGCGAAGAAGTCGTCCACCCTCCATCGTTCAGGGTTGCCCTGCAACAGCCAGTGGCCCATAGCATCTCCCTACCCATCAGTAATACGCTCACGGCTATCCCAGCCGCTCTTCGTGCTTCCAACCGTCCCTATCGTTCACCGTGCGACTCAGGTGGATATGATCGGCAAAGCTCGCGCAAGCGTACGGGCCTCACGTCTGATACGGGTGAGCTGCTGATGGAACGGGTGTTGCTGATTTTGATCAAGGTTTAATGGCACGTTCAGCAGGGTGATCAGCTGCCCTTCCGCCAACCAAGGACGATCCAGCTCAACCCAGGTGACGTAGGCGTTCTCCGCCATCCACGCCGACAAGCGATGCTCCCCATCGGCAAACGTCAGCCGGTTGCCGCTCCCGACGCGACGAAGCTGGATCCCAAGCCGCTCGGCAAGCAGACAACCAAGGGTAAGCCGCAGCGTCGAGCCGGCGGCGTTACCCCGGCAGTGGTACCGGATACGAGATCGGAGCGTCTGGCTGCTCCCTGGCCGGCCATCGCCAGGCGATGCCTTGGGCGCGATGCCGACATACAGCAGCGTCAGGTTGTCCCCCCGAGTTGCGCACTGGCTCGTATCGAGGGGGTATGGCAGCTTCTTGAAGTACCAACCGTACAGGCCCGAGCAGCTTGGAACCGGACATGGCCGCTGGAGGACTTCGGCCTGCGACCAGAGACGGGCTGGTCGAACAAGCTCAGCGAATACTTCCTGCACGTCCACTCTAGCTACTCCGAAATCTGCCGCGTGGGCATCACGAGCCGGACGGCGCATCATCCCAATGCGTGGGGCCAGTGTCGTGCTTTGGGTCGACCCAGTGCTCGGGTGGCTCGATCTTGGCGTCCACCCCGGCGTGTTCCTTGAGCAGGTACAGAAGGTTGGTGCCGGACAGCAGTTCCAGCGGCTTGTCGTTGGCGAAGTCGAAGGAGGCCTTGCCGAATCCGGAGGTGGTGACCAGGATGCCCTTGGTGGCGCCCTCGTTGTGGACGCTGCCGAACAGGTCCCGGACGGCGCTCACCGGGACGGTGTTCTTGTAGCGCTTGGCCTGGATGATGACCTTGCCGCCGAAGATCGCGCGGTTGTCGTAGGCGACGCAGTCAACGCCGCCGTCGCGGGAGGGCTGGGTCATCCTGGTCTCCAGGCCCATCTTGGTGAAGAGGTTGGTGATCAGCGACTCGAATTCGCCTGGCTTGAGTTCCATGAGGTTGGGCCGTTGATCCAGGCCCGACAGCACGTCAGCTTCCTCAACAAAGCGTGGGTCGACCATGTTGAACTCGAGTACCGGCCGGACGGGGACCAGTTCGGCGGGGCTCTTGGACAGGCCGGCCGACAGGTCAAGCAGGCACGCTTCCGCGTCGACCCTGGCGAAGTCACGGTCCAGGAAGGCATCGCGGGTGGTGCGCACGGTGACTAGGCAAGGCCGCTCGGTCTTGCCGGTTGCGGCGTTGGTGGTCTCGACGTGGCCGTTGAACACGATCGTTTCGACCAGGCCGGCCCGGTCGGCCTCGAACAGCTCGTGGATGGTGCGCACGGTCATCTGCGCCACGACCGACCTGTAGAGCTGCTGGCGTTCCCTTGCTGGCCGGGCCTTCTCGGTCACCTTGTCACCGGACTTCACGTAGGTGTAGGCGGCGACCGCCGGGACACAGTCATAGCCGGGTAGCTCGTACTCGACCACGAGCTGGCGTGACTCGGGCACGAAGGCGAGCCGGAACCGCTGCGGGAAGCCCTCGGGGTAGCGGCTGGCCTCCAGCACCAGCGCGAAGTACTGCATCACGGCGGTTGGCTTGCCGGCTTGGAAGTCGGCCTTGAACTGCTCGACCTCGGCGTGTTGGGCGGCCAGCCGTGCCGTGACCTCGGCGACCGTCTTGTCGTGGTCGGCTTGGGCGGCGGCGAGCCGGCGCTGCCGCTCCCCCTCCCGCTGTTGGTAGGCGGCGACCGCGGCTTCATAGGCGATACGGCCCGCTTCCCACTTGGCAAGGTGCTTCTCGCGGGCGCCTGGGAGCCGTGCCCGCAGCCCCGTGGGCTCGGGGGGACGGTAGGCGTCTGGGTTCGGTGGTGGCTCTGGGCTGGCCAGCGGACCGGGCGCAAAGACCGGCAGCGGTGCCGCTTCCTTCAACGTCTCGAAGTCGAGGAAGTCATCGACTGTAAGGGTGTCGGCCAGAAGCCACTGCAACCTGGCAACGTCGTCCCGCAACTCCTCATTGCGCAGTTCGACATCGGCCATGCGGGACTCGACGTACAGGCGCTGGCGTTCCTTGGCTTCGGCGGCTTGGGCGCGCTCGTAGGCTCGATGGGCCCGCTCGGCTTCCCGGGCCGCCCGGGTCGCGGCGGCTGCCTGAGCCCGTGCTTGCCGTTCGGATTCCCGCTGGATCTGGATCAGCGCTGCCGTGAACCCCCGGTTCCTGCCCATAAGGCCCCACCTCCGCTACCAGCGCAACAGGTTCGGGCAACGCTAACACGGCATCTCTGGGTCGCAGAAGGCGGCCGAAGATCACATGAGCATCAAGACGAATCAGCCTCGGTCTGCTGCACTCCTCACGTAACAAGCAGCCGACTCTGGCACCGGCCGCATCACCCTGTGGGGTAGCCAGAGTAAGGCTCAGATTGCCGCCGGAGGCGGCGCGGACCGTACGTAGGTCCGCCCCAAGGGCGCGGACGCGCCGTTGAATCAATCGCGCGAAGCGCACCGCTCGGCGCGGCCGCATCACGGTCAGGTGCGCTCCAACGATTCCGGCGGCGGGGGCAGCTCGGGATCTCCTGCCACCGGCTCGCAGCGCCCGTCGCATTCCGGGTCAACGACAATGATGTGGTCGTGCTCGGGATCTTCTGCCACCGGCTCGGAGAGGTAGTAGTCGAAGCCGTTGCAGTCCGGGTCAACGTCGATGGTGTCGCCACCCTCGGGATCTTCCGCCGGCTCCCAGAGGCAGTCGGCTTCCCAGTCAATGTCAATGACGTGCTCGCGTTTGAACTTCACCCTATCGCCGAGATCGAGGCGGGGAATGCCGATCGGCTGGTTCCTGAGCGTGCCGATGATGTGGCGTCGCTTCACGGCGACGACCTCGGCCCACATGCGTTCGCTCCAACCGTCGTTCATCTCGAACACGAGCTTGACCACCACGCCGGGCTCGATGGCCAGCTTTGCTTCTTCGTCGGGAATCTCGAAGGTCTCCGGGTACTCACGATTGCGCTGGACTCCAGACCCCGAGTGCCAGCGGTGGATGATGCGACCGGTCGCCGCCCACACAACGCGCTCCCAGATGCCCTCAGACAGGGCGACCTCTAGCTGCTCGACGACCCAGAAGGGTCGTTCGAGCCGGGGCACGGCATGCAGTTCGGCGAGCAGTTCGCTGCGGCGGTAGTCGTCGCGGTGGAACGCCAGGACGATCAGCCGGAGCAGGACGCCGGGAGCGAACCCGAACACCAGCAGGGCGACCAGGAAGGTCCACCAGGACACGATGGCGTCAAGCAGCTCGGTGATCATCAGGCGAGCCTGCCGACCAGCGATCGGAACCGCGCATCGCTGCGGGCCTCTTGGAGGAGGGCGCCGAGTTCGGTCCTGCCTTGGTCGGTCAGCTGGTAGTAGCGGCGTGGCGGCCGCTTGCCGCTGAGCTGGCCGGGATCTTCCCAGCCATCCTCCAGCCAGCCCTCGTCGAGCATGCGGTGCAGGATCGGGTAGAGCACCCCTGAGCGGACGCCAGCTCGCCGTGACAGGTCGTAGCCCCAGTGCCGGCCGGTGGGGTCCTCCATGAGGGCGAGCGCGACCTGGATCAGTGCGTGGGTCCGTCTCATGGCCCGTAGTCTACATAGATAGTGAACGACTGACAAGGGGTGCGGCCCTGGTCGAGCAGCGCCACCCTAGGTGGTAATCAGGCCAGGCTGAGATGGCCGCCGCCGGCGGCGCGGGCCGAAGCTCCGCCAAGAACGCGGCCGTGCCGTTGGATCAATCGCACGAAGCGCACCGCTAGGCACGGCGCACCAGACAAAGAAATCCGGTGCTCTGACCATCTCCGTGCGAGTGAGTTGGGGCTAAGCGCCATGCGAACCTGCGATTTCCCTGCTCACTGCGTCCCAAGAGTGGCGAAGTTATGCGCTGTGAGCCGGCGGGGTCCCGGCAGGTTGCCAAGGTCGTCCGTCCGTAGGGCGCTCACCCTCACAGTCGGCATCGCTGCTCCGTCTGCACCACGATACCCGGTGGTTCCATCCGTAGCTGGGCAGTGGACGCCTCACACCAGCAGGCCGAGGACCTGCAAGGCGGTCAGCACGTCCCGGCGTCAGCGCTGCATGGCGAGAAGTCAGGGGTCCGGCCACCGCCCCGTACACCGCGGGTCGACCGCGTTCTCAGCTCCCGCAACGCCTCGGCCCAGCAGGATCCCCGGGCCGCGCTCAGGCCTCGATGAAGATCAGGTCATCGGGTGGATGGGCCAGCCGGACGGTCTGGCCGTTGACCTGGGTGATGTTGTCCAACCCGGTGAACTGGGCCTGGGAGATCACAAACAGCCGGTCGTCGCGGCTGGCCAGAAACGCCACAAAGCCCGCCAAGGAAAGGTCGCCGGCGCCCAGGGCCAGGAAGTCGACCAGGCGGCGAAACAGCTTGGGCAGGATCACCAGCTGGTCGTTCAGCGCCTGCAGGCTGGTGATGGTGGCGCCGCTGGTGGTGGCATCCTCCTGCCACACCCCGCTGCTGGCGGTGCGCGCTTGGTTGGCCGCCGCGGTCAGGACGTTGCGCAGGTCGGGAAACAGCTTGCTGTAGTAGGTCGGGTAGGCCAGGCCGTCGGCTATCAGCCGGAAGTTGGCGCTCTGCTGCAGCAGTGGCTCCTCGACAAAGACGCTGCTGAGGTCGTCGTGCTGGCTTGGTCCGGCGTAGACAAACGACACCGGCCGGCCGTTTCGGTCCACAAACCGGGTCAGGATGTAGCCCTCGGTCTGCTCCGGGGTGCAGGCGGTGACCCGTTCGCCGTCGCGTTGCACCTGGGTGAACCCCAGCAGTTGCAGCAGCGACGCTGCCGCGGCGTGGGCCAGGCCGAGGGGCTGGTGTTGGAGGAACCCGCCGGGGATGCGGGGGTTGTAGTGGGTTTCGAGGGCGTCGATGGCTTCCAGCCGCAGTTGGGCGCCGCCGTGGCTGTTGAGGCGGGCGGGCAGGTGCAGGGTGGTGAAGGCATCGGGGTCGTTGGGGTGGAAGTGCAGGGAGTCGCCGTCGGGTTGGCTGCCTTGGATGCGGTAGTGGCCCTTGATGATGTGTAGCGGCATCGCCGCACCTCCTGGATACCCCAACGGGCGCCATCTGCGCGAAGTCAACTGCGGGGCTGTAACTCTCAACCCAGAACAGGCCAAGGTCAAGGGGTGTTCGTCCGCAAATCATCCCGGTCCGGTCGAACCGGTTCGTGGCTGCCCAGCTCACGGCTATCGGGCGCGGCGGGTGGCCTCATCGTTGTAAGTGATCCCGCTCATACCGCCATGCCGACCCGGGATTTCCCTGCTTGGCGGACTCCAGAAGCGGCGAAGTTATGTGCTCTGAGCCACGCGTGTCCCGCGCAGGCTGTCGAGGTCGTTCATGTGGAGGGCGCTCGTCTTGACAGCCTGAGCATCGGCGCCCCCGCACCACGATACCTGTGGCGATCCAGTAACCAATATATCCCGGGTAAGTGACCGTAGGATGCAGCTATACTGAGGCGAGTTCCGCCTGTTGACCGCCCCCACGGTCGCACTCAAGGTAGCAACGGAAGTTCAAGCGAGAGGTCTTTCCCCATGAGCGAGCTGGGTCGGCTCCACCAGCAGCACGCCACCCTGATGGGTAGGAGCATGGCCGCCACGCTGGTGGCGCGCTCGCCGGTGTTCGAGGTGATGCGGAACCTCCAGCAGCAGCAACAGCAGCACGCCACTCTGATGGGCAGGAGCATGGCCGCCACGCTGGTCACGCGCTCGCCAGCGATGGAGGCCGTCGCGGCGCTCGTGCGGTCGCCAGCGATGGAGGCGATGCGCGGCCTCTACCAGCAGCAGGTCCCCGCCTTAGGCAAGCTGTGGGCCGGCAACCTGACGATCTTCCCAGCGCAGGCGGGGCTAGCCACAACCGCGCCGCTCTTTGCTGCTCATCCCTCGGGCGTCATCCCTCGGATTCCACTTCCGCCCCCAGCAGATCCCGGCGTCCCAGGTTGGGCGGATGAATGGCACAGGATGAGCCTGTGCGACCGCAGCCTGTTCGTCCTCGCCGTGGTCACCGTGCTCTTGACCATGGCTCAGGTAGCGATCGGTGCGGCGCAACTTCTCCAGCAGCCACCGGCATCAGTCATAACTGAGCAGATCAGACCTACCAACCAAGGGTCCGTCCAAGGGTCCGTCGAGGTGCCTACCACCACGACGCGTCTTCCTAGGACTACGACTTCTCTGCCTTCGATCATCGGAACTCCGAGTACGACCTCGGCCACGCGCACCACGCAGACTGGTCACTAGCTCCGGCCCAGGCTGTCGGCTTCCGGTGTGCCCAGCAGGCTGTCAAGGTCGTTCGTCCGTGGGGCGCTCCACCTTGACAGCCGGGCATCGGTGCCCCATCTGCGCCACGGTGCCCGGGCGAGCATGTTGGCCAGTATGCCGGGGGAGGTGTCCCTCCCCCGGCACCCCCTCCTCGAGCGACCGCCACAGGAGCTTGCAGAGTGTGACGTTCCGTTCGTAGCAGTATGGTTGCTCTACCGCGACGAACCGTTCGTTCGCCCTTCTGGAGGATTTGGACTCCCCAACACGTGACACTTGATGCCTGTCTGATGTGCGATGATGCGGATGGCCCGGTTTGCCAGCTTGGAGTCCGTATCGTGGGGAGGCGAAGACGACCCTTGGTGATGAAGTGGTATGACCTAGGGTGGGTCGAATGGCTGAACGTGGTCGGGTTCGTCATTACCATAGTTGGGTTCGCCTTCGCTTTTTGGCAAATTCTAAAGACGAGGAGCGCTGCGGAGGCTGCCGGGCAGGCAGCAGTAATTACGCAGAGACAACTTGCCTCTAACCAGTTGTTAATTCTGATCCCTCAGCTTCGTTGGCTTTCAGGCGAGCTTGACGCTGCAATTGAGGCAGATGATGCTCAACTAGCACGGAGACATCTTGATAGTTGGCGGTGGCAAGCAAGTCATGTCCATGGCTTGCTAATCGATGACCGTTCAATTCAGAGGAGATTGCTCCGTGATTTACAGGAGTCCGTTTCATTGGCGTTTAGTGGAATTACCTCACTTATGGATGGTAAACGACCGGTGTTGGAAGCATGTAGACAGGCGCGAGAATCAATCGGTGTGGCCTGCAATGAGCTGTCCACATGGGTAGGTCAGCAATCAGCTCAAGCACAAGGAGTGATCGAGTGACGAATGACCGAGACGCACGTATGGTGCAGCTCTGCGAAAGGCTTCTTCAAGGAACAAAGCACGGATACATCGAATGGAGAACCACGGATGTTGATGATGCCTTTCTCTATTCGCGAGCTTCCGCATCGGTTCTAATAAGGAGAGCTCGCGGGACAGGAGTAATAACGCTCAGTGTACTAAATTCGCGGGGCACTGTGGTGGAATCAGTGTCAACAACTCCCCAACTTCTAGCCGAAGATGACGATACTGTTCGATTGACTAATTTACTCCGTGATCTATACGAGCTAGCCCGTAGGACGGCATTGAAAACAGACGAGGTTCTGGAGGGTCTTCTCCATGAATTAGAAGATATTCCGCCTTTTTGAAAGTACGTCTGAATCGTTACAACGAGGTTCTTACTCCACGTCAGCCAATGGCTGATGGGCGAGGGGGCAGGGGTCCTCCGACCTTTGGTACACCGACCGGGATCATCACACTGAACGCTACAAAATGTAGAAACGGATTGTCAGAGGTGGAAGTGCCTAACGGTTCGTCACATCGTGCAAGCGTCGTGATGATGGGCGGACCGTCACAAGTGGGAGCAGGCTAAGCGTGACGATTGGCTTGTTCTGGTGGTCGGAATTGGGATCGCCGTCGCAGACGGCGGCGCACCGAAGG
>JBKPDO010000080.1:0-26697 GCA_046727955.1 bacterium | reverse complement strand
GCTGCGTGGGGAGTCCGGCACTGGCGATGTGGGGGGGCGGTGGGGGGAGCTCGCCCCCCCAACTTGTATCCCCCGGCCGGGGCGCGCGACGCGCGCGCCGTGGGGGGAGCGAGCTCCCCCCACATGGATCAAGGACTGCGGTGTCCCTCACTATCGGCAACCTGATCACTGCAGGGTTCCCTTCGTGCTGCCAGCGCCCGCGCGCGGGTCGGGCGCGCAGGCGTCGCCGAGCGCGCGGGCGAGCGCCTTGAAGCAGGCCTCCAGCGCGTGGTGCGGCAGGTCGCCCCGCTCGAGCACCACGTGCACAGTGCAGCCGGCGTTGGCGACCAGGGCCTCGAGCAGGTGGCGGGCCTGGCGCGGGTCGAAGCTGCCAAGTTCGCCAGGGGCCGCCTCGACGGCCACCTGCCACACCAGGTAGGGCCGGCCCGACAGGTCCACGGCGGCGCGCGCCCTGGCCTCGTCCAGCGGCACGGTGGCGTCGCCGAAGCGGCGCACCCCTGACTTGTCGCCGAGCGCCTGGCCGAGCGCCTGGCCAAGGGCGATGCCGGTGTCCTCGACGGTGTGGTGCGAATCGATCTCGAGGTCGCCCTTGGCGCGGACGTCGAGGTCGAAGCGGGCGTGCCTGCCGAGCTGGGCGAGCATGTGGTCGAGGAAGGGCACGCCGGTGTCGGCGCTCGCCCGGCCCCGGCCGTCCAGGTCCAGCTCGACGGCGACCTCGACCTCGCTGGTGCGCCGCTCCACGCGGGCGCTGCGCGGCGCCGCCATCAGGCCAGCTCCGCTTCGAGGGCCTGCAGGAAGGCGTCGTTCTCCGCCGGCGTGCCGGTCGAGACCCGCAGGTGCCGGTCGAGCGTCGGATAGGCGGAGACGTCACGCACCAGCACCCCGCGGTCGACCAGCCCGCGCCACAGCCGCCTCGGGGCGACCGGCGTCGCGAAGCAGAGGAAGTTCGCGTCACTCGGCATGACCTCGACCCCAGGCATGGCGCCGAGCGCGGCCGCGACCCGCTCGCGCTCGCGCTGGGTGACGCCGATGTGGTCCATCAGCTCGCCGGCGTGGGCGAGCGCCCGCAGGCCGACGGTCTGGGTGAGCGCCGACAGGTGGTAGGGCAGGCGCACCAGCCGCAGCCCGTCCACCACGCCGGGGTCGGCGAGCAGGTAGCCGAGCCGCAGCCCGGCCATGCGGAAGGCCTTGGAGAAGGTGCGCGTGACCACGAGATTCGGGAACCTGACCAGCAGGTCGGCCGCGTGCGAGCGGGCGAACTCCCCGTACGCCTCGTCGACCACCACCAGGCCGGGCGCGGCCTGGCAGACGGCGGCGACCGTCTGCTGGCTGCTGGCCTCGCCGGTCGGGTTGTTCGGCGAGCACCAGAAGGTGAGGTCGGCGCCTGCCTCGGCCACCAGGTCGGCGGCCACCGCCGGGGTGACCGGCGGGACGTGCGGCTGGACGCGGGTCACGACGCTGGTGCCGGTGGCGCGGGCGATCAGGGAGTGCATCGCGTAGGTCGGCTCGACCACCAGCGCGGCGCGGCCCGGCCCCGCAAACGCCAGCAGCAGCTGCTGCAGCAGCTCGTTGGAGCCGTTGGCGGCCCAGGTGCCCTCGAGCCGGCGGCCGGCGTGCCGGGCCAGCGCCTCGCGCAGTTCGGTCGCCTCCCGGTCCGGGTAGCGGTGCAGGTCGAGCCCGCGGACCGCGTCGGCGAGATCGTCGAGCACCGTCGGCGGCACCGGATAGCTGGTCTCGTTGGTGTTGAGCCGCACTGGCACGTCGAGCTGGGGCGCGCCATACGGGATCAGGTCGGCGAGGTCGTCGCGCAGCCGCACGCGGGGCGCCCGGCCGCGCTGCGCGCGGACCGTCACCGGCCGGCCTCCGCGCTGCCGCCGACTGGCGCCAGCCGCGCGGTGACCGCGCGACCGTGCGCCGGCAGCTCCTCGGCGTGGGAGAGCGCTGCCACCGCGGCGGCCGCCTCGGCCAGGGCCTCCCGGTCGAACTCGGCCACCTGCATCGGCCGCAGGAAGCTGTAGGTCGAGAGGCCACCGGCGAAGCGGGCGGTGCCGGCGGTCGGCAGGACGTGGTTGGTGCCCGCCGCGTAGTCGCCGAGCGCCACCGGCGTCCACGGCCCGACGAACACCGCGCCGGCGCTCCGCACCCGCGTGGCCAGCTCGGCGGCGTCCTCGACCAGCAGCTCGAGGTGCTCGGGAGCGAACGCGTCGGCGACCCGCAGCATCCCGTCGCGGCCGTCGCAGAGCACCACCGCCGACTGACCGGCGAAGGCCTGCTCGACCAGCTCCCGCCGGGGCGTAGCGGCCACCTCCTCCGCGAGGACGGGCTCCACCGCCTTCCACAGGTCGGGCTCGTCCGTCACCAGCAGGCAGGTGGCGAGCGGGTCGTGCTCTGCCTGGGCCACCAGGTCGAGCGCCACCAGTCGAGGGTCGGCGCTGGCGTCGGCGAGGACGGCGATCTCGGTGGGCCCGGCGAAGCCGTCGGTGCGCACCCGGCCGGCGACCTCCTGCTTGGCCAGGGCGACGTACAGGTTGCCCGGGCCGGTCACCGAGTCGGCCGCCGGCACGGTGGCGGTGCCATAGGCGAGCGCGGCCACCGCCTGTGCGCCCCCCAGCAGCCACACCTCGTCGACGCCGAGCAGCGCCGCCACGGCCAGGACCGATGGGTGGCCGCGGCCGCCAGCGCCAGGCGGCGTCGCCAGCGCGATGCTCGACACCCCGGCCGCCTGGGCCGGCACCACGTTCATGACCACGCTCGAGGGGTAGGCGCCGCGACCGCCGGGCACGTACACGCCCGCGCGGCGCAGCGGCACGAAACGCTGCACCAGGCGGACGCCGGGGCGCCCGGTCCAGACCAGATCGGCAGGCCGCTGCGCCTCGTGGAACGCGCGCACGCGCTGGATCGCGTCGAGCAGGGCGCCGCGCAGCTCGGGGTCGAGCGCCCGCTCGGCGGCGGCGAGCTCGTCCGCGGTCGCCCGCCACGCCTTGGGCGGCGCCTGCACCCCGTCGAAGCGGCTCGCCGCCTCCGCGACCGCCCGGTCGCCACGCTCGGCGACGTCCGCCACCAGCGCGCGGACGCTCGCCCTGGCCGCGGCCAGGTCGGCCGCGGAGCCGGCGAGCGCGCGCGGCAGCAGCTCGGCCGGGTCCTGGTCTGAGCCTCGAAGGTCGATGACGTGCAGCACGGGCATTGCTCCAGGTCGTGGCTGTTCAGGCGCGTTCCGCCCAGGGTCGACATTGGGTCGGGAAGGCCACCCTACCGCAGCCGCACAGCCGCAGCGAAGGCATTTGCCGCCACGTACCATGTCTGCACGGCTCCGTGCCGGCCAGAGGTCCCGAGCTGCACGCCAGGGGGTTGTCGTGGAGCTCCCGCTGTTCCCGCTGTCGACCGTGCTCTACCCCGGTCTGCCGATCCCGTTGCACGTCTTCGAGGAGCGCTACCGGCAGATGTTCGCCCGCGTGCTGGAGGGCGAGCGCCGCTTCGGGGTGGTCGCGATCGTCCACGGCCAGGAGGTCGGCGACCCTGCCGACCACCACCCGATCGGCTGTGTGGCCCAGGTGCGGGACGTGCGCCGCCACCCGGACGGCCGCCTGGACGTGGTCGCCCAGGGCGAGCACCGCTTCCGCATCGAGGGCGTCACCCAGTCGGCGCCCTACATCGTCGCCGACGTGGCGACGCTGGGCGAGAGCGCCGGTGACGCTGCCGAGGAGCGCATCGTCCCGGTCGGCCGGCTGTTCAACCGCTACGTGACGACGCTGCTCGAGACCGCCGGCGAGAGCGGCATCGACCAGGTCGACCTGCCCGGCGACCCGGTCGCCGCCTCCTACCTGGTGGCCGGCGCGCTGCAGGTGGACCTCGCCGACAAGCAGCACCTGCTCGCCATCGCCTCCGCCGCCGAGCGCCTGCGCACCGAGGCCCGGCTGCTGCGCCGCGAGCTCGCCCTCCTCGAGCACCTCGGCATCGCCGGCCCCGCCCGCCTCAGCGTCTCCTTCTCCCTCAACTGACCGCCCGAGATGAGAGGCGCCGGGCCGCCTCCGCGAGGTGCGCTAAGGGATCGCCGCACAGCAAGGTTTCCTCACAGCACGAACCCAACGCAGGTCCGTCACGTTCACCCCGGCAAGGTTGTCGAGCGGAGACCCCTAACTGCCGAGGCCGGTGCGGAAGCCGTCGCGCCAGGTCGGGTAGCGCGGCTTCCAGCCGAGCTCGCGCTTGGCCTTGGCGTTGGAGGCGCCGCGAATGGTGGTCATCAGCGAGATGCCGACCGGACCGACAATCGGACGGGCCAGCCAGGCCGGGACGCGCCGGGGCGGCTTCGCTCCCACCGCCCTGGCCAGGTCGGGAAGCCACACCGAGACGGGTGCGGGCTCGTCGTCGACGACGTTGTACAGGCCGGACGCCCCGCGCTCCGTCGCGACCAGCGTGGCCGCAGCCGCATCCTCGACGTGGACGAAGGACCACACACCGGCACCGCCGCCGACGACGGGGAACTTCCTGCCCCGCACCGTCTCCACGATGTCACCGCCCGCCGAGATCGAGGCCCCCGGCCCGTACAGCGCCCCGTACCGCAGCGCGATGCCGTCCAGGTCGGTCGCGCCGACCGTCTGCTCCTCCAGGTACCGGATGGCCTCGAGGGTGGGGCGCATGGCCTGCGGCGGGCTCGGGTCGAGCGGGTCCTCCTCGGTCTTGACCGGCCCGCCTTCGCGCGCATACGGCCACCCCGCGTAGCTCTGCGCGATGAACCGCCGCGCCCCGGCGCTGCGGGCACCCTCCAGGAGGTAGTCGGTCCCCTCGGTCCGGAGCCGGTTCGTCTGCGCCCAGTCACGCTCCCAGCGCTTCATGTCGCGGAAGCCCGTCAGGGCGGTGAGCTGGTGGATCACCACGTCCGGGCTGGCCTTCAGCAGCGCGTCCACCACCACCCGCCGGTCGAGCCCGTCCGCGACCACCGGGTTGGCGCCGAGCGCGCGAAGGCCCTCCGCCTTCTGCTCCGACCGGGTCATCGCCACGACCTCGTGCCCGCTCTCCA
This sequence comes from bacterium, assembly GCA_046727955.1. Taxonomy (GTDB): domain Bacteria; phylum Actinomycetota; class CALGFH01; order CALGFH01; family CALGFH01; genus DASVXQ01. The sequence goes on along the minus strand of JBKPDO010000080.1, from coordinate 21,680 downwards.
GCAGCATCGGGACGAGGGGCTTGCCGATGGCGCCGGTCGCGCCCGCCAGGAACACTCGCATGATCGTCTCCTCTCGATCTGGCTCTGGCTGCATTTCTGGCTCCATCTCGTGACGAGGAGGCAGGCAGCTGTGTGACACTGCATGGCGGCGACGGCGATCACGGGTTGTCACGGAACCGGCGGGCAAAACGTCTGGAGGGCATGGAAGAGCACCAGGCTCGGATACGCTCGGCTGGCGAGGTCCACGCGGAGCTGCGGCCGCTGCTGTTCTCGATCGCGTACCGGATGCTCGGCAGCGTCGCGGAGGCAGAGGACGTGGTGCAGGAGGCGTTCCTGCGGTGGCATCGCGCCCTGGAGGGCGGCACCGAGGTCGAGTCCCCCAAGGCCTACCTGGCGGCAGTCACAACTCGGCTGGCCATCGACCACCTCCGCGCCGCGCGGTCGCGTCGCGAGTCGTACGCGGGCCCCTGGCTACCCGAGCCGCTCGTGACCGAAACGGAGGCGGACGTGGCGCAGCACGCCGAGATGGCCGATTCGTTGTCGATGGCGTTCCTGATCCTGCTCGAGAACCTCAGCCCGGTGGAGCGGGCGGTGTTCCTGCTGCGAGAGGTCTTCGAGTACGGCTACGGCGAGATCGGCCAGATCGTTGGCAAGAGCGAGGCGAACAGCCGGCAGATCTTCGCCCGCGCCCGGCGCCGCATCGAGATCGGCACGCCACGGTTCGAGGCGTCGACGCCGGAGCGGGACGAGCTGGTGCGCAGGTTCTTCGCCGCCTGCGAGCAGGGCGACATGGAGGGGCTTGTGGACCTGCTCACCGCGGACGCGGTCTTCACCGGCGACGGCGGCGGCAAGGCGCAGGCGTTCAAGGAGCCCATCCACGGGCGCGAGCGCGTCGCGCGGCTGCTGCTGGGGCTGTTCGCGCGCGGCGCGCGCCTGGGGGCGCGGGTCCGGCTGGCCGAGCTGAACGGGCAGCCTGGCGCGATCGGCCTGGACGCGGGGGGGCGGGTGATCAACGTGTTCGTCCTGGACGTCTCCGAGGGTCGGGTCCAGGCGGTCCGCTCAGTAGTCAACCCCGACAAGCTCGGCCACCTCGGACCGGTGTCGGACGTCGCCCGCCTCGACCGCCCGGCCGGGAGCTGAGGCCGATGAACATTGACGTCGAGCGGGTGCTGCGCGGTCTCTGAGCCGGTCGCCCGAGCGGTCGCCTCAGATGACCAGGGCGTCCGGGCCGAGCTCGGCCTTGATCTCGGCGTAGAGGCCGTTGCGGGGGTCGACCCGGAACTCGTCGCCGAGCTGCACGACCATGGTCGAGTGGGCGCCGCGGATCTGCAGGTGCACCGGCGACTTGCCACGGTGCGAGCCGAGAATGCGCTTGAGCCGGCTGACGATGCCGTCGTCGCAGGCGCGAGCCTGCAGCTCGAGTACGACCGGCCGCACGCCGGGGTCCCCGAGGTTCGGCGGCCCCACCTCGAGGGCGACCAGCTTGGGGGTCTCGTCGCGCCCGTCGACCCGGGCCTTGACCACCACCACGGTGTCCTGTACCAGGAGGTTCTGGTATATCTGGTAGACCTTGGGGAAGAAGATGCACTCCGCCGCGCCGTCCAGGTCCTCGAGCTGGGCGACCACGTAGGTCTCGCCACCCTTGGTGAACTTCTTGATCAGCTTGGCGAGGATCCCCGCGACGGTGACCACCGCCTGGTCGGAGCGCTCGCCGAGCGAGGACAGCGAGGTGTCGGACTCGCGCTCCAGCACGTGCTCCAGGCCGAGCAGGGGGTGGTCGGAGACGTACTGGCCGAGCATCTCCTTCTCGAAGGCGAGCCGCTGGGTCTTGTCCCAGTCCTCGGCGCCGATCGACGGCAGCGGCTGGGCCACCGCCCGCCCGCCGTCGCCGAGCCCGCCGAACAGCGAGAACTGGCCGGCCGCCTCGGCGCGCTTGCGAGCGAGCACGTCGTCGATGTGCTTGTCGTGGATCTCCAGCAGTCCCTTGCGGGAGTGGCCGAACGAGTCGAAGGCGCCCGCCTTGATCAGCGACTCCACCACGCGCTTGTTGAGCACGCTCGCGTCGACCTTCTCGCAGAAGTCGAAGAAATCGGTGAAGCGGCCCTTGGCTCGCCGGGCGGCGACGGTCGCGTCGACCACCTGCTCCCCCACGTTGCGCACGGCCGACAGGCCGTAGCGGATCGCCCGTAGTGCCTCGCCGTCGCCGGTTCCCGAAACCGGGGTGAAGTCCGAGTACGAGTCGTTGACGTCGGGCGGCAGCACCGTGATGCCCGTGCGCCGGCAGATGCCGAGGTACTTGGGCCGGGCGTCCTTGTCGTCCTTCACGCTGGTCAGCAGCGCGGCCATGTACTCGACCGGGTGGTGCGCCTTGAGGTAGGCGGTCTGCCAGGAGATGAGCCCGTAGCCGGCGGCGTGGGCGCGGTTGAAGGAGTACCCCGCGAACGGCTGGATCAGGCGCCACAGGGTGCGAGCCTGGTCGTCCGAGAGGCCGCGCTCCTTGCAGCCGGCCAGGAAGCGGGGCTCCTCCTTCTTCATGAGGGCCTCGATCTTCTTGCCGATCGCCTTGCGGACGATGTCGGCCTCGCCGGCTGAGTAGCCCGCGACCCTCTGCAGCAGGGTGATGATCTGCTCCTGGTAGACCATCACCCCGTAGGTGTCGGCGGTGATCTCCTCGAGCAGCGGGTGCAGGTAGCTGATGCTGCGCGGGTCCTGCTTGCCCTTGATGTAGGTGGGGATCTGCTCCATCGGACCGGGCCGGTACAGCGCGATGACGGCCACGATGTCCTCGAAGCGGTCCGGCCGGAGCTGCCGGAGGATGCGGCGCACGCCCTCCGACTCCATCTGGAAGACCCCGTCGGAGTCGCCAGCCTGGAGCATGCGGAAGGTCTCGGCGTCGTCGGTGGGCAGCCTGCCGAGGTCCAGCTCGACGCCGCGGGCGGCCAGGTGCCTGACGGTGTCGTCCAGCACGGTGAGGTTGCGCAGGCCCAGGAAGTCCATCTTGAGCAGCCCGAGCTTCGCCACCCCGTTCATCTCGTACTGGGTGATGATCGCCCCGTCGGCCTCGCGCTTCATCACCGGGACGTGCTCCATCAGCGGGTCGCGCGAGATCACCACCGCGGCGGCGTGCACGCCCCACTGCCGGCGCAGGCCCTCCAGCCCCTCGGCGGTCCGCAGCACCTTCCCGGCGTCGGGGTCGCCGTCGCGCGCGGCGCGAAGATCGGCCGAGAGCTTGTAGGCGTCGGCCAGCGGCCACTCCTTGCCGAGCACCGGCGGCGGCATCATCTTGGCCAGGTCGTCGCCGAGCTTGTAGGGGAACCCGAGCACGCGGCACGAGTCGCGGATCGCCTGCTTGGCCTTGATAGTGGAGAAGGTGACGATCTGGGCGACGTGGTCCTCGCCGTACTTCTCGGTGGCGTAGCGGATCATGTCGCCGCGCCGGCGCTCGTCGAAGTCCATGTCGATGTCGGGCATCTCGCGGCGCTCGGGGTTGAGGAAGCGCTCGAACATGAGCCCGTAGCCGATCGGGTCGAGGTCGGTGATCCGCAGGCAGTAGGACACGCACGAGCCGGCGGCGCTGCCCCGCCCCGGCCCGACGCGGATGCCGTTGTCGCGGGCGTGCCGGCACAGGTCGGCGACGATCAGGAAGTAGCCGGCGAAGCCGAGTTGGTCGATCACCGACAGCTCGTAGTCGATGCGCTCGCCGACCTGGGGCGGCAGCGGGTCGCCGTAGCGCTCGCGCGCGCCGCGGTCGACCTCGTGACGCAGCCAGGACTCGAGGGTGTGGCCCTCGGGCACGTCGAAGCGGGGCAGCTTGTTGTTGCCGAACTCAAGCTCGACCTCGCAGCGCTCGGCGAGCAGCAGGGTGTTGTCGCACGCCTCGGGGTAGTCCGCGAACAGCGCCCGCATCTCCCGCGGCGACTTGAGGTAGAACTCCTCGCTCTCGAAGCGGAGGCGCTTGGGGTCGGCCTGGGCGGCGTTGGTCTGGATGCACAGCAGGACGTCGTGCGCCTTGGCGTCTGCTTTGCGGGTGTAGTGCAGGTCGTTGGCGGCCAGTAGGGGGATGCCGAGGTCTTTGGCCAGCGGGATCAGCTCGCGGTTGACCTCGTGCTGCAGGGCGATGCCGTGGTCGTGTAGTTCGGCGAAATAGCTGTCGGGGCCGAAGAGGTCGCGCAGCTCGGCGGCGACGCGCCGGGCGCCGGCCAGGTCGCCCTTGAGGATCGCCTGGTTGACCTCGCCGCCGAGGCAGCCGGTGGTGGCGACGATGCCCTCGTGGTGGCGCTCGAACAGCTCCCGGTCCATGCGGGGCTTGTAGAAGTAGCCCTCCAGTGAGGCCAGCGAGCACAGCTTGAGCAGGTTGGCGTAGCCGGTCTGGCTCGAGGCCAGCAGGGTGAGGTGGCTGTAGGGCTCGGCGGTGTCGCGGCGCTGCTTCTCGAAACGGCTGCCGGGGGCCAAGTAGCTTTCGACCCCGATGATCGGCTTGACCCCGTGCTTCTTGCCCGCCTGGTAGAAGTCGACCGTGCCGAACAGGTTGCCGTGGTCGGTCATGGCCAGCGCCGGCATCCCCATGCGGGCCGCCTCGGCGAACAGGTCGTCGACCCGGGCGGCTCCGTCGAGCATCGAGTACTCGGTGTGGACGTGGAGATGAGCGAAGCTGTCCGGCACGCCGTCCCCTGTCTTGTCGCTTGCGAGCTCTGGCGCCGCAGGGCGCCAGAGGCAGCGCGTTCCACAGGCTGTGGAAACATTTTCCACAGGCTGTGGACAAAATTACATCCGTGTAAGTTGGCAACAGGGTAGCTCCGATCGGCGGCCCGATCAACGAAGCTCGGAGCGCCGGAATCCCTTGTGGCGCAAGGGATTCGGCAGGAACCCCCAGGTCAGGAACTCGGCACATTCGGGCTCCGCACGGGCTCCGCACGGGCTCAGTGGGCTCGCTGGCGCAGGCGGCCCAGACCCGCTTCCAGCTCGTCCGGGAGCGGCTCGGTGAGGTCGATCTCGCGGCCGTCCACGGGGTGACGGAAGCGCAGGCGCCAGGCGTGCAGGAAGGGGCGCCCGAGACCGAGCCGGGCGGCGAGCCGGGGGTCGGCGCCGTAGGTGCGGTCCCCCACCACCGGATGGCGCAGGTAGGCGAGGTGCACCCGGATCTGGTGGGTACGGCCGGTCTCCAGCGTGGCCTCGACAAGGTCCGCGGCCGGGTGGCTCTCCAGCACCTGCCAGTGGGTCACCGCGCGGCGGCCGCCGGGAACCACCGCCATGCGCTTGCGGTCACGCGGGTGACGGCCGAGCGGCGCGTCCACCGTGCCGCTCGGCTCCAGGTGCCCCTGCGCCAGCGCGAGGTAGCGACGCTCGATGCGGTGCGCGGCCAGCTCACGCGCGAGCGCCCAGTGCGTGCGGTCGTCCTTGGCCACCAGCAGCAGCCCGGAGGTGTCCTTGTCGAGCCGGTGGACGATGCCGGGCCGGCCCGCGCCGCCCATCGTCGACAATCGCGAGCCCTCGCGGCCGAGCAGCGCGTTGACCAGCGTCCCGCCGGGGTGCCCGGCGCCCGGGTGCACCACCAGCCCGGCCGGCTTGGCCACTACCAGCAGGTGCTCGTCCTCGTAGCGGACCTGGAGCGGCAGTCGCTCCGGCGCTGGCGCCGGCTCGGCGGGCGGGGCGGGCTCCAGCGGCTGCCAGCGCAGCCGCTCGCCACCCTCCAGCCGGTGCGACCTGGGCCGCGCGCACCCGTCGACCAGCACCCGCCCGGCGTCCACCCAGCGGCTGGCCACTGCCCGGGAGACCCCGGCGAGCTCGGCGAGCGCCTGGTCCAGCCGCCGGCCGGCGGCGGCGGGCGGCGCCACGGCCTCGGTCGCTGAAGGTCCGGGCGCGGTCACGTGGGTCGGGAGCGGGCCTCCGTGCCGCTGCCGCGCTCCGGCTCGTCCTGGCGCGCCGGCGGGCGCTCGGCACGCCCGAGCAGCAGCGCCAGCAGCAGCCCGCCGATCACGATGCAGGAGTCGGCCAGGTTGAAGACCGGCCACCAGCCGATCTTGATGAAGTCCACGACCTCGCCGCGCAGCGGCACCTCGCCCCGCAGCAGGCGGTCGAGCAGGTTGCCCACCGCCCCGCCGAGCAGCAGCCCGAGCGCGACCTGGACCGGAAGGCCGCGCGCGCGGCGACCGGCGTAGAGGATCCCGCCGATCACCGCGACCGCCATCAGCGCGAAGAACACCGGCGCGCCGGTGAGCAGCGAGAACGCCCCGCCCGAGTTGGTGGCGTAGCGCAGCTCCACCACGCTGCCGATGAGCCGGATGGGCGGCTTGCCGGCGAGGTTGCGCACCACCAGGTACTTGCTGAGCTGGTCGGCGCCCACCACCGCGGCGGCGACGCCGTACATGGTGAGCTGGCGCGCGACCGGCCGCGTCATGGTCAGCGCGCCCGCGAGCGGCGGCGGGCGTCGTCGAGGCACAGGGTGGCGTAGGGCAGCGCGTCCAGCCGCTCCGCCTCGATCGCCTCGCCGCAGGTCTCGCAGCGGCCGAAGCTGCCGTCGTCGATGCGCCCCAGCGCCGCCTCGATCTTCTCGATCAGGTCGCGGAGGTTGCCGACCAGCGAGAGCTCCCGCTCGCGCTCGAAGGCGAACGAGCCGGCGCCAGCGTGCTCCTCGGCGAAGCCCACCTCACCGGCGGACGCGAGGCTCGAGGCGCTGGCGGCCTCGAGGCCGTCCCGCCGGCCGCACAGCGCCTGCAGCTCGTCCTCCAGCCGCAGGCGGAAGCCGCGCAGGTCGCGGGCGGTGATCCGCTTGCCGGCGAGAGCCGCCGCCGGCATGCGCGCGGAAGACCGGGAAGGGGAGGTCCGGGCGCTTGCTGTTCTCTTGGTTGCCATCGGCAGTCCTCCGCGTCCGTCCGCCCCAGCAGGCGGCGGACCGGCACGCCGCCACGGATCCGGCAGCCGGCCGCGGCGCCACTGCCGCCGTACGGCGGCGCTGGGTCGGGTGTCTGCGCATTGTACCGGGGAGCAGCGTCATCCATGTGGGGAGAGCGAGTTCCCCGTACGGCACCACGGAAGGGTCTTGACCTTGGGGGGCCGTGGGGGGAGCGGGCTCCCCTCACATGGATCAGGCCCCTTGGGGGGCCGTGGGGGAAGCGGGCTCCCCCACATGGACGACCCTTGGCGAGGTACACTCGGGGGGCAAAGGCGACGACGGGAACGAGTAGGGGCGGCACGGCCGCCAGCGAGCCGGGGACGGTGGAAGCCCGGCCGGCACGGCGCCTCGAAAATCCTCCCCGAGCCGCTGCCCGAACGGCGGGGCCTGCCCACAGGCCCGCACCGCCCAGTAGGCGCAGCCGGGTCCGCCCGTGACAGCGGCAGGCCATCGGCAGGCCCTCGTGGCCAGGTGGCTGGTGAGCGGCCGGCGCCGCAAGGCGCCGGCAAGAGGGGTGGTACCGCGGGGCCCCGGCCTCGTCCCTTCGCGAAGCGACTCAAAGACGGCAACGGCGCTGAACGCGGAGGAGACCATCCAGATGGGCCAGTTCCCCGAGGTCGACCCGAACCTCGACCTCCCATCCCTCGACCAGGAGGTCCTCGAGCTGTGGCGCGAGCGCAAGGTGTTCGAGCGCTCGCTGGAGTGGCGCGCCGGCGCCCCGATGTTCGTGTTCTACGAGGGCCCGCCGACCGCCAACGGCCGCCCCGGCGTCCACCACGTCGAGGCACGCGTCTTCAAGGACCTGTTCCCCCGCTTCAAGACCATGCGCGGCTACCGCGTCGAGCGCAAGGGCGGCTGGGACTGCCACGGCCTGCCGGTCGAGATCGAGGTCGAGAAGGAGCTCGGGCTCAACAGCAAGCCGGAGATCGAGGCGTTCGGCGTGGAGGCGTTCAACGCCCGCTGCCGCGAGTCGGTCGAGCGCTACGTGGACGCCTTCGAGGAGCTGACCGAGCGGATCGGCTTCTGGATCGACACCAGCCAGGCCTACTGGACCATGGACGCCTCCTATGTGGAGTCGGTCTGGTGGGCCCTGGCCGAGCTGCACCGGCGCGGCCTGCTGGTCGAGGACTACAAGGTCGTCCCCTACTGTCCCCGCTGCGAGACGGCGCTGTCCGACGCCGAGGTGGCCATGGGCTACCAGGAGGTCGTGGACCTCACCGCCTACGTGGTCCTGCCGGCCACCTCGGGGCCGCTGGCGGAGGAGGGTGCCGGACTGCTGGTCTGGACGACCCAGCCTTGGACGCTGGTGCCGAACGTCTCGGTCGTGGTCGGCCCGCGGATCGAGTACGTGCTGGTCGAGGCGGAGCGCGATGGCGTCCGCCGCAAGCTGGTGGTCGCCAGGGCGGCGCTCGCCAGGGCGGTCGGCGAGGACGCCAGGGTCCTGCGCCGGGTGCCGCTCGACGAGCTGGTCGGCACCCGCTACCAGCGGGCCTTCGACATGATCCCGGTGAGCGAGGAAGCGGCCGCGCGCGGCTGGCAGGTGGTGACCGACGAGTACGTCACCGCCACCGACGGCTCCGGGCTGGTGCAGACCTCGCCCGCCTACGGTGCCGAGGACCTGGCCGTCGGCCAGCGTTACGGCACTCCGGTCCTGCACCCGGTCGGGCCGGACGGGCGCTTCGGCCCGGAGGCCGGCTGGCTGGCCGGCAAGTTCGTAAAGGACGCCGATGCGGAGATCGTGGACGACCTGCGCCGCCGCGGGCTGCTCTGGCGCGCGGAGCCGCACCACCACTCCTATCCGTTCTGCTGGCGCTGCGGCACGCCGTTGATCTACTACGCACTGACCTCGTGGTATGCGCGCACCACCGCGGTCAAGGACCGCATGCTGGCGGAGAACGCAAAGATCGGCTGGCAGCCGGAGCACATCCGCGACGGGCGCTTCGGCGACTGGCTCGCCCACAACGTGGACTGGGCGCTGTCGCGGGCGCGCTACTGGGGCACGCCGCTGCCGCTGTGGCGCTGCCAGCAGGGGCACGTCACCGCCGTCTCCGGCCTCGCCGACCTGTCGGCGCGCGCCGGCCGCGACCTCACCGGCCTGGATCCGCACCGGCCCTTCGTCGACGAGGTCACCTTCGCCTGCCCGGAGTGCGGCGGCGAGGCCCGCCGCGTGCCCGACGTGCTCGACGCCTGGTTCGACTCGGGCTCGATGCCGTTCGCCCAGTGGGGCTATCCAAATACCGGCGAGCGAGAGCTCGAGCGGGCCTTCCCGGCCGACTTCATCTCCGAGGCGATCGACCAGACCCGCGGCTGGTTCTACTCGCTGCTGGCGGTGAGCACGCTGCTGTTCGACCAGGCCCCCTACCGCAACGTGGTGTGCCTTGGGCTCATCGTCGACCGGGACGGGCACAAGATGTCGAAGAGCCTCGGCAACGCGCTCGACCCGTTCGAGCTGCTCGACCTCTACGGCGCCGATCCGCTGCGCTGGTTCATGCTGGCCAGCGGCTCGCCGTGGGTCGCGCGCAGGCTCAGCCCCGAGGTGCTCGAGGAGGTCACGCGCTCCTTCTTCCTGACGCTGTGGAACGTCTACGGGTTCTTTACCCTGTACGCCAGGCTCGCGGGGTTCGACCCGACCCGGCCCGGCTCCACGGCCACGGCGCCGCTCGACCGCTGGGCGCTCGCCGAGCTGGCCGACACGGTGGCCGAGGTGACCGCGCGGCTGGAGGCCTACGACCCGGCCGCGGCCGGGCGGCGGCTGGCGACCTTCGTGGACGACCTCTCCAACTGGTACGTGCGGCTGTCGCGCCGGCGCTTCTGGCACGGTGCCGGTGAGGACGCGGAGGCGGCCTTCCGGACGCTGTGGATCTGTCTCAGGACGCTTGCGCTGCTGCTGGCGCCGTATGTGCCCTTCGTGGCCGAGGCGCTGTGGCAGGGGCTGGTCGTCGCGGTCGACCGTGACGCGCCCGATTCGGTGCACCTGGTCGACTGGCCGGAGGCGGACCGCGAGGCGGTCGACGAGGAGCTACGCGCCGCCATGGCCGAGGCTCGGCGCCTGGTCGGGCTGGGCCGCCAGGCGCGCACGGACGCCAAGGTCAAGGTGCGCCAGCCGCTCGCGAGGGCGCTGGTGACCGTGAGCGGGCGCGTGCGGCGCGAGGGCGTCGCCGGCCTGCTCGACCTGGTTGCCGCCGAGCTCAACGTCAAGGAGGTGCGCTTCGCCGACGGCGAGGCCGGCCTGGTCGCCTACCGCCTCAATCCCAATTTCCGCGCTCTCGGCCCGCGTTTCGGCAAGGACGCCCCGGCGGTGGCCGCGGCGGTCCGCGCCGCTGACGCGGCGCGGCTGGCTCCGCGGCTGGCCGCTGGCGGGCGGATCGAGGTCGAGGTCGCCGGCCGCGGGCCGGTCGACCTGGGCCCGGAGGAGGTCGGCGTGGTCGAGGAGCCGGTGACCGGCTGGCGGGTGGCCCGGGAGGGCGGCTCGAGCGTCGCCCTGGACCTCGAGGTCACGCCCGAGCTGCGCCGCGAGGGCCTGGCTCGCGACCTGGTCCGGGCCGTGCAGGAACTGCGCAAGGAGGCGGGCCTGCGGGTCGAGGACCGGATCGAGCTGGCGGTCCGGGCCGAGGCCGAGGGCGAGGTGGCCGAGGCGCTGCGGGCCCACCGCGACTACCTGCTGGGCGAGACGCTGGCGGTGGAGCTGCACGACGCGCCCCAGGGCGACGGCTTCGAAGCCCGCGTCGACCTGGACGGCCAGGAGGTCCGGGTGTGGCTGCGCCCGGTGGCGACCGAGTAGCGCGGGGCGACGGGCTGGGCGAGCGGCTGCCGCTTCGCCGACCGTGGTGGGGGTACCTGTGGGCGGCCCCGAACAGCCTGGTCGGGCTGGCCGGAGCGCTCACCACCGCGAAGCGGCCGGTGCGCTGCCGTGGCGTGCTGCTGATCGAGGGCAGTCGCAGCGGCCTCGCCCGGTTCCTCGCCTGGCGCGGCTTCAGCGCCATCACGCTCGGGCACGTGATCGTGGCCAACCAGCGGCTCGACGACCACCTGCTCGCCCACGAGCTGGCCCACGTCGCCCAGCACGAGCGCTGGGGGCCGCTGTTCTACCCCGCCTACCTGCTCACCAGCCTCGCCGGCTACCGCCGCAACCCGTTCGAGCGCGCCGCCGAGCAGGCGGCGCGGCGGCTCCTCGCCAGCGATCAGCGGGCGCGGCGGTGAGCGCGACGCGGTCGCGGAGACCCCTGACGCGGCTCGTCTTGCGTGCCGGCGTATCACAATCGTCCGGTCAGTCGCGGCATGGTGACCGTGACCGTGAGGCCGCCGCCCAGTCGAGGGTCTGCGGTCACGGTGCCGTGGTGTGCGGCGGTGATCGACGCGACGATCGCCAGGCCCAGGCCGAAGCCGTCGCCGGTGGTGCGGCCCTGCAGTCGCTGGAAGGGCTCGAAGAGCACGCGGAGGGCGTCCCGGGCGATGACGGGACCGGTGTTCGCGACGACCAGGGTGGCCTGCCCGTCCACTGTGGACGTCGTGAGCCAGAGTCGCCGGTCGGGACGTTGTACCGCAGGGCGTTGTCGACGAGGTTGGCGACCAGGCGTTCCAGCAGTACCGGGTCGCCGGATGTCATGGCGGGCTCCAGCGAGGCGTGCAGCCGCCGGTCGCCCCGGTCGGTGGAGTCAACGACGTCCTCGGCGACCGTCGCCAGGTCGATCGGTTCGTGGATCGTGAGCCCGCGGTCGCTGCGGGCCAGCGTGAGCAGCGCGTTGATCAGCCGTTCGGCGTGGTCGATGGCGGCGCGGACGTCCTGGCCCATGCGGCGCAGCTCGCTGGGTGTCGGGGCCGGCTTGGCCAGCACGACGTCGAGGGTGGCGCGCATGACGGTCAACGGGGTGCGCAGCTCATGCCCGGCGTTGGCGATGAACCGCCGTTGGCTCTCGAACGCCGCCTGGAGCCGGGCCAGCATGGTATCGAAGGTGTCGGCCAGCTCTCGCAGTTCGTCACGCGGGCCACTGAGCGAGACCCGCGCGGCCAGGTTGTGTTCCGACGCGGTCCGGGCAGCCTTGGTGATCTGGTGGACCGGTCGCAGGACCCGGCCGGCGACGATCCACCCGGCGAGCGCGGCGAGCAGCGTGGCCACCGCGAGCGTGAGCAGCGAGTACCGCAGCAGGTGCGCCAGGGTCGCTTCGCGCTGGTCCTGGGCGCCTGCGTTGGCGGCCTCCCGGGCCGCCTCCTTGCACATGGTGCGCAGCTGCTCATCTTCGAATGGGCACACCGCCCGGTTCTGTATCGCGGACCCGAGGCGGGCAAACGGGTCCGTACTTTCCGTTGGCCGGCTGGCCACCAGCAGCCGCTACGTCCCGGTCCGGCTGGGGATGTTCGGCAACGGAAGGGTGCAGATCACCGGTGCGGGCATCGCCGCCGGCACGCTGGTGGGGGTGCCGTCGTGATCGGGCTTGCGCGGGTCGGCAAGACCTACCCGGGCGGCGTCCAGGCGCTGCGCGAGGTGTCGCTGATCGTTGAGCGGGGCGAGCTGGTCGGCGTCGTCGGCCCCTCCGGGTCGGGAAAGTCGACGATGCTGCACCTGATCGGGGCGCTGGACCTGCCCACCAGCGGCCAGGTGGCCATCGGCGGTCGCGACCTGTCCCGGCTGTCGGACCGGCAGCTGTCGGCGCTGCGCGGCCGCACCATCGGCTTCGTCTTCCAGCAGTTCCACCTCGCCGCTGGCACCTCGGCCCTGGACAACGTGGCCGACGGGCTGCTGTACGCCGGCGTCGCCCTGCCCGAACGCAGGCGCCGCGCCGAGCGGGCGCTGGCGCGGGTGGGGCTGGGCCACCGCCTGGGCCACCGCCCGCATCAGCTGTCGGGCGGCGAGCAGCAGCGGGTCGCCATCGCCCGGGCGGTCGTCGGCGACCCGGCCCTGCTGCTGGCCGACGAACCGACCGGCAACCTCGACTCGCGCTCCGGCGCGCAGGTGCTGGAGCTGCTGCGCGACCTGCACGCCGCCGGCGTCACCGTCATCGTGATCAGCCACGACCGCGGCTTGGCCGGCGGGCTGCCCCGCCGGGTCGAGCTGCTGGACGGGCGGGTGGTCGCGTGAGCGCCCCGTCGCGGCTGCTGCCCCGCGACCTCGTCCGGGTCGGCGCCGCCGGCCTGCGCACCAGGCCGCTGCGGGTGGTGCTGTCCGCGCTGGGCGTCGCCATCGGCATCGCCGCGATGGTCTGCGTGGTCGGCGTGGCCAGCTCCAGCCGCGAAAGCCTCGACCGGCAGCTCGCCCAGCTGGGCACCAACCTGCTGCGGGTCTCGCCCGGCCAGACACTCCAGGGCGACCCGTCACACCTGCCCGGCGACGCGGTCGCCATGATCGGCCGCATCCCGCCGGTCACCTCGGCCACCGCGACCGCAGCGCTGCCGAGCGTCAACGTGTACCGCAGCGACCTCATCCCCGCCGGCGAGACCGGCAACCTGGCGGTGCTGGCCGCGCGGACCGACCTGCTCGGCACCGTGGGCGCCCGCCTGGCCAGCGGCGCCTGGCTCAACCAGGCGACCGCGCGGTACCCGGCGGTGGTGCTCGGGGCCAACGCCGCAACGCGCCTGGGCGTGGCCGCCGCCTCCCCCCAGGTGCGGGTCTGGCTCGGCGGCCAATGGTTCACCGTCGTCGGCGTGCTCCGCCCGGTCCCGCTGGCCCCGGAGCTGGACTTCGCGGCCCTGGTCGGCTGGCCGGCCGCCACCTCCCAGCTGCGGTTCGACGGCTATCCCACCACGGTGTACACCCGCACGCGTGACAATGCGGTCGTGGCGGTACAGGCGATCCTCGCGGCGACCGCCAACCCCGAGCACCCCAACGAGGTACGCGTGTCACGGCCCTCGGACGCGCTGGCCGCAAAACAGGCAACCGATACCACGCTCACCGCGCTGCTGCTCGGATTGGGCGCGGTGGCCCTGCTGGTCGGCGGCGTGGGCGTGGCCAACACGATGGTGATCTCGGTGCTCGAACGACGCTCGGAGATCGGCCTGCGCCGGTCGCTCGGCGCCACCCGCGGGCACATCCGCAGCCAGTTCCTGCAGGAACACCATTTCGGCGCACACGGCCAACTCGACCGACCACGACCCCACCGGCGTCCCGGGTTGTTGCTGCTGGTCCATGCCCCTGCGATCCCTTCTCCGCTGTGGACGCCGCTGGCCGGTCTAGCCGATCCGGTGGGACGCTCGAGCATGGCCAGGTCACCAAAGAACAGCAAGTGGCAGTTAACGCTCAGTGGTAAGGGGGTAGGAGGACGTGGAAGGGAGTCGGAGAGCGCCTCGCGGAAGGAGACTGACGTGCCGGAGGGCGAACCGTGTCCGTACTGCGCGTACCTTGCCGCCAATCCCGAGGAGCTCCGCCTCCACCTGATCGACCTGCACCCGGAGGTGGAGCCGGAGCCGGATTGGTGGGACCCCGATGCCGTGCCCCGGCCGCTGCTCTTGTGATCAGCACCTGGGCATGACGACTGCCAATGTCCCACAACCGCCGGCGGCGGCCGGAGACTAGGGCTCTGCTGGCGGGCGGCGTGGGGAGCGGCGGCGCAGGGCGGTCACCAGGAGGAGGCCGGCGAGGGCGTCGGCCAGCAGCGAGAGCCAGGCGAGCACGAGCCCCTGCTCGACGAACAGGGAGATGACGAGCAGCGCGATAGCTGCCACCAGCGCGAGCAGCGCGCCGGCGACCACGGGCCGACTCCAGCCGGTCAGTCGTCGTGGCGCAGGCGGTCCACCCGGTCGCGACCGTTGCCGAGACCCGGGTCGGTGGTCGGGTCGCGGAGCGCCGAGTAGGAGCTGTTCACCGGGCGGGCGCCGGTCGACAGAGCGGGAAGGTCTTCAGACCCAGGCAGCGGCCGCGAGTTGTTGCCGAGACCCGGGGGCTGCGGCGGTGCCACCGGCCCGGAGGGCGCGGCGTCCTCCAGCGCCTTGAGCTGGCCCTCGACAAAGCCGCGCAGGCGCGCGCGGTAATCGCGCTCGAACGCGCGCAGCGCCTCGATCGAGCTCTCCAGCTCCTGCCTGCGGCGCGCCACCTGCTCGGTGACCTGCGCGATCTGCATGCGCGACTGCTCCTCGGCCACGCGGGCGCGAGCCTCGGCCGACTGAATGCGCTCCTTGTAGCGCGTCTCGAGCCCCTCGGTGAGCTCGCGGGCGCGAGCCTGGGCGGCCTCGGTCAACTCGCGGGCGCGCATCTGCGCGGCCTCGCTGAGCTCGCGGGCGCGCATCTGGGAGGCCTCGGTCACCTCGCGGGCGCGGAGCTGCGACTGCTCGGTCATGTTCTTGGCGCGGGCCTCCGCCTCGGCCACCATGGCCTTGGCCTTGACCTTCGCCTCCTCCACCGTCTGGTCGGCCATCCGCTGGGCCATCACCAGCGCACGGGCGATGGCCTCCTCGCCGCCGGTGGACATCGGCGGCGGTGGGGGCGGTGGGGGCGCCGCCTGGACGACGGGCGGCGGGGCCGCCTGCATCGACGGCGGGACCTGGACCTGTGGCTGCGCCTGGGTGCTCGCTGCCTGCTCCCGCAGCCGCGCGATCTCGTCCTGCAGCCGGGTGAACTCCTCGGTGATCTGGTCGAGGAAGGTGTCCACCTCGTGCATGGCGTAACCGCGCATGGCCTTGGTGAACTCTTTATGTTGAATGTCCAGCGGGGTCAATGGCGGCATTTGCGCTCCTTACTGCAAGTGGTCGGTCATTGTACCCGAACACCACTCGACCGTCGTCCTGCTCGCCTTTGCGTCGTCACGGGCAGCGTCCACCCGCACGGCGCCGGACTCCGGCGCACGTCGAGCCGGGTGGTGGTCCACCGGGACACCCCCCTGGGGTTGCCCGGACCCCTCCGGCAAGGGCCGGGCGGGCGGACCGTCGGCAAGGCTTCACGTGCTATCTCACCACCTGCTGCAGCAGGACGATCAGCATGAACACGAGTATGGGGGACAGGTCGAGGGCAACAGCACCGACGCGCAGGGGGGGAAGGAGTCGCCGGATGGGTCGGAGGACGGGCTCGGTCAGGTCGTACAGAATACCGTACAGGATCGCCAAACCGGAAAGTCCCCGGCCACCAGTGAGCGAAAGCAGGAGATCGAGGATGATCCGGCCTAGCAGGATCAGCCAGTAGAGTGTGAGCAGAAGCGACAGAACAAACAAGACAGTAGACACCGGTCAGGCCTGGTTAAAGAAGCCCCGCTCTTGGAGCCGGCGCCGCTCCTCAGCAGAGACTTCGACATTTCGGGGGGTCAACAGGAACACCTTCTTCGCTACGGGCTGGATGCTCCCGTCCAGCCCGAAGGTGAGGCCGGCCGCGAAGTCGATCAGGCGCTTGGCCAGCTCGGGCTCCATGGCCTGCAGGTTCACGATTACGGGGATGTCGGCCTTGAACTTCTCGCCGATCTCCTCGGCGTCGTTGAAGCCGGAGGGCTCGATCAGGTGGACCTGCCTGGTCGGGACCGAGGGTATCGGGTGGATCACCGCCTCCATCGGCTCGTCGAAGTGCCCGTCCCGGCGGCGACCGTCTCGGTAGTCGTCACCGCGGACACGCCGGACCGGCACCGACCCGGCGGCGTGCCGGCTCGGCTCCGCCACCTCGGCCAGCTCCTCGTCATCCTCTGGTGGCTCGACCAACCCCAGCCAGACGAGGCTCTTCTTGAACGCCCCGGCCACGCACCTCACCTACCTTCGTACGCGTCGTCATCCTACGTCCTCCGCCGCGGCTCGCCTATTCGCCGTGCCCCCCGCTCGGGGGACGCGACCTGGCGAGGTCGCGGCGTGCCCCCTCTGAGGAGCAACGCTGTGTGCATTCGCCTGCCGAGCTAAGCAGAACTCATGATTGCACCCTCCATTAAACAGACCTCATGCGACGAGCGTATCGCTCTGCGGGCAAGTCTTTTCGCCACGCTCACCTGGCTCCCCCTTTTGTCGCTTTTTCCGGGGGGCGCGGGCCGAAAATCGCCGTGCCCACGCGCACCAGGGTGGCACCCTCTTCGACCGCGACCTCGAAGTCCGCGGTCATGCCCATCGACAGGGCGCTCATGCCCGTGCCGAGCCGTTTGGCCAGCTCCGCCAGCCGCCGGAACAGCGGCCGCTGGTCCTCGGGCGAGGGCGCCGGCGCGGGCATGAGCATGAGACCCTCGAGCCGCAGCGCCTCGACGCGGCGGCAGACGGCGACGAACTCGTCGAGATCCGCGGCGGCCACCCCGTGCGCCGCGACGCGCTCGTCCAGCTCCACCTGGACCAGCGCGCGCGCCACCGTCCCGGCGGCGCGCGCGCGCCGGCCGAGCGCCCTGGCGGAGGGCAGCGAGTCGAGCGAATGCACCAGCGCGCCCGTCTCGACCAGGACCGGGACCTTGTTGCGCTGCAGACGGCCGACGAAGTGCCAGCGAGCGCCCTGCACCGCCGCGGCCTTGGCCGCCAGGTCCTGAGCGTAGTTCTCGCCGATGTCCGGCACGCCGGCGGTCAAGGCCGCCCTGACCGCGGACACCGGCTGCAGCTTGGCGACGGCGACCAGGGTGACCTCTGCGGGATCGCGGCCGGCCCGGCGCGCGGCGGCGGCGATGCGCCCGCGCACGGCGGCGACCCGGCCGGGGATCCCGGCGAGGTCGGGACCCTGGGCGGCACCCTGGACGGCCGGCTGCGAGGTCATGGGCCCGCCCCTTCCGCCGCCTCGGCCCCCTCAGCCGCCCCGGCTGCCTCGGCCGCCTCGGCCGCCTCGGCCCTCGCCGGGCCGACCAGCGCGATCAGGCCAGCCTGGCGACCGGTGACGCCGTCGCGGCGGTAGGAGAAGAACCGCGCTGGCTGGTGGCAGGTGCACTCACCAGAGGGGTGGCGGACCTCGCCGATGCCCGCCCGCTCGAGCGCTTCCACGGCGGCGGCGGTGGTGTCGATCGCCAGGCGCCCGTCACGCGTGGTCGCCACCGCGGCGGGATAGCGCTGCACCACCGCGCCGGCCACCTCCGGGCCGACCTCGTAGCAGCATGCGCCGATGGCCGGCCCGATCAGGGCGATGGTGCTGGCCGGGCGGCCGCCGCGGCGGGCGAAGGCGGCCACGCCCTGCTCGATCGCGCCGGACACCAGGCCGCGCCAGCCGGCGTGCACCGCGGCCACCACCGCGGCGTCCGGGTCGGCCAGCAGCACCGGCAGGCAGTCGGCCATGAGCACCGCGAGCACCATACCGGCCTCGCCGCTGACCAGGCCGTCGGCCTCGGCGAGCGCGGGACGGGCCTCCGGCGGCCCGGGACCGAGCCGGCCGCGGCTCGCCTCGACCACGCGTGCGGAGTGGACCTGGCGCACGGTCGCCCAGGGCAGGCCGGCCAGCCCGAGCACGGTCGCCAGGCGCCGGCGGTTGCGCAGCACCGTCCGGAGGTCGTCGCCCACGTGCAGGCCCAGGTTGAGCCCGTCGTAGGGCGGCGTGCCGCGCGCCCCGGCGCGGCCGCTGAACGCGGCCACCACCCCACGAGCGAGCAGGTCCTCGGCCACCAGCACCGGCGGCCAGGCCGGCACGGCCGCAGCCCCGGACCCGGCCGCAGCCCCGGACCCGGCCGGCTCTGGCCGCTCGGGCGCTGTATCCACCGGGGGGCTAACGCTCGGCTTTGCTTGGCTGCCTGGTGCCATGGCCCGGGCCTCGCTCTTGAGCCCCCCGGACCCCCCGGGCCGCCAGACGAGTCCTCCCGTCACCTGCTCAGCGCTAGCGCTTGAGGAACGAGGGGATGTCGAGGTCGTCGTCATCGCCGTGGTAGATGACCCGCCTGGGCCGGTCACGCTCGAGGTCGCCGTCCTCCTCCCCGCGGCCGTGGGCGGCGTTCGGCCAGACCGCCTCCTCCCGCGAAGCCTCGGCGGCGGCCACGGTGCCGGAATCGGCAGCCTCGGCGGCGACCTGCTCACCGCGGTCGAAGCCGGCCGCGATCACCGTGACCCGGACCTCGTCGCCGAGCACGTCGTCGATCACCGCGCCGAAGATGATGTTGGCGTCGGGGTGGGCGGCCGAGGCAATCACCTCCGCCGCCTCGTTGACCTCGAACAGCCCCAGGTCGGAGCCACCGGAGATGTTGAGCAGCACGCCGCGGGCGCCGTCGACGGAGGCCTCCAGCAGCGGCGAGGAGATCGCCTGCTTGGCCGCGGCCACCGCCCGGTCCTCGCCCCGCGCCTGGCCGATGCCCATGAGCGCGGTGCCCGCCTCGCGCATGGTCGCCCGGACGTCGGCGAAGTCGAGGTTGATCAGCCCGGGGATGGTGATCAGGTCGGTGATGCCCTGCACCCCCTGCAACAGCACCTGGTCGGCCAGCTTGAAGGCGTCCAGCATGGAGGTACTGCGCTCCGCCACCTGCAGCAGCCGGTCGTTGGGGATGATGATGAGCGTGTCGACCTCGGCCTTGAGACCCTCGATGCCGGCGTCGGCCTGCTGCGAGCGGCGCCGCCCCTCGAAGGCGAAGGGCCTGGTCACCACGCCGATGGTCAGCGCTCCCTGTGCCTTGGAGATGCGCGCTACCACCGGAGCGCCGCCGGTGCCGGTGCCACCGCCCTCACCGGCGGTGACGAACACCATGTCGGCGCCTTTGAGCACTTCCTCGAGCTCCTCGGCATGGTCTTCGGCCGCCTGCCGGCCAACCTCGGGGTTGGAGCCGGCGCCGAGTCCCCGGGTCAGCTCACGCCCGACGTCCAGCTTCACGTCGGCGTCCGACGCCAGCAGTGCCTGCGCGTCGGTATTGACCGCGATGAACTCGACGCCCTTCAGGCCCGCCTCGATCATCCGGTTGACGGCGTTGACCCCACCGCCGCCGATCCCGACCACCTTGATCACGGCCAGATAGTTCTGGGGCGCCGCCATCATCCAAGCAACCTCCTTAGCCCGTTATCGAAGCGACCCAAATGTCCCATGCGGTCAACCAGGGAGGGGGGAAGTTGCCGAGGACCCCGGTTCATCCATGCCGTGCGCTCCAGACGGTCGCGCAGGGCGCCGCACCAGACGAAACCCTCAGCCTTTACCTGAGGTCGAACATTATGTAAACCTCAAGCTGGCCGTGACTCTACCGGCGGCCCGGGGGTCGGTCAACTACCCTCAGCCATTTCCAGCCGCGGCCTCCTTTACTGTCGGCGTCGACGGGCTGCGCACGTCGATTCGCACTATCTGTCTCCTCTCCGCTCGGAGCTTGCGCTGGATGAGCAGGACGGCGGCGTCCTTGGCCGCCTGCTGCTCGGCCATGCCGTAAAGCACCCGCGCCCCACCCCGCAGCCCCAGCTCGAGGCCGTCGACAGAGGGCGCCGTCACGCCCACCACCTGCCGCTCCAGCGCGGGGTCCATGCGGTCCAGCGCGGTGAGCGCGTTGGCCAGCGGGTTGTCGGGCGGCAGCCGCACCCCCGGGCGCACCGCGGGCGGGAGCGGTACCCCGGCGACGTACGGCAGGCCGGTGCGGCGCCCGGCGACCCGCCCGATAACCACCCCGTCGGCCGCCACCAGCCAGTAGGCGCCCGCCGAGGACACCTGCGCTGTGGGCTGGCGCTCGCTGACCACGATGCGCAGGCTCGACGGGTAGGAGCGCTGCACGCGGGCGGCTGCCACGCCCGGCAGCGCCTCCACCCGGCGCCGCACCGCCCCGGCGTCGATGCCCAGGTAGGGCTCGCCGAGCCGGAGCCCGGCGGCGGACAGCACCGCCGCCCGCACGCCCGGGCTGGCCCCCTCGACCCGAATGGCGGTGAGCCCGAACAGCGGCGAGCGGGCGAGCTGGTACAGCCCGACCGCGACCACCACCGCGACCGCCCCGGCCAGCAGCACGAGCCGGCGGCGGCGCACGCGCTCGGCGATGATCGCGCGGCGGCGCTCCAGGATGCGCCGGTCGGTGAGCAGACGGTTCACGGCCCACCCCCCGGTGGGCCGGCGGTGAAGTCTCCGGCGAGCTGCACCTCGGTGCGCAGCTCCAGGCCGAGATCCTCGCGGGCGCGGCGCATCACGCGGCGGATCAGCTCGATCACGTGGGCGGCGCAGGCGCCCTCGGCGGCGACGATGAAATTGGCGTGGATCTCGCTGATGCGGGCACCGCCGCAGCGCTCCCCCTTCATGCCGAGCAGCTCGACCACCCGCCCCGCCGCCATCCCGTCGGGGTTGACGAACACGCTGCCGCAGTTGGGCTGGTTCACCGGCTGGTTGTCGCGCCGCCAGCGGCGCGCCTCGTCGATCTGGGCGCGGACCTCGGCCTCGGGCGCGGACTCGCAGGCAAAGCGGGCGGCGGTGACCACCGCGCCGCGCGGCAGGCCGGAGCGCCGGAAGCGCAGGCCCAGCTCGTCCGGCTTGCGCCGCACCGGCTCCGCGCGGGCACCAAGGGCCAGGTCGAGTACCTCCGCCCAGACGAGCCGGTCACCGATCTCCGAGCCGTGCGCGCCGGCGTTCATGCGGACGCCGCCGCCGACGCTGCCGGGAATGGCCACGGTGAAGGCGAGCCCGCCGAGCGAGGCGGCGGCCGAGCGGGCGGCGAGGCTCGGCAGCGGCGCGGCCCCGCCCGCCTCGATCTGCTCGCCGTCGACCCCGATGGAGCGGAAGTGCTGGCCAAGGTGGAGCACCACGCCGGGCCAGCCGGCGTCGGCCACCAGCACGTTCGAGCCGCGGCCGAGGATCAGCAGGGGCACGGGCAGCTCGGCCAGGACGTCGGCGAGGGCGATCAGGTCGCCGGCCGACTCGGCGCGCAGGAACAGGCGCGCCGGGCCGCCAAGGCGGAAGGTGGTCAGCGGCGCGAGCGGAACGTGCTCGCCGAGCCGGCCCGGGCAGCGCGCGCCGAGCCGGCCGGCGGCGGCCGCGACCGCGGCGGCCGCGACC
>JBKPDO010000079.1:0-21364 GCA_046727955.1 bacterium | reverse complement strand
CACTGGAAGCGGCGGGACAAGGCGGCACGGGTGCGGGTGGGACGGACTACCGGGCCAAGAGCGGCCCGATTCAGCCCAGAGGATCACAACGGCGGCGATGCCTGTATCGGCTATCTTGCGTTCAACGGGGAATTTCTCACCGCCACGCTGCGCCGGCTGCCGGCGACGCGATCGCTGTCGGCAGGATGGTGGTGCCTGTCGGCGGCTGGTTGGGAACGAAGCGGTCCTCACGCTCCGCACCCAGTGGAGCAGCGGCACCCCGACCCACCGCCGAACCGCTAGAGCGTCACCGATCCTGACAGCCGCTTCCTGCACACCCGCAACGGCACCGTGCAGGGCTACAACGCTCAGGCGGTCACCACCCTGCACCAGCTCGTCGTGGCCGCCGAACTCACCGACGAGGCCAACGACGTCCACCAGCTCGAGCCCATGCTGGAAGCGACGGCTGCCACGCTGGCCGCCGCCGGGATCGACGAGCGGCCCGAGGCCGCGCTCGCCGACTCCGGCTACTGGTCGATCGACAACCTCCTTTGAGCAACACCCTGGTACGAGTCAAGGACCGTAGTTGGCCTGGCGTCCGGTCCCCGGCACTGCGGCATGATCGCCCCGACTGGCGTGATCGCCTTCCGCGCGGGTCGCACTGCTGTCGCAGGGTAGTCGCCTGGACCCTCCGCTCGGCGGCCAGGGCGGCCGCCTCCGCCTGGTCGTCGCCCGCTGGCGCGAAGCGCCGGGGAGGCGCGCGCCCCTGTCGGCGTATCCTCGAATCTTCGCGGGTCGGCGAGGAGGGAATCGAGGGGCGGCGATGGTCGAGGAGATGAGCACGCGGGCGGAGGCGACGACCCCGGCCCGCTTCGACCTGGGCTACGCGCCGGCGCCGGAGGCGACCGATCACGTCAAGATCCGTGAGCACTACGCGCTGCTGATCGGCGGCAGGTGGGTCGAGCCCCGTTCGGAGCGTCACTTCAAGACGGTGAGCCCGGCCACCGAGGAGGTGCTCGCCGAGGTCGCCGAGGCCGGTGAGGAGGACGTGGACCTGGCGGTGCGCGCCGCGCGCGCCGCGTACACCAGGGTCTGGTCCAAGACCTCCGGCGCCGAGCGGGCCAAGTACCTCTACCGGATCGCCCGCATCCTGCAGGAGCGCGCCCGCGAGTTCGCGGTGCTGGAGACCATCGACGGTGGCAAGCCGATCAAGGAGTCGCGCGACGTCGACGTGCCGCTGGCCGCGGCGCATTTCTTCTACCACGCCGGCTGGGCCGACAAGCTCGAGTACGCCTTCCCGGGCCGCACGCCACGGCCGCTCGGGATCGCGGCACAGGTCATCCCCTGGAATTTCCCGCTGCTGATGGCGGCCTGGAAGCTCGCGCCGGCGCTGGCCGCCGGCAACACCGTCGTGCTCAAGCCGGCCGAGACCACACCGCTCACCGCCCTGCTGCTCGGCGAGGTGCTGGAGCAGGCCGAGCTGCCGCCCGGCGTGGTCAACATCGTCACTGGGGCGGGGGAGACCGGCGCCGCGCTGGTGTCCCACGCCGACGTGGACAAGGTCGCCTTCACCGGCTCGACCGAGGTCGGCAAGTCGATCCAGCGCACCCTGGCCGGCAGCGGCAAGCGGCTGACGCTCGAGCTGGGCGGCAAGGCCGCCAACGTGGTCTTCGACGACGCGCCGATCGACCAGGCGGTCGAGGGCATCGTCAACGGCATCTACTTCAACCAGGGGCACGTCTGCTGTGCCGGCTCGCGCCTGCTGGTGCAGGAGTCGATCGCCGAGGCGCTGGTGGACAAGCTCAAGCGCCGCATGGCGACGCTGCGGGTGGGGGATCCTCTGGACAAGAACACCGACGTTGGCGCGATCAACTCGCGCCAGCAGCTCGAGAAGATCCAGGAGCTGGTCGCCTCCGGCGAGGATGAGGGCGCCGACCTGTACCAGCCGCCCTGCGAGCTGCCCAGCCGCGGCTTCTGGTTCCGGCCGACGGTGTTCACCGGCGTGGCCCAGTCCTTCCGCATCGCCCAGGAGGAGATCTTCGGGCCGGTGCTGTCGGTGCTGACCTTCCGGACCCCGGACGAGGCGGTCTCCAAGGCCAACAACACTCCCTATGGGCTGTCGGCCGGGGTCTGGACCGAGAAGGGCAGCCGCATCCTGGAGATGGCCAGGCGGCTGCGCGCCGGGGTGGTGTGGGCCAACACCTTCAACCGCTTCGACCCGGCCTCCCCCTTCGGCGGCTACAAGGAGTCAGGCTTCGGCCGCGAGGGCGGCCGCCACGGCCTCGCCGCCTACCTCGAGCTCCGCTGAAGTCCCTGCCAAGCGCGCCGGCTAGTCTCCATGTCCCTGCGGGGACGCCGTGCAGGCGTGAAAATTAGCTCATATCAGGCGAAGTCGGTCTGTTTTCGGTTCAGAGAGCCGGATGGGTAACCAGATCGGGGCAATTGCGCCGTTGCTGCATCCGGGGACAATTGCAGGTCATGAGCTGGTCTGGCCACTCGCAAATCGGACAATCGCTGATACCCATCCGGCTCGCTAGCTCCGGCTGGCCCGGCTGGCGGCCTCCTCGAGGGCGCGGCGGACCAGCACCCGGGCCAGTTGCCGGCGGTACCAGGCGCTGGCCCAGGCGTCGCTGGTCGGCTCGCTGCCGTCGGCGGCAACTTCCGCGGCCTCGGCGGGAGAGGCGCCCTCCGCCACGCGCGCCTCTACCGCGGCGGCGCGCAGGGGGGTGGGTCCCATGCTCACCAGGCCGACCCGCGCCACGCCAGGCCCGCGCAGAACGGCGACCCCGACGGTGGCCCAGTCGATCGCGCGGCGGGCGAATTTCTGGAACGACCAGCCCACCGCTTGCCCGAGCTTGGGCACGCGCACCTCGCACAGCACCTCGTCCGGCGCCAGCGCGCTCTCCAGGAACCCGGTGAACAGCTCGGTCACCGAGACGACGCGCTCGCCGTCCGGGCCGCGGGTGGCGACCGTGGCCTCGTAGGCCAATGCAACCGCGGGAAGGTCCCCGGCCGGGTCGGCGTGGGCCAGTGAGCCGCCGAGCGTGCCGAGGTGGCGCACCTGGGGGTCGCCGACCTGGCCGGCCGCGTGCGCCAGCAGCGGCGCGTGCTCGCGTACCAGTGGGTCGCGGTGCAGGTCGTGGTGGCGCGTGAGCGACCCGATCGCCAGGTGGTCGCCCTGGTCCCGCACACCGGCCAGCGGCTCGAGCCGGCCGATGTCGACCAGCAGCGCGGGCGCCGACAGCCGCAGCTTGAGCAGCGGGATCAGCGACTGCCCGCCGGCCAGCAGCTTGGCGTCGCCGTCATGGCTGGCCAGCAGCTCCACTGCCTCCTCGACCGAGCCGGGGCGGGCGTAGGCGAAGCTGGCGGGGATCACGGGATCACCTGGCGCCCTCCGCGGTGCTCTCCGCGGTGCTCTCCGCGGTGCCCTCCGGGCCGTTGGTCGGCGCTCCGGCCGCCCCTTGGGCCGCCACCGCCAGGACCGCGTCGACGATGTGCTGGTATCCGGTGCAGCGACACAGGTTGCCCTCGAGCCCGTCGCGCACGTCCTGATCGCCGGCGGGCCGGGGCAGCTCCTCCAGCAATGAGGCGGCCGCCATGATCATCCCCGGCGTGCAATAGCCGCACTGCAGCGCGTGGTGCTCGTGGAAGGCCCGCTGCAGCGCGTGGAGGCGCCCGCCGTCGCGCTCGGCCATGCCCTCGATGGTGGTCAGGCGGCGGCCGTCGGCCTGAGCGGCCAGCAGGGTGCAGGACTTGACCGACTGGCCGTCGAGCAGCACCGTGCAGGCGCCGCAGGTGGAGGTGTCGCAGCCGACCTTGGTCCCGGTCAGGCCCAGGTGGTCGCGCAGCAGCTGCACCAGCAGCGTGCGGGCCTCGACCGTGCGCCGCGCCGGCGCGCCGTTCACCTCGAGCGACGCGCTGACGTAATGGTTCATCTGGCCTCCATGATGGCCCGCAGGACCTTCTCCGGCGTGGCCGGCGGGTCGACGTGCCGCACGCCCAGATGGGCGAGCGCGTCGACCACAGCGTTCAGGATCGCCGCCGGCGTGCCGACAGTGCCCGCCTCGCCGACGCCCTTGACCCCGAGCTCGTTGCCCGGCGCCGGCGAGACCACCTCGTGCAGCTGGTAGCGCGGCAGCGCGTCGGCGGTGATCACGCCGTAGTCGCCGAAATTGGCGGTCCTGGGGTTGCCGTCCTCGTCGTAGACGAACTCCTCCAGCAGCGCGTGGGCCACTCCCCAGGCCAGGCCGCCGTGCACCTGCCCGGCGACGATCAGCGGGTTGAGCACCCGGCCGGAGTCGTCGCAGGTCACCAGGGAGCGGACCCGTACCACCCCGGTCTCGGAGTCCACCTCGACCGCCGCGAGCACCGCCCCGCTCGGCCAGGCGCTGGCGGGCGCCCGCTGGTCGCCGGGGAAGACCTCGGCGCGCAGCGCGAGCTCGCGGCTGGCCGCCTCCTTGGCCAGCTCGGCCCAGGTGTAGCCGCGCTCCTGGCTGCCGGCCAGGTGCAGGCGGCCGGCGGCGCGGTCGAGCGTGACGTCCGCCGGGTCCGCCTCCAGCAGCTCGGCCGCGAGCCGCCCGGCCTGCTCCAGCACCTCGACCGCCACGCGCTGGACCGCGCCGCCGCCGGCCTGGGCCGAGCGGGAGCCGAAGGTGCCGATGCCGGCCGGGACCTGGTCGGTGTCGCCGGAGCGGACCTCGACCCGCTCTATGGGGATGCCCAGCCGGTCGGCCACGATCTGCGCCCAGACGGTGTGATGGCCCTGGCCGTGGGCGCTGGAGCCGGTCCGCACGACCGCCCGGCCGTCGGCGCCGATTTCGAGAGCGCCGTACTCGCCGCTGGCGAGCGGGTCGGCGACCTCGACGAACATGCCGAGGCCGACCCCGAGCAGCTGCGAGTCGCCCGCGGCGCGGCGGCGCGCCTGCTCGGCGCGCAGCCCAGCGTGGTCGCCGGCCTCCAGGACGCTGTCCAGCAGGGCCTGGTAGTCGCCGGAGTCGTAGATGGTGCCCGTCGCCGTGGTGTAGGGAAACGCGCCGGCGGGCACCAGGTTGCGGCGGCGCACCTCGGCGGGGTCCATGCCGATCTCGGCCGCGAACCGGTCGATGGCGCGCTCGATCACGATGTTGGCCTCGGGCCTTCCGGCGCCGCGGATGGGGCCGACCGGGGTGGTGTTGGTGAGCACCGCCCGGCCGCCCGCCTCGATCCGCGGGATCGCGTAGACCCCAGAGGCCAGGCCCTTCGCGCGCAGCACGAGCGGGCCGGCGAATTGCGGGTAGGCGCCAGCGTCCTGGATCACCCGCACGCGGTAGGCGAGCAGGGTGCCGTCGCGCCGCCCGCCCAGCTCGACGTCCTGCGCCAGCGCGCGGCCGTGGTACATGCCGACCATGCTGTCCGAGCGGGCCTCGACCCACTTCAGGGGGCGACCGAGGTGCCGCGCCAGCCAGCCGACCAGCACCTCCTCCCGGTAGGGGCTGCCCTTGGCGCCAAAGGCGCCGCCGACCTCGCCGACGACCACGCGCACCCGGCCCGGTTCCAGCCGCAGCGTGGTGGCCAGTTGCTGGCGCAGGCGGTGGGGCGCCTGGGTCGAGGCCCAGAAGGTGAGGCGGCCGTCCTCGCCCCAGTCGGCCGCCGCGCAGCGCGGCTCGATCGGGCAGGCGGCCATGCGCTGATGGGTCATGGAGAGCTGGACGACGACCTCGCAGTCGCCGAAGAGGTCGGGGGCAGGGGGGCTGGGCAGTTCCATGCAGGTGTTGGTGCCGGCCTCGGGGAACAGCAGCACCTGGTCGCGGGCGGCGGCACGCGGGTCGACGACCACCTCGAGCGGGTCGTAGTCGATCTCGACCAGCTCGGCGGCGTCGACCGCCTGGGCCTGCTCGGCGGCCACCACGGCGACCAGCGGCTCACCGACGTGGCGGACGGTGCGGTCGGCCAGCCAGGGCCGCAGCATGCGCTGGTCGTGCATGGGCAGCTGCGGCGGCAGTGGCTCGAGGCCGAGGTCGGCGGCCGTGACCACCGCGAGCACCCCGGGTGCGGCCGCCGCCTGGGCGGTGTCGATGCCGAGGACCCGTGCGTGGGCGATGGGGGAGCTGATGAAGACCACCTGGGCCGCGCCCTCGAGGGGCAGGTCGGCGACGTAGCGGCCCTGGCCGGTCACGAGGCGGCGGTCCTCGGTCCTCGGGACCGGCTTGCCGAGCGGGCTGTCGAGCGGACTGTCGAACCGCTGGGAGGCGCTCAACGTCATGCGTGGCTCCGTTCCAGGTCTGCTCCCGGGTCGGGCGGGGATCGTCGGGTCGGGCGGGGATCAGTCGGGTCGGGCGGGAGTCGGGGGGGTCGGACCGCCCTGGGACCGGCCCTGGGACCGGCCCTGGGACCGCCGCCGCCCTGGGACCGCCCTGGGACCGCCTGGGGCCACCGCCAGCCTAACCCACCCTGGTCCCCGTGGCGCTGGTTTGACTTGGTCTCGCGCGCGTTCGACGATCTGGCGCACCCAAGCGGGTTCGGCGGAATCGAGCAGTCGAGCCGCAGCCGCGGGATCCGATGAAACTGGAGGGCCGACGCCATCGACGCCATCCGCTGCAGCGGCTTGACCAAGCGCTTTCGTGGCCGGGTGGCCGTCGACGGCCTCGACCTTGCGGTCCAGGAGGGCGAGGTGCTCGGCTTTCTCGGCCCCAACGGCGCCGGCAAGACCACCACGATCCGCCTGCTGCTCGGCCTGCTGCGCGCCAGCGCCGGCGAGGCCTGGGTGCTCGGGGCGCGCGTGCCGTGCCCGGACCGGCTCGCCCAGATCGGCGCGATGGTGGAGGAGCCCGCCTTCTATCCGTGGCTGTCCGGCCGCCGCAACCTGCGCGTCCTCGCCGGCAGCGGCGCGCCGGTCGACGCCGGCGCGGTCGACCAGGCGCTCTCGCGGGCCGGCCTCGCCGCCGACGCCGGGCGCAAGGTCAAGGCCTACTCGCAGGGCATGCGCCAGCGCCTCGGCCTGGCCGTCGCGCTGCTGCGCCACCCCCGCCTGCTGCTGCTCGACGAGCCCGCCAACGGCCTGGACCCGGCCGGCATCCGCGAGTTCCGCACCCTCCTTCGCGAGCTGGGCGACCAGGGCGTGACCGTGTTTTTCTCCAGCCACCTGCTGGCCGAGGTCGAGCAGGTCTGCGACCGGGTCGCCATCATCGACCGCGGCCGGCTGATAGCCGTCGGCACCACCGGTGAGCTGGGGCGGGGCGAGGAGCGGGTGCGCGTGACTATCCGCCGCGAGGACGAGCGCGCCGCGGTCGCGCTGCTGGGCGGCTACACCGTGCGGCGCGAGAGCCCCGGCACGCTGCTGGTCGTGGGGGCCGGCGGCCGTGAGGTCAATCAGGCGCTGGCCAGTGGCGGGGTCTTCGCCGAGTCGCTTGGCCTGCAGAGCTCGGGACTGGAGGAGCGCTACCTCGCACTCACCGAGAGGGAGGAGCGCCGTGCGCCTGCTCCGCGCTGAGCTGGCCAAGCTGCGCCGCCCGCTGGCGGTGTGGACGTTCGTCGCGCTGGCCGCGTTCGTCGCGGTCAGCGGCTGGAACGCCGTGCGCGACGCCCGTACCCAGTACCTACAGGACCAGCAGAGCAAGGTCTTCTTCACGGCACCGACGTCCTGCGCCGAGGTGGGCCTTCCGCAGGGACCGCAGTGCGACGGGGAGCTGCGGCGCCAGCACGAGCTGGCCCGGCAGGACGAGCTCGACTACCGGCGCCAGCTGGAGCGGACGGCGGCCACGGGCCGGCTGCTGCAGGACCCGCTCGGGAGCGGTGTGGTGGCCGCGGGGATGCTGGCCTCCGTCCCGGGCGCGCTGGCGCTGCTGCTGCTCGCCGCCGGCCACGTCGGCAACGAGTGGAGCGGCCGCACCATCAAGCAGGTGCTGGTTCAGGAGGGGCGGCGCTGGCGGGTGCTGGCGGCCAAGCTCGCCAGCCTGTGGCTCGCGGGCGCTGGCCTGCTGCTCGGCGTCTGGGCGGTGCTCGTGCCGCTCTCGTTCGTCCTCGACAGCTACCGGCTGGGCGGCTCGCCGCTGTCGCCGGCGGTGGCGTGGCGGGCGGCCGCGCCGCAACTCGCCCGCGCTCCGCTGGTGCTGGCCGCCTTCGTGGTGGTGGGGGTGCTCGCCGCCGTGCTGACCCGCAACACGCTCGGCTCGTTCTTCCTGGCGCTGGTCTTCGTGCTGGGCTCGCTGGTGGCGGGAAACTACCCGGTCACCAGCAGGGGCACCCTGAGCTACTGGGTCGCCGGCTGGATGGGCTTCCGGGAGGTCGGCGCGACCCCGTTCTACCTGTGGCCCGGCAGCTTCCCCGTCCGGGTGCCGCAGCCCAGCCATCAGGCCGGGCTCTACGGCCTGGCCGGGCTGGTCGTGGCGGGCTGGCTGCTCGCCCTCGCCCGGGTGCGTCGCGCGGACGTCAAGGCCTGACCGTTCCCGGCGAGCGGTGCGGCGGGCGGTACGGCGAGCGGTACGCTGTCGCGGAGGCGCCGAGCGGATGGGGGCGGATGGGAGTTGACCGTGGCTGAGGGCGAGCGGCTCGAGGTGCGCAAGACCTACAAGCTGTATATCGGAGGGAAGTTCCCCCGAACCGAGTCGGGGCGCTCTTATCTGGTGTCGGACGCCCGCGGCAAGCCTCTCGCCAACGCCTGCCGCGCCTCCCGCAAGGACGTGCGCGACGCGGTGCGGTCCGCCCGCGGCGCGTTCCCCGGCTGGTCCGGGCTCACCGCCTACAACCGCGGTCAGATCCTCTACCGCATCGCCGAGATGCTCGAGGGCAGGCGCAAGCAG
The DNA here is from genome assembly GCA_046727955.1 of bacterium. Taxonomy (GTDB): domain Bacteria; phylum Actinomycetota; class CALGFH01; order CALGFH01; family CALGFH01; genus DASVXQ01. Next base: position 12,608 of record JBKPDO010000079.1, on the reverse strand, counting down.
TTCGTCGACGAGGTGGCCAGCGCCGAGGGGTCGAGCCGCCGGGCTGCGGAGGAAGCCGTGGCCAAGGCGATCGACCGCTGGGTGTGGTACGCCGGCTGGGCCGACAAGATCGACCAGGTGCTCGGCTCCGCCAACCCAGTGGCCGGGCCGTACTTCAACTTCTCCGTGCCCGAGCCGACCGGCGTCGTCGGCCTGGTCGCCCCGCCCGACTCCTCCCTGCTCGGCCTGGTCTCCAGGCTGGCCCCGGTCATCGTGTCGGGCAACACCGCGCTGGTGCTCGCCTCCGAGACCCGGCCCCTGCCGGCGGTCACCCTCACCGAAGTGCTCGCCACCAGTGACCTGCCGGGCGGCGTCGTCAACCTGCTCACGGGCTTCACCGCCGAGCTGGTCAAGCCGCTGGCCGCCCACATGGACGTCGACGCCCTCGACCTCGCGGGCCTTGACCTCGCCCTGCTGCGGGACGTCGAGCTTGCCGCGGCCGAGAACGTCAAGCGGGTGGCCGCGCCGGTCCGGCTCGCCACGCGCGATTGGCTGGACGACGCAGGCGGCCAGGACCCCTACTGGATCGCGCAGTTCCTCGAGATCAAGACCGTCTGGCACCCCGCTGGCGTATGAGGTAGAGGACCCGGTCGCTGGGTAGAAAGAGCGGGAGGATCCTGCTTCGTCCGGAAGCCGAGGAAAGGACGTCCCGCCGCATGTCCCCAGCTCGAAGGCGCCGGTCGCGCTTTCGCTCTCGCCGAGGCCGGGCCAGCCCGCTGACGCTCGTGATCACGCTGCTGGTGCTGGCGGGCCTATGGGTGGTGGGGTCCGACGTCTTCGACAAGGGACTTCCTCCCCAGCTGCGCCAGCCGCCCGTTACCGCGCCCCCCGGCGGCCACCGCGACGACCACGGTGACCGTGGCGGCCACGCCGACGATCTCGCCAGCAACGTCCGCGCGATCCAGCGCCTCGGCGGCAAGGTCGACTACGGCAGGGTCGACCCCCGCACCGGGCAGCGCAGCGGCATCACCGCCACGATCACGCCGGCGATGGTGGCCGCTGCCGGGCGCGACCAGCTCGGCTCGGAGCCCGACCAGTCGATCCGCCCGCCCGGCCTCGCCGAGCTGCCGTCCCGCAACCGCGCCCGCGGCCACCTGCTGGGCCGCCAGCTCGGCGGCTCCGGCCAGGTCTCGAGCAACCTGGTCGCCATGTACCAGTCGCGCGCCAACTCACCGGTCATGCGCGACTACGAGACGATGGTCGCCGATGCGGTGCAGGCCGGCGAGACCGTGCGCTACGAGGTGCGCCCGCTCTACCAGAGCGCCTCGGCGCGCGGCGCGCCCCGCGCGATCCGCATCCGGGCCGTCGGCAGCCGCGGCTTCCGCATGGACGTCGAGGTCGCCAACACCCCGGAGGCGGCGGTCAAGGAGTACGTGGTGCCGCCAAGCCACTGAGCCGCTGAGCCGCTGAGCCGCTGAGCCGCTGAGGAGGAGTCGACAGGCATGACGCCCGACCTGGACCGTCTGCGCGCGATCGCGCCGCCGCCCGCCGAGCCGCTCGAGCCGGGCGTGCCCGACCGCTGGCCCCAGGTCGAGGCGGCCCTCGCCACCGCCCTGCCCGGCGACTACAAGGCGTTCACCGAGCTGTACGGCTCGGGGAAGTTCGACGACTTCCTCTACCTGCTGAATCCGTTCGCGCGCGACGAGGCCGGCAACCTCCTCCACGAGAGGGACGCGATGCTGGCCGCCTATGCCGAGAGCAGGGCGAAGTTCCCCCAGCGGCTGCCGCTGCCGCCATACCCGGAGCCGGGCGGGCTGCTGCCGCTCGGCCGCAGCGACAACGGCAACGAGCTGTACTGGCTGACCGAGGACGAGCCGGCCGCCTGGGGCGTGGTGGCCTTCGCCGCCCGCTCCACCCGTCACGAGGTCCACCGCCTTCCGGTCACCGCGTTCCTGGCGCGCCTGCTCTCCGCCGAGCTCGACACCCAGGTGTTCCCCGACAGCCTGCTCGGCCGCCGCACCCACGAGTTCGTCCCCTCGGCCTGAGGGCGTGGCGGCCTGAGGGTCGTGGGTCGAGGGGCCGGCGCGGTTGCGCTGGCGGCCTCTGTGGACAGCCCGTGAAATCCACTCGTCGGACTCGGGTAGGATTGGTCAAGATATCAATTCCGACCCAACTCAAAGCCCCGCCGCCTGCAGGCCATGCAGGCGGCCCAGAGGAGGCAGCAAGTGCCCACTGACCTGATGGACCAGATCGTCAACCTCGCCAAACGCCGCGGCTTCGTGTTCCAGTCCAGTGAGATCTACGGCGGGCTGCGCTCCAGCTACGACTACGGCCCTCTGGGCGTGGAGCTCAAGAACAACGTCAAGCGGGCCTGGTGGCGCGCGGTGGTCCAGCTGCGCGACGACGTGGTCGGCCAGGACGCGGCCATCATCATGGCGCCAAAGGTCTGGGAAGCCTCCGGGCACCTCGAGTCGTTCTCCGACCCGCTGGTCGAGTGCACCAACTGCCACCAGCGCTTCCGCGAGGACCACCTGATCGAGGCGTTCGAGGCCAAGCACGGCCGGCCGCCGGAGCGCGGCGAGCTGAAATGCCCCAACTGCGGCAAAGGCCCCTTCACCGACCCGCGCAACTTCAACCTGATGTTCAAGACCTTCATGGGCCCGGTCGAGGACGAGTCCGCCGTGGTGTGGCTGCGGCCCGAGACGGCCCAGGGGATCTTCGTGGACTTCCCGATCGTCCAGTCGGTCAGCCGCAAGAAGATCCCCTTCGGCATCGCCCAGATCGGCAAGGCCTTCCGCAACGAGATCACGCCGGGGAACTTCATCTTCCGCACCCGCGAGTTCGAGCAGATGGAGCTCGAGTTCTTCGTCGAGCCCGGCACCGACGAGGACTGGCACGAGCGCTGGATCGAGGAGCGCATGAGCTGGTACCTCGACCTCGGGATCCGCGAGGAGAACCTGCGTACCCGCGAGCACGGCGCCGACGAGCTGGCGCACTACGCCAAGCGCGCGGTGGACATCGAGTACAAGTACCCCTTCGGCTGGTCCGAGCTGGAGGGGATCGCCAACCGCAGCGACTTCGACCTCAGCCAGCACCAGAGGTTCTCCGGGCAGGACCTCACGTATTACGACCAGGAGACCAACACCCGCTACATCCCCTACGTGGTGGAGCCCTCCGGGGGCGTGGACCGCGCGGCGCTGGCCTTCCTGATCGACGCCTACCGAGAGGAGCAGGCGCCCACCGCCTCCGGCGGTACCGAAGAGCGGGTGGTGCTGCGGCTGGACAAGCGCCTGGCTCCCCTGAAGGCCGCGGTCCTGCCGCTGTCGCGCAACGAGCGGCTGGTGCCGCTGGCGCGCGAGGTCGCCGGGCTGCTGCGTGAGCGCTGGATGATCGACTACGACGACGCGCGCTCGATCGGCCGCCGCTACCGGCGACAGGACGAGGTCGGCACGCCCTACTGCGTCACGGTCGACTTCGACTCACTCGAGGACCGGGCGGTCACGGTGCGCGACCGTGACACCATGGGGCAGGACCGGGTCAGCCTCGACAAGCTCGTCGCCTACCTCGACGAGCGCCTCCCCCGGGCGTAGGCAGATGGCGGTCCAGGATTCCGAGCGTCCCCGGGTGCTGGCGGTCCTGGCCGCCGGCCCCGGGGTCGTTCCCGGCGCCACGCCCGGCCTGTCGCCCCTGGACCTGGCGCTGCTGCGCGGCGAGGCGGCGTTCGAGACCATGCGCGTCTACCACGGCCGCCCGTTCCGGCTCGGCCGCCACCTCGTCCGCCTCGCCCACTCCGCCGCCAGCCTCGAGCTCGCCCTGCCGCACGGCCTCGAGGAGCTCGCGGCCCGCGCGCTCGCCGAGGCCCGCGCCGACGACGCCGTGCTGCGCATCATCTGCACGCGCGGAACCGAGACCGACCTGGCCTCGACGGCACTGGCGATCGTGACCGAGGTGCCGCCCGAGTTCGAGGAGCAGCGCCGCCGCGGGCTGCGGGCCGCCCTGCTCACCATGGCCGTCGACCCGCTGATCCGCACCGCCTCGCCGTGGCTCCTGCCTGGCGTCAAGACCACCAGCTACGCGGTCAACATGGCGGCCCAGCGCGCCGCCCACGCCGCCGGCGCCGACGACGCGGTGTTCATCGGGCTCGGCGGCGAGCTGCTGGAGGCCCCCACCTCCAACCTCTGGTGGCGCAGCGGCCGCACCCTCTATACCCCCTCGCTGGAGCTCGGCATCCTCGCCGGCGTGACCCGCGCCGCCCTGCTCGACCTGGCCGCCCCCACCGGCTACCGCGTGGTCGAAGGCGTGTTCACCAAGGAGGACCTCGGCGGGGCGGAGGAGGCCTTCCTCTCCAGCTCCACCCGAGAGGTCATGCCGGTCGTCACGGTCGACGGCAAGCCCGTCGGCGACGGCTCCCCCGGGCCCGCCGCCGCCGCCCTCCAGGCCGCCCTCCGCCGCCTGGCCGAGCGCCAGCCCTGACCGCCGGCGCTCAGCTCGAGCTGGCGACCGGGGCCGGAGCCTGGTCCTCCCGTTCGCGCAGGTTGGCCAGCTCGGCCAGGCGCCGCTCGCTCTCCTCCTTGAGCCGCGCGCGCCATGCCCTGCGGTGACGCTTCAGGGTGTCGACCAGGGCGTCCGCGACCGCCAGGTTCCGGTACCACTTGCGGTTCGCGGGCACGATCGCCCATTTCGACTCAGGAGTGCTGCAGCGCTCCAGCGCCTCCTCGTAGGCGGCGGCGTACTCGCCCCAGCGCTCGCGCTCCTTCCAGTCGTCCGGGGAGAGCTTGTAGGCCTTTTCGACGTCCTGCTCACGCGCGAGCAGGCGCCGCTCCTGCTCGTCCCTGGAGATGTGCAGGAAGAATTTGCACACGATGGTGTCGTTCTGGACCAGCAGCCGCTCGAAGTCGTTGATCTGGTCGTAGCGAGCCTTCCACACGTGGCGGGGGACGAGCTGGTGGACCCGCACGATCAGCACGTCCTCGTAGTGGGAGCGGTTGAAGACCCCGATCATCCCCTTGGCGGGAACGTTGCAGTGCACCCGCCAGAGGAAGTCGTGAGCGAGCTCCTCGGCGGTCGGCGCCTTGAACGACGTCACCTGGCAGCCCTGCGGGTTCACGCCGGAGAAGACCTTGCGGATGGTGCCGTCCTTTCCGCTGGTGTCCATGCCCTGCAATACCACCAGCAGGCTGTTGAGCCCGGCGGCGTACAGCTCCTGCTGCAGGTCGCTGAGCTCGGTGTACAGCCCGCTGGCGAGCCTGGTCCCCTCGGTCTTGCTGAGCTTGCCGTTGGCCGCGGGGTCGGTGCCGGCGAGGTCGACCTTCGTTCCCGGCTCCACCTCTGTGCAGTAGTCCATGGCTTCCCCTTCGATCGACCCGTCGCTCGCTCACCTGCAGCGCCGGTCAAGTAGCCGGCGCAGCATGCAGCGCCAGACCATATGTGCAGCTCCCAGCCCTGCGCGCCGCCCCCGGTGGCCACCCGATCACCTCAGCACCGGCTACTTGACGGCGCTCCAGTCTGGCACCTGACCTTGCCACGCGCGTGTCACCTTGCCGCTGCGATGATGTCGAGGCGAGCAACCGGTCCTTAGAGGTGCGGCGCATGCCTTCGCCGCGCAATCGGCGGGGGCGCCGTACGGTAGTGGTATGGAACTTCCGCCGCGTGTGCGCTCCGGGCCGTGGCGCTGGCTGGTCCTGCTGGCGGCCGTGGCGCTGCTGACCTCGGTGCCAGTGCTCGTCTCCCTGGCGCCGGTGACCGCCCGCGCGCTGCCAGCCGCCGACCTTCTGCAGCGGGTGCAGGCCTCCACGGCAGTGCCCTACCAGGGCTACGCGGAATCCAGGGCCAGCCTCGGCGTGCCCGACCTGCCGGCGGTCGACCGGCTCACCACGCTGCTCGGCGGGATCACCCGCATGCGCGCCTGGGTCGCCAGTCCGGTGGACTGGCGGGTCGACGAGCTCAGCCCGGTCGGCGAGCGCGACCTGTACCACGACGCCTCCGGCACGCTCGAATGGAGCTCCGGCACGCGCCAGGTCGAGCGCACGCTGGGGGAGCCCGTGGTGCGCTTCGCCCGGCCCGCCGACCTCCTCCCGCCCGAGCTGGGGCGCCGGCTGGCGGCCGCGGCCACCGCCGGCGAGGTGCAGTCGATCCGGCCGCGCCGCGTCGCCGGGGTCGAGGCGCTCGGCCTGCGCATCCGCCCGCGTTCCGGTGACACCACCGTCGGCCTGGTCGACCTGTGGGCCGACCCCTCCAGCGGCCTGCCGGTCCGGGTGGAGCTGACCGCTCGGGGCGGCAGCGGGCCGATCATCGTGACGACCTTCCTCGACCTGCGGCAGGCGCGACCAAGCGAGCGCGAGGTGCGCTTCCAGCCCCCGCCGGACGCGAGAGTCGAGGAAGACAGCGCGCCCGACCTGGCTCGGGCGGTGGAGCGCTTCTCGCCGTTCGTGCTGCCTGACCGCCTCGGAGGTGAGCCGCGGCGCAACCAGGTGGCGAGCGCGGCCTCGACCTACGGCGAGCGCTTCGACCTGGTCGCCGTGCTCGCCTTCCCGGCGCGGATCTCGGCCCGCACGCGCGCCTTCCTCGAGGCCGTGCCGACCCGCAAGGGGCCCTGGGGCGAGGCGAGCCTGATCGCCACCCCGCTGCTGAACTCGATGGTGTTCGAGCGCGACCAGGCCGTGTTCGCGCTGTCCGGCACGGTCGGCGTCCCGGTCCTGGAGCGGATCGCGACCCAGCTCGCGCGCAACGGAGTCGCGTTCCGGTGAGCTTCGCCATCCGCACCGAGGGGCTGACCAAGCGGTACGGCTCCGTCGAGGCGGTCCGCGACCTGGACCTCGAGGTGCACGAGGGCGACCTGTTCGGCTTCCTCGGACCGAACGGGTCTGGCAAGACCACCACCGTGCGGATGCTGCTCGGCCTGGTGTTCCCGACCTCTGGCCGGGTCGAGTTGCTGGGCCGGCCGATGCCGGGCGCCGCCCGGGTGGTGCTGCCCCAGGTGGGCTCGCTGATCGAGGGGCCGGCGTTCTACCCGCACCTGTCCGGACGGGCCAACCTGTCGCTGTTCGACGCGGCCGGCCCGGGCGGCCGTCGCGCCGACCGGCGCGGGCGCATCGGCGAGGCGCTCGTCAGGGTGGGGCTGGACGCGGTCGGCCGCCGTCCGGTCAAGGCCTATTCCAGCGGCATGCGCCAGCGGCTGGGGCTCGCCGCCGCGCTGCTGCGCGCGCCCAGGCTGCTGGTGCTTGACGAGCCGACCAACGGGCTCGACCCGCAGGGCATGCGCGAGATCCGCGACCTTCTGGTCGAGCTGGTGGCGGGCGGCACCACGGTGTTCCTGTCGAGCCACCTGCTGGCGGAGGTCGAGCAGATCTGCAGCCGCGCGGCCATCGTGCACCGGGGTCGTCTGGTGATCCAGGACCGGGTCAGCGCGCTGCTCGCTCCGACCGGCCGTGTGCAGGTGGTCACTCCGGACCGCGGCCGGGCCGCCGAGCTGGCGGCCCGCCTGCTCGGGACCGAGCTGGGCGAGTGGCGGGGCGACCGCCTGGTCGTCCAGCTCGACGGCACCAGCCCGGAGGCGCTCAACCGCTACCTGGTCGAGGGCGGGGTGCGGGTCCGCGAGTTGCTGGTGGAGCGCCCGTCGCTGGAGGACGTGTTCCTCCAGCTCACGGGTGGCGGCACGGGTGGCGGCGCCGCGGCTGGTGGCGGCGCTGCGGCTGGTGGCGGCGCGGGAGGGGCCCGGGACCCAGAGGAGGCCGCCGATGCTGCTGGTTGAGCTGCGCAAGCTGGTGCGGCGCCCGCGCACGTGGGTGAGCATCGCGCTGCTCGCCGGCCTACCGACGCTGGTGGCGGTGTTCATCAAGGTCACCGGGATCGGGCCGAGGCCGGGGGAGGGGCCGGCCTTCCTCAGCGCGGTGCTCAGCAACGGCGCGCTGTTCCCGGCCGCCGCCCTGGCGGTGGTGCTGCCGCTGTTCCTGCCGGTCGCGGTCTCGGTCATGGCCGGCGACACGGTCGCGGGCGAGGCGAACATGGGCACCCTGCGCTACCTGCTGACCCGGCCGGTCGGGCGCACCCGGCTACTGGTGGTCAAGCTGGCCGTCACCATCGTGTTCGTGTTCCTGGCGGTGCTGGTGGTGGCCGCGGTCGCCTTCGTGGTCGGCGCCACCATGTTCGGCGTCCACCCTCTGCCGTCGGTGTCGGGCCAGACCATCGCGCCGCAGGACGCCACCTGGCGCACGGTGGTGACGGTGGTCTACGTGGGCTGGTCGATGCTGGGCGTGGCGGCGATCGCGCTGTTCGCCTCGACCATCACCGACTCGCCGCTGGCCGCGGCGCTGGGCGCGCTCGCCGCCCTGGTCACCTCCCAGGTCCTTGACCTGCTCGACGCCGCCGCCTCGGTCAAGCCCTACCTGCCGACCCACTACTGGCTGTCGTTCGTCGACCTATTCCGCTTCCCGATCCTGTGGCACAACGTCGCGCGCGGCTTCGCCCTCCAGGCCGTCTACATCGCCGTGTTCCTCGGCGCCGCCTGGGCGAACTTCGCCACCAAGGACGTCAAGAGCTGATGCGGGGGGCCCAGGCCCCCCGCAGCCCCCCGAGCGGTGAGGGCTCCGCTCTCAGACTTGACTCGTACCAAGCTGTTGCACAAACCCGGCAGGCCTTTACAGCAAGTGCCACGACCACCCCGACGACATCAAGGGCGCAATGAACCGCCGTTTCTCGACCGAGGCTGACAAGCTTCGGATCCTTGGTGGCCGACCTCTGTGGCGAGGACGCGGCGGCGGACAGGCAAGGCAGGCTGGCTTGGTTGGTCAGCGGCGCAGATCACTTGTGCAGCTCGACCAGGGGGAAGGAGCGGTGCCGCCGTGGTGGGATGAGGAAGTTCTGCCGGTGGGTCGCGCGGATCATCGCGTTGATCCCGTTGGCCGAGTCCGGAATGTTGTAGGGATCCACACGCAGGTTGGTGCCGTCGGGCAGCACGCCGTCCATGGCCAGCCGGGCGGCGTGGAACTTGCCGCTGGCCGGCACGAAGACCGCAAAGTGCAGCCCCGGGGCCGCGGTGCTGCTGAACCGGTCTCGGGTGGGGTTGGCCGTCCACTTGAACGGGTTGTCCAGGGTGTTGAAGTCCTCCCGCAGAGGAACCGCTGTCCCCTTGGGCCGCAGCCGCCCGTAGTTGTCGGTGACGTCGACGGGCAGCCTGGTGGCCTGCTGCAGGGTCTCGTTGTGGCCGAGCAGGCCGCCGGTGGCGTCCTGCTTGACCTGATCCAGCGTGGAGACATCAGCGGGGCCGTTGGGTAGCGTGACCGTGCCGGTGTCGGCGGGGACGGGGTGTGGGGCGAGAACATCCGGGCGACCCGGCCCGCGTAGTCGAAGCTGTCATACCAGAGGCTCAGGTCCTCAAACAGGTGCGACAGGTGCATGGCGCAGCCGTTGGCGAAGTAGCCGCTTGGCCACTGGTTGGTCACGCCGGGCAGCGTCTCGAAGCTCACGATGTTGTCGGGGCCCAGCGCAGCGGTCTGGGTGCTGGTGAACCCCAGCATCAGCTGGCTGTTGTCGGGGACCTTGTCGGCGTCGGCCACGCCGGCCTGCAGCGCCAGCTGCTTGGCGATGCTTGGAGTGCCAAACCCGCGACCAAGGAAACCGACCCGCTGGCTGGTCAGGTCGAACAGGTTGCCGACGAAGGCGCCACTGTTTTGGTTGGTGAGCAGCGCGCCCTCCACCGAGGTGAGGATGGCCTGGGAGTCGCTGCGGAACTTGAACACCAGATGGTTGTCTTCCAGCAGCAGGTCGGCGGGGTCACTGGGGAAGCCGATGGCGTCCAAGACGGCGTACTGGGTGGTGCCGGTCTGCTGGGACAGCGCCTGGTCGACCGGCAGGTTGGCCTGCCACAGCGATGCGGGCAGGAAGCCGCGGAAGAACGGCAGCCCCCAGCCGACCACGATCGTCAGGCCGGCCGCGGTGGGCGGATAGGCCCGTTCGACCACCGCCAGCGCGTTCTCCAGCCGGGTCTGGGCGGTCTTGAGCGCGCTGGTGGTCCAGCGGCGACCACTCTTGAGCTTGGCGGTGATGACGTCGTTGTACAGCGGCGGGATGGCCACGCTGACGCCGTTGTCGACGATGACCTGGACCTGCTCGACCAGGTACTGCTCCTGGGGGCGGGTCGCCGTCGCCGCCCAGGCGGAGGCGGGTCGGACGATGTCGAACTCCTCCAGGACCTGGTAGACACCCCGGGTTGCGAGGGCGCCGACGGAGACCGCGGTGGCGCGCTTGAGGAAGCTGCGGCGGCTGACCTTGCCATCCTCAGATGCCATAGTGACCTGCTTTCTGCCATCCGACCGGTATGCAGCAAACTAAGCAAGGTGGGGGATCCTGTGCCGGACGGGGAGCATAACTTGGATGTCCACCTGTGCCAAGAGGTCGCCCTCACCTTGCCCCGCGAGGTGTTCGGCAAGGCGCCTGAGCTGCCGCATCCGGCGGTGGTCGATCGGCGCTTCAACCGCCGCCCTCAGATGGGGCCGCACGGAGGGCATGGGAGAACACCACTCGGGTCCAGCGATCACCGACACATCACGACCCGCTGCTCGGGCTTTGTGAAACAGGCTCGTACCAGGCCGTTGCACAAAGCCCAGCCGGATGAGTGGCCGGGCTGCAGGCAGCCAGGATAGGCATGTCGCTTACGGTGGACAGGAGAAGTCGTGGTTGTTCACCGAAACCTCGAAGGCGTCCGGAACGAGGTCGCCATCGGTGTCCAGCCCCACGAAGTGCTCCAGCTCGTGGATGCGGATCGTGGCCGAGGCGACGAGCTTTCCGTCCACGTAACCGAGGAACCGGTCGTTGTTGACGCGCGTTTGGACGAGTTCGACGCCCGCGGACACTTCGCGGGCGGTGAAGTTGACCTTGTCGACGCTGCCGGACTCCACATAGGTCGGCCCCTGGCCGTCCACCGGCACGATCGTTGCGGAGAAGTGCTCGATGCCCGAGAAGTGGAAGAAGCCTTCGCTGTTGACGAAGGTACCGCGGAAGGACGCGCCGCCAGTCAAGACGAACTCTTTGCCCTCCAGGCACGGCAGGTCGGTGATGACCTGTGGACCGAAGTGATCCTCCCCGGAGAAGTGCCCGACCTCCAGCGCGGCCGCGTCAGCCGCTGAGCTTTGCCGCCGTGGGCATCGGCGGCCAGCGCATCCAGGTCATCCCCGACCTGGACCTGGTGGTGGTCACCACCAGGGACGCCCACCAGCAGCGCGAGGACGCCCAGGACCTGGTCGGCCAGACCATCGTCCCGGCCGTCACCGACTGACCCGCATCCAGCCGCTCGTCGACCGAACGACCACGCCATCCGCAAGCCCGCTTTGCTGACGGCAGCGGCGACCACAGCCCACTTGACAGCACATAGCAGCCTCACCCTGGTACCAGCCCGTTGCTGAAAGGACGCGCCTCCATGTGGCTAACGGTTCGCAGCGACCAGGCGACCAGACCGCGACCTCGCAGGTCAGCATGGCGGTAGGACTCCGGTCCATGGTAAGGAGGGAGTCGACGGTTCGAGTCCGTCAGAGGGCTTCGAGTTAGCTCCTGCTTAGCGGCTGCTTCCGTTGTCCCGGCTGGCGGAGATTCTCCGGGATCTGAGCCGCGAACCAACCCGATCGGTGTTTCAGTCCGGGTACTCGTCCTTCCGCCAGGTGCGGGGCTCGGCGGGTTGGGCTTTCGGTGTTCGCTCGAGCAGGAAGCTGTAGTACGGCGCGGCGAACGGGTCGGGGGCCGTCACCGTGTAGGTGTGGTAGACGGTGCCGTTCTCGCCCGCGAAGGCGATCCAGCCCGGGTTCTCGCGCAGCCCGTCCTTGAGCTCGGCCCCGATCTGGCCTGACCACTCCTGGAGCCCGTCGGGCGGGTTGTCGATCATCTGCTTGACCTCGGGGATCTGCTGCGCCTGCTCCTCGGTGATCGCGAGGCCGAAGTCGAAGGCGAAGTCGGTGTTGTAGGTGGAGACGTATGGGAACTGCCAGCCCATCCGCCGCTTGTAGGCGGTCAGCCGCTCGATCGGCGCCCGCGAGAAGCAGAGCAGCGTCACGTCGCGGTGGTTCAGGTGGACGAGCGAGCCGTCGAGCCCGTCGCCGAGGTTGGTGCAGCCGGGGCAGGCACCGAGCGTGTAGTCGGGGCCGAACATGATGTTGTAGGCGAGCAGCTGTGAGCGCCCGTCGAAGAGTTCGGCGAGGGTCTTCTTGCCGTCCTCGGTGTCGAACTCGTACTCCTTCTCGACCGGGACCCAGGGGAGTTCGAGACGCTTCCTCTTTATCTCCTCGTTCCGCTCTGCCTGCTCCGCCTCAAGCCTGGCGAGCTCGTCCCGGGCCGCCTGCCATTCATCGCGGTTTGCGATCTTGTGCTCGAACATCTCTTCTCCTTCCGCTCGGACTTGAAAAAAGTGTAGAGAAACTCCTCACGGGCCAGCCGCCGTGACGTGATGGAGTATTGACAGTGCCCGTCAACGATCAGCCGCAAACGTTTTATGCAACACCCTGGTAACTCGACTTTCGCGATTCATGCTGCGGCGGCGGCCCAGGCACGCTGCACCGCGACGATTTCCGCTGTGGTGGGCTCGACCAGTGAACCTGGCAGATATTGGGCGGCGAGGATGACCCGGCGCAGCGCGACCAGCATGT
>JBKPDO010000078.1:0-9249 GCA_046727955.1 bacterium | reverse complement strand
CCCGCAGGGCGCCGTCGAAGTCGGCGACGATCCCCGCGGTCCACGCCATGACCAGCTGGCACGCCGCGTGGAGAAAGGGGTCCCCGATCCCGTCGAGCAGCGGCGCCAGGCGCTCGCGGGCCGCCAGCGCCGCTTGGTCGTCGCCCACCTCGACGCCGGTCGCCGCCGCCGTCCACAGCAGCTCGGCGCGGGCCTGGGGGTCGAGGGCGTCGGCGGTGGGCAGCAGCTGCCCGGCCCAGGCGCGGACCTCGCCCATTTGGTCCTGCAGCTCCCAGAACAGCCACAGGACCCGGAACAGGTGCGGCAGCGGCCCGCGGTCGTGGGCCAGGTACCAGCGCACGGCGGCGGCGAGGTTGCCCGCATCGGCCTGCAGCCGCTCCAGCCACTCGCGGTCGCCGCGCAGCGGCCGGTCGGCCTGCTCGGCCAGCGCCCGGTAGTAGCCGGCGTGGCGGCGCCCAACGTCGGCGACGTCGGGCCGGGCCGCCAGCTGCTCGGCCACAAACGCGCGGACGGTCTCCAGCATCCGCGAGCGGGGGCCGGACTCGGTGCTGTCGAGGTAGATGAGGCTGTGGCGGGCCAGCGCCTCCGACAGCTCCAGCGCCCGGTCCTCGGACAGGCCCGCCACCTGGGCGGCGGCCTCGACGGTCCAGCCGTCCACGAACACCGCCACCGTCTCCAGCAGCGACCGCTCGGCGTCGTCCAGCAGGCCCACGCTCCACTCCACCGTGGCCCGCAGGGTGCGCTGCCGCTCGGGCAGGTCCACCGCGCCCGTCCCCAGCGCATCCAGCGAGGCCGCCAGCCGGCGCAGCAGCGCGGCGGGGTCCAGCAGCCGGGTGCGGGCAGCCGCCAGCTCGATCGCCAGCGGCAGCCCCTCCAGCCGCCGGCAGATCTCGGCCACCGCGGCGGCGTTGCCCGCGGTCAGGGCGAAGCCGGGCCGGACCGCGCGGGCCCGGTCCACGAACAGCGCCACCGCCGGCGAGACCATCAGCGCCTCCACCGGCACGCCGGCGGGGTCGGCGGGTAGCGGCAGCGGCGGCACCGGGTACTCCCGCTCGGCCCGCAGCCCCAGCACCGTCCGGCTGGTCGCCAAGATCACCACGCCGGGGCAGCGGGCCAGCAGCGCGCCGAGGTCACCGGCGGCGCCGATCACCTGTTCGAGGTTGTCGAGGATGAGCAGCCAGGAGTCGTCGCCGAAGTACTCGGCCAGGGCCTCCAGCGGCGCGCCCGCCCCCGCCAGCTCCGCCCCCACCGCCCGGGCGACACCCGCCAGCACCAGCCCGGGATCGGTGACCGCCGCCAGCGGAACGAACGCGGTCCCCGCCCCGAAGCGCTCAGCCAGCCGCTCGCCCACCGCCACCGCCAGCCGGGTCTTGCCGACCCCACCCGGCCCGGTCAACGTCACCAACCGCACCCCAGGCCCGCCCAGCAGGCCGGCCACCTCGCCGATGGCCTGCTCCCGCCCGACCAGCGAGGTGGTGCCCACCGGCAGCGGGCGCGGGCCGCGCCCCGCACCAGTGTGGATCGGCGGGAAGCCGGCCGGCAGGTCAGCATGGGTGAGTTGGTAGATGAGCTCGGGCTCGGCCAGATCGCGCAGCCGGAACTCCCCCAGCCGCGTCAGGCCGAACCCGCCGCCCAGCCGCCCTGCCACCAGGTCGCGGGTGGTCTTGGTGATGAGTACCTGCCCGCCGTGCGCGGCGGCTTTCACCCGGGCACAGCGGTTGATCGGCGCGTGGTCGACATAGTCGCCGTCGTGCACGTGCGCCTCCCCGGTGTGCAGCCCCATCCGCACCCGCAGCGCCGCCCCGGCCGGCCACGCCTCCCCCTGCAGCCGTAGCTGGCAGACGCCGGCCGCCTCGACCGCGGCAACCGCGCTGGCAAAGGCGGCGAAGAAACTGTCCCCCTCCCCACGCGAGGTGACCACCACCCCGCCATGGTCGTCGATCACGCCGGTGACAAGACGGTTGTGCCGCTCGAGAGCTACCTCCATGGCGCCTGGCACGGTTTCCCACAGCCGCGTCGAGCCCTCGATATCGGTCAGCAAGAACGTCACCGTCCCGGCCGGCAGCTCCGCCCCCCCGGGCTCGCCCGCAAAGCGCTCGCTCAACACAACTGCAAGGTCGTCGGCCAGCAGCCGTTCCAGCTCCCTGGGCGTGGCGAAGGTCCGGTAGGACGCGGTCCCGGCGGCGCGGATGCCGTCGAGCATCGCCGTCAGCCGTGGCTCCTGGCCGGGGGCCGGGCGCTTGAGGTACAGCAGCATCGGCTTGCCGGCCGCCAGCCGGTACTCATCTTCCAGCCCCGAGATCTCCATCCCCGGCGCCACCCAGCCATAGCGCTGCCAGTAGATGCCCACAAACACCTGGCTTTGCTTCAGGTAGGCCCGGTACATGCTCCGCGGCGGGTGCGGACGGGCGCCGGACTCATACCACACCGGCACCAGGTGCAGCCGGGCGATCGCCCGCCGGGCGGCCGCCCGCTCGGCGGCCAGCTCCTCCAGCGTGGAGGAGATGAACACCCGCACCCGCTGGTCGGGCGTGAGGATCACCGCCGCCCGGTCCGCAGCCGGTTCCCCGCGCGGCGAAGCGGCCGCACCCGGCTCCTGCGAGTCCTCCATGTCCTAGTCCTTCTCGCCGCCGGACTCGGCAATGCCGGACGGGTCAGCGTCCTGCTCAACCGGGAGCCCAGCGACCTTGACGAGCCGCATCTCCACAAAGCCGGCATCTGTGGGCGCCGCCGCGGCAACCCCCGCATTGCGAGGCATTTGATCTCCACGGCCATCATCACACCCGGCCCGGCCCCGGGAACAGAGGCTGGCGGCTTGCGGGACCGTCTGTGCGCGCTGAGCCCGAACGAGAAAACGAGCAACCCGGCGAGGCCGGGCCACTCGTGGCCGCTGGATCGGCGCTGCTCGAAGGTCTGCCCCCTGATGTCCCACCGGCCGCACGATCGCCTCGCGGCCGCGCTCATCCCGCCGTCCGGGTCCGACGCCGTCGTCTGGACCACCGACATCGCCCAGCTACCCCGCGACCCGGCCCTCGAACTCCTCGCCTGGATGGCGCAAGCCCTCATCGCACCCCGCGCCGGCCGGTGACACCCCAGACAACGCCGGCTCTGACGAACCCGCCGCCCACTCAACATCGGAATCCAAGACCACCAAGCGGCCCCCCGCATGCGGCCCGCCCTATCGCTTCGCCCGCCGGAGCCACTCATACCGGCAGCCCGCGGCGCCAGGCCAGGCCCGCCCGTGGATCCCAGCCGGACATGCGCGCCACCGCCGACGTCGCCCTTGAACACGTGACCGGCCGCACCAGTCATCGGCAGCCAGTTCAAACAGGTACCTAAAGGGCAGATCTGCATGCGCTGCAAGCACCGACGACCGGACACCTGAGCCCGCAAATAATCGGCGATCTGCCTGGCCGTTCGCGTGACAGGGGGATCGGCGAGCACGGTGGCGGGCCGCCCGCCCGGGTCCCCACCAAGGATGTCATCAGCGGGATGGCTGGGCACGGCGGCTACCGTCAGTGATCGTTCGCGTCAACAGCCGACTGCGTGGCGGTCGACCCAGGCCGACGATCACCAAAGAGTCCTGCCGATTTATCCTCATGGAACGCTGTCGCCCGATCCTCAGATAGTGGAGCCGGTAACAGCGCGGACCAGATGCCGGACAACCGTCTGACGGTGCGCGCCGGACCACTGGGCCAGCTCGCTGATCGTCGCCCGGCCCCCAAGACAGCCTTGAGCGGCCCAGTCCGGTCAAGACCGTGTACGGAACCGCCAAGAACACCTGGGCGTTCCCGCCAACTACACCTGGGAACTTCACGAGAACACCTGGTGGGCCGGCCCGCAGCCGCCATCTATCGCTGGGGTCGCAGGAACCTTCTGCGCCGCCAGGCTGTATGGGATGGTTGGGGCAGCCCAGGGTCGAGGGTCGTCGAGCGGATCGTGGGGAGACAAGGATGGCGTGGCGCCGTCTCCGTGGGACGAGCATGCTCGTCGTCGTGGCGATAGCGCTCGTAGCCGGCTGCACCGCGCGCACGCCGATCCGGCCAGGCACGACCGGGAGTACCCAGGCGCCTACCATGGCCGCGTCCGCCTCGACCGCCACGGGACAACGACGGAGGGTCTTCAGCGTCACAAGCGTCCAGGCCCAACAGATCGCCGTCGTGGTGGCGTTCCTTGACGCCTACAACGCCGGGCAGGTCCACGCGGCCTTGGTGTTGTTCGCCCCCGACGCGGTCGTCAGCGACTGCGACTACCGCCAGGTGGAGAACCTGGACTTCCACGGTCGTGCCGAGATCGCCGGCTGGCTGCGAGCGCGCATGGCTGACCACGATCATCTGACAGCGGCCCGGATCTACAACGAGAATCCCGACCAGCTGGTTGGTGTCGTCGGGATCGAGTACGGGCGGCGCACCAGCGACACGCTCCGCACCCTGGGGTTTGCGACCGGCATCATGCCAAGCATCGCCACCAAGGTGGTCTTTACTGCCGACGGCCACATCCAGCGGTTCGCCAATGGCCCGTTCGGCGGCCCTGCCGAGTTGTGCCGGCCAGGCTGAGCGGGCCAAAAGGTCTGTCGGCAACCTGGAGTCAGGCCGAGCGAATCACGGCGCTGTGGTTCTGAAGCCGACGTGCTGCCACGAGGAACGGTCGTCCCGGCGGCTGGCTTTTGTGCAACGACCACGCTGTCCGGCGCTTGAGGATCTCGCTCGTCGGCCGCCCCCACCAGGCCCGCCTTGCGCATCGCCGCCTGCGCCTGCCCAAGTTGGGGTCCGACCACAAGCGGCACCACGGTCACCGACCGGGATGCGTTGGTCGGGGAAGGAAGCGACGACAAGGTGACGGCGAGCCTGCCCACCTGGCAGCTCTTCGCTGTCACCCCGCCCTGACCGCAGCATTGCCAGCCGGGTCAGCAGGATGGATCGGGCTGCTTGGGACGATTAGCCTCGCCGTCCGCGGCTACCCGTCTACGGTGCCAGGGGCCAACTCGGGAGGGCTGCCATGCGCATCGATTCCTCGGTCACCTCGCTGTCGTGGATCCCACTCGCAGCGGTAGAGGGGTTCAACCGCCTGTCGTTCGGATTCCGTGTTGCGCACTACGATCCCCCACCACCCGACACGCTCGGGGATCTCGACGAACTAGAAGCAAACGGCCGCTTCCGGGTCGCCAACCAGCTCAAGGCCTGGATCGAGGTGGAGGACGGGCGGGTCGTGGACGCTGGTCAGAGCGGCGGCGGCCGGATCAACGTGACCCGGGTGGGGTACGGCTCGGCCAGCATCGCGTTCACCCCGGTCGCCTTGCCGGACTTGCGGCCCGAGCCAGAGATCGGCCTCGCCTGGGCGCGGTTTGTGCAGACCGCAGGCGGTAGGACCGGCTTTCCCACGCCCCGCCGGGTGCGCTATGAGCCATACTTCCAGATCGGATCGCCGGTAGCCTGGTCCACGCTCGCCCTGACCATCCACGCCGACGGCACCTCCCAGTCGCAGCTGGTGGGCGCCAGCTCCTTTCCCCGGCACTGGATCTACGACCACCGCGGTCGGCTGGTCGCCAAGACCGGGTTCATCGACTACGACAGCTGGTGGCGCGAGGCGTTCGGCGCGCACACGCCCTGGGGCGCCGAGGACTCGGTCCCGATCGTGACCGCAGTGGAGTCAGCGTTGGAGCGTCAGCTCTCGGTGGCGATCATCGACGCCAAACCGCGGTTCCACCGGCTCGAGGCGGGCCAGACCCTGGTCGAGCAGGGCGAGCGGGGCGAGGAGCTGTTCCTCCTGTTCGATGGGGTGCTCCAGGTGGAGATCGACGGCAAACCGGTGACGGAGGTCGGTCCTGGGGCGATCCTGGGAGAGATGGCGCTGCTGCACGAGGGCCGACGCACGGCGACACTGCGAGCGATGACCCCCTGCCGGGTCGCGGTCGTCCCCAAGGACCGCATCGACCGGCAGGCACTAGAGGAGCTGGCCAAGGGCCACATGCCCGGCCGCGAACGCTAAGGGATCCCGCTTGGTTACCTTTCTGTGGTGCTTGCTCTGCGGCCGGCCGAGGGCGTGGTTCCGCTGATCGCAGGCCATCGTCCGATCATTGGTTTCTTCCGAGCAGGAAGTAGGTGACCATCTCGCCCTTGCCTCTGACCTGGATCGGTCCCCGCCGCTGGAACCGGTAGCCATCGCGGAGGCGCTGGTAGGTGTGGTCGGTGACCTGGATGCAGCCGGCGACCCCGTGGGACTCCATGCGGCTCGCGGTGTTGACGGTGTCGCCCCACAGGTCGTAGCTGAACTTGCTGGTGCCGATCACCCCGGCTTCCACCGGGCCGGTGTCGATGCCGATGCGCACCTGCAGCGGCTGGCCGGCGGGGTCGGCTTGTCTGGCCACCTCCGCCTGCATCGCCAGCGCCATCTCGGCGACCGCCCGGGCGTGGTCGGGCCGCGGCTCGGGCAGCCCCCCGACCACCATGTAGGCGTCGCCGATCGTCTTGATCTTCTCCAGCCCTTGCTGCTGGGCGAGCTGATCGAACACCGAGAACAGCTCGTTCAGGAACTGCACCAGCTGCTCTGGAGTGATCTGCTGGCTGCGCCGGGTGAAGTCCACGAGGTCGGCGAACAGCACGGTGACCTCGGGGAAGGCGTCGGCGATCACGCCCTCGCCGGCTTTGAGCCGGGCCGCGATCGGGGCGGGCAGCACGTTGAGCAGCAGCCGCTCGGATCGCTCCTGCTCCAGCTGGAGCGCGCGGCGGCTGCGCACCGCCTCGCCCAGCACCAGCACGGCAGCGAACATGGCCGCGTTGGACATCGCATCACCCAGCAGGGTCAGCGGCGTTCTCGTCTCCTCTGAAAGCCGGGAGAGGGCGTAGGCGAGCGGCCCGATGACGAACCAGGCAGCGACCAGCAGCGACCAGCGGCGGTGGCCGGCGGCCCAGGCGGTGGCCAGCGCCACTGACAGCGGGATCGCGCGATAGGTGCTTCTGTAGTTGGATACGTAGAGCCCCAAGGTCGCCGACGACGCCAGCAGCACCGCCAGGGGCCAGCGCCGCCGGGCCAGCGTCAACGCGGCGATGGTCAACCCGCACGCGTAGGCGAACGCATCCGATCGGGCGCCCGGCCCCAGCGCCACGCGGATCCCGATCGTGTTCGCGACCGCCAGCGCCACGGCCAAACCCGCGTCGACCACCGGCGCGGGAACCCGCCGCAGCCGCTGCCGCAAGGATGTCACATCTAGGCCTCCAGGTCGTGCTCGACTACCTTGCCGTCGGTGGTAGCTTGTCTGCCGCTGGTTGAATGGTGTAGTTCCACTCGCCGTGAAACGCATGCCGTATAAGCGGCACCGCCGCCAACTCCTCATCGCACCCTGACGCCAAGCGGGGTAGCGGCTACGGTCCAGCTCCGCGCGGACCCGCAAGCCCGTCTGCGTGGTGGTCGCCCCGATCAGCTCCACGATCACCTCATGGCTTGTCAGCGGCCGGCCCCGCCAGTTCATCGAGATCGCGCTGAACAGCCGATGCTCGATCCGGTTCCACTTGGAGGTCCCCGGCGGCAGGTGACACACGGTGATCTGAAGCCCGGTCTCGGCGGCAAGCCGGGCCAGCTCCGTCTTCCACGCCCTGACCCGGTAGCCGTTGGAACCGCCGGCATCGGCACAGACCAGCAGCCGCTCGGCCTTGGGATAGGCGAACCTGCCGACCTGCTGCCACCAACGCCGCAGCGTCTGGACCGCGAACGCCGCGGTGTCGTGGTCGGTCCCGACCCCGACCCAGCCGGTGTTGCGCCCAAGGTCATAGACCCCATACGGGACGGCCTTGCCCGGCGTGGAGTCGGGGAAGTCATGGACGTTGACCTGCTCGGGCTCGCCCGAGGGCTGCCACTCCCGGCCACCGTTGGCGAACTGGCCGACCAACTCCTTCTTCTTCGCGTCCACGCTCACCACCGGCTGCCCCGCGGCCAGATGGACCTTGGCCTGCTCGTTGAGGTAGCGGAACTGGGCGTCACGGTCGGGGTGCTGGGCGCCCTCCAAGGTCTTGACCGTACGCTGCAGCCGGTAGCCCTGCTGCTTGAGCAGCCGCCCGACGGTGTCGTCGCTGACCGGATAGCCCTGGGCGGTGAGCGTCGCAGCCAGGTCCCGGGTGGACTTGCAGGTCCAGCGCAGCGGGCTCTCCGGGTCGCCGCGGGTGTCTGGCTCCACCAGCCGGTCCAATGCCGCCAGCAGACCCGGATCGGTGTCGCGACGCCGCTTGGGACCTTCGTGCTGGCGGATACGCCCCCGCGGGTCGGCCGGCTGGTCCAGCTCGGCCGCGCCACGGCGGACCGTCGGCCGCGACGCCTCGGCCAGCCGTGCGACCCGGCTGACCCCGCCATAGCCCAATGCCCGGGCCGCCGCCCCCAGCAGCAGCCGACGCTGCCGCTCGGTCAGGTGCGGCGCGACCAGGGTGAAGGTCGCCGCCAGCACCTCATCCAGATCCACTGGATGAACCTAACCTCGCCCGCTCAACCTGGCAAAGTCACCGAGCGGGGACCCCTAACTGAAGGGCGTGGCCGGACGGGAAGGGCCTTCAGCTTCAGAGCGTGCGGACGCCACATCGGACGCCCGGGCCAAGCTATCGGCGCACCACCGTGCCAGCCGCACGGTGACCGCTGCGGTTCACATGGCGGCGGGGTCCAGGCGCAGCAGCACGTCGGCAGCCGGCCGGAGCAGCCACAAGGCACCAAACCCCGCGGCCAGCGCAGCGGGGTTGAGGTCGCCGGTCTCGATCGTGCCGCGCAGGCGACCGCTGGCCGAGTCCACCCGGTCGATCACCGCGTGCGCCAGGCCGCCCTCTGCACGCTCCTGGCCCTGGACCCACACGCCGCCGGCGCCGACGGCCAGCTGCACCTGCTCGGTGTCGCCGACGAGGTTGGCCAGCGGCGTGACCGCCGACACCCGGTTGGTGTGGGGGTCGATGCGCACCAGCCCAGCATCGACGCGGGAGCCAAGCGCGGTGGGACGCTCGATGCTGGTGAGCACCCAGACCGCCCCCTCACCCACGACGAGCTGGCTGGGGACATCGACCGAACTCGCCGCTGATGGCAGCTGCACCCTGACCACCCGCCCGCCGGCCAGGTCCACCCGCCACACCCAGCCTCCCCGCTGGCCCAGCAGCCACGCGCCGCCCTCGCCGACCACCAGCGGCCCCGCCGGCAACCCTGGCAGCGGGAAACCGGCCAGCACCCGCAGGCCGCGCGGGTCAAGGCGCAGCAGGCGACAGGGCCCGTCTTCGCTGGTGC
>JBKPDO010000077.1:0-1560 GCA_046727955.1 bacterium | reverse complement strand
CGGGTCCCAGCCGGGCCTCGCGGATGTGAAGGGCCCGCTCCAACAGAGGGCGGGCGCGGTCCAGGTCGCCCTGGTCGCGCAGGACGCCGGCGACGTTGTTGAGGCTGTGGGCAGTATCCGGGTGGTCGGGTCCCAGGCGGGACTCGCGGATCGCCAGGGCGCGCTCGTAGAGGGGGCGGGCGCGGTTCAGGTCGCTCTGGTCGTGCAGGACGAGAGCGAGGTTGCCGAGGCTGTGGGCGGTGGTGGGGTGATCGGGGCCCAGGCGGGCCTCCCAGATGGCGAGGGCGCGTTCGTGCAGGGGGCGGGCGCCGTGGAGGTCGCCTTGGGCGTGCAGGACGAGAGCGAGCTTGCTGAGGCTGTAGGCGGTGTCGGACTGGTCGGGGCCCAGGCGGGCCTCGTAGATCGCCAGGGTCCGCTGGTGCAGGATGCGGGCGCCTTGGAGGTCGCCCTGGTCGTGCAGGACGCTGGCGAGGCCGTTGAGGCTGTCGGCGGTCGCGGGGCGCGGCTGCGCAGAAGCCGTGTTCGTTCCGATTGACGATCGCGACCGGACCGAGGCCCATTCGCGCCGGCCGTGACGCTCGCCCGACGCCCTGCCGTGACCGGTCCGGGCCATGCTGATGTCCTAGACCCACAGGGTCGCGCTTCAGCAGAGAGAGGTCGCCATGCGACCAGCCCGCATCATCGCCGCCGTCACCCTCGTCGTCGCCGCCGCCGTTGCCGGCTCCTACTTCGCCGTCTCCACCGCCCACCGGTCCGCCGCGGCACCCACCGCTCCGGTGACCGCCCCACCCCTTCAGCCTACGCCCACGCACCCCGTGGACCTTCCCCAGCCGCCGCGCCCCACCTCCCCTGGTCCCATCGACCGGGTGCCGGCCCCGCGGCCGGTCCTGGCCGATGGCCGCTACGACAGCTACATCCGCACGGTCGACAGCGGCCGCAACCGGCTGGTGGTGGACCTGGTCCAGGTCTTCGAGGGCCAGGCGGCCGTGGACGCGGCCATCACCGACGGCATGGCTCGCGACCAGGCGCAGTACCTGGGCGTCTACGTCCGCAACCTGAACCCGCGGCTGCGGACCCTGCCGCTGGCCCGCGACCTGCGCCTGGACCTGCGTGGCGGTGACTGCGAGGCGCCTCTCAACCATCAGCTCGCCAAGCTGGCCAGCGACGCCCGCCTGATGAGCGGCTCCACCCACACGTACTACTTCACCCTGACCGTGGCCGGCGGCGCTGTGCACCAAGTCCAGGAGATCCTGGCCATCAACGCCTGCTGAGCAGCCGGGGGGTAGCTCGCCCACCAACGGTGGAGCCGGCGATGCCCGGCTCCACCGGTTGGCTGGACCTGGCCATGGTTGAGGCCGGGTGACGATCGGTCCTCACGCAGCTCCCCGGCAACACCTTGTCAGACGCCAAACACACCCGGAGACGGGACACTAGAAAGGCAGGTCGCCATGCGACCAGTCCGGATCATCCTCGCCCTGTTGGCCTTGGCCGCGCTGGCTCTGGTCGGCTGCACGAGCCGTTCCAGCACCCACCCGGCGCCGGTAAGCACCCCGGCAGCCT
>JBKPDO010000076.1:0-52604 GCA_046727955.1 bacterium | reverse complement strand
GTGGGCTCGGAGATGTGTATAAGAGACAGCCGGCGCACCGACCGCCGCCGCCGCGGCGGCGCCACCCGGCCCACCCGGCCGCCCGCCTCCGCCCGCGCCAACGACTCCGGCGATCACCCCCGGCAGCCGCCCCAGTCGCGGTCCGACCAGCTCATGACGCTCGGCCTCGATCCAGACGGCCGGCGCCAACAGGGCGACGAGCGCGGTCCCAGCCAGTAACCGCCGCCCGCGCCGGCCCGACATCTGCCGCTCCCGTGCTCATCCCCCCGGCCCACCCAGGCAGGAATTCTTGCACGATCAGCCGATGATCGCGGCATGCTGTGGCCAAATCGGTCAGGATGGAATGGATGAGCCCACTCGATGTCTCTCAGGCGACGCCGGTGTCCTCCGCGGACGAGCTCGATCGCTGGCTGCGCGACAACGGCGCAGCCGAGCCGGAGCGGATCGTCGCCATCTACAAGAAAGCCTCCGGCAGGCAGACCGTGACCTTCGAGGAGCTGCTCGACACGGCACTGTGCCACGGCTGGATCGACACCCAGACCAAACGCATCGACGACCAGCGCTACGCCATCCGCTTCGTCCCCCGCCGCCCCGGCTCGAACTGGTCGGCCAGCAATCGCGAACGAGCGCGGCGCCTGCGGAGCGAAGGTCGCATGACCCCCGCCGGCGAAGCTCTGCTCCCTCCCGACCTTTAGCGGGCGGCGGTTTCACTACTATCCATGCGTCTTTACAATAGGGAACGACATGCATGCTGACTTCCTCCCCGTCCCCGCGCGGACGGCCAAGCCGCGGTCAGTCGGGCTGACGCACGTCCTCGACAAGGGGGCTGCCCCTGAGGACGTGAGGAAGCTGGTCGACCGGGCGGGTCACCTGATCGATATCTGGAAGCTGGGCTGGGGGACCGCCTACCTCGAGCCGGATGTCGGCGAGAAGGTCGCGATCCTGCAGCGCGCGGGTATCCGGGCCTGTGTCGGGGGGACGTTGCTCGAGGCCGCATGGGCCGCTGGCGCCGCCGAGCGGTGCCTCGCGTGGGCGGCTGAGGTCGGCTTCTCCTGTGTCGAGGTGTCGAACGGTGCGGTGGCGATGCCGCTGCCGGAGAAGCGGCGGCTTGTCTCCGTGGCGACCCGCAGGTTCCTCGTGATCGCCGAGGTGGGGTCCAAGTCGCCGGCGGTCGAGGTGTCGGCGAAGGCCTGGGCCGAGGAGATGCTCGGCGACCTCGAGGCGGGCGCCACCTGGGCGCTGACCGAGAGCCGCGAGTCGGGGAACGTGGGCCTGTACGAGGAGGATGGCCGCGTCCGCACCGAGGTGGCGGAGGTCGTGGCGGGCGCCGTCGGGCTCTCGCGGGTTGTCTTCGAGGCCCCGAGGAAGGAGCAGCAGGCCTGGCTGATCCGGCGCTTCGGCGCCAACGTGAACCTCGGCAATGTCACCCTGAACGAGGTGTTCGCCGTGGAGGCCCTTCGCCTCGGCCTTCGGGCCGACACCATCGCCATGGCGCGACGGGGGGACGCTAAGGATGCCACGGCGGGCGCGTGAACCCGGAGGACTCGGGGAGTCGTGGGGGATGCGGTGGTGAACCGGGTGGGCAACCTGATGCCGTCCAGGTATCGCGAGGTGGCTGTCACCAGCGTGGACGTGCCGCTCGTCCAGGAACGGCTGGAGCAGCGCTTCCTCGGCCGCGAGGCATACCGGCGCACGCGTTACGTGGTTGTCCGTGGCCGGGACGGCGTCGCGCTCATCGAGGTCACGAAAGTTTCAGAGGAGCCGCTGTTCTCGCCGATCACGGAGGTCAAGGTGCTGGCGGGCGCGGCGGAGTCCGCCTGGATCACCAGCCCGGACGTGGACGTGGGCATGCCTTCGCAGCTCTGCCGAGAGGCCCTCGCGAGCGCCCCCGGCACCCGCTGCGTCGTCGTCCAGGGCCGGTACGAGCACGTGAGCTTCATCCTCGACCCCGAGCCGGTCCGGCTCCGGGTCGTGGAGGTCGCGCCGCCGCGCCCGCCGAAGCTGCTCGACCAGGCTCGGCGCGTGCTGGAGGTGGCCGAGGACCTGCCACCGGTCCGGCTCGAGCCGGAGGTCGTCGACATCGTGGAGCTGGCCCGGCAGCGTCCCTCCCGCCAGTACCTCTACCCGTGCCGCGGTTCGGGCGCCGCGCCGGAGGGCAGCGAGGTCTTCTACCTCGACGAGCGGCCGTCACGGCGGGATTGGGTGCTGGTCGGCTGCAAGCGCTCCCGGGAGATCCACCGCCATTTCTATGGGGACCAGCCGCCGTACCTGGAGATGTGCCCACGTGAGCTGGTCGTGGCCGGGGACGGCCCGGTGCTGACCAAGTGCTGCCAGCTCGAGGACAGGATCGAGCGGGACGGCTTGGTGGTCCGGGTGCCCTGGGGCGCGACCCTGGCCGAGGTGCGAGCCGGCATCGAGACCGTGCTCGCCGCGGTCGGGCCGACCTGGGCGCCGTCATGATCGACTCGGCCCTGTACCGGCACCTGTGGGGCACGGAAGAGGCCCGGGAGATCTTCGAGGAGCGCGCCCGCCTGCGCTCCTGGCTGGCGATCCTGGTGGCGCTGGCCGAGGCGCAGGCCGAGCTCGGCATCGTGCCCGCCGAGGCCGCCGGGGCGATCCGGACCGGGGCCGTGGCGGAGCGGCTCGACCTGGGCTTCGTGGCCGAGGAGACGCGCCGCACCGGGCACTCGACGCTCGGGCTGATCCGTGGGCTGCAGCGGATCCTGCCGGCGTCAGCGGCAGAGTGGGTCTACTACGGCGCGACCGTGCAGGACCTGACCGACACCTGGACGGTGCTGGCGATGCGGTCGGTCGGGTCGATCCTCTGGCGTGACCTCCGCGCGATCGAGGGACTGCTGCTGGGGCTGGCCGAGCGCCACCGCGACACGCCCATGGCCGGCCGCACCCACGGGCAAGGTGGGGCGCCGATCACCTTCGGGCTCAAGGCCGCGTCGTGGGCGGACGAGGTCGGCCGCCACCTCGAGCGGCTGCGCCAGGGGGCTTCCCGCTGGCTGGTCGGGCAGCTCGCCGGCGGGGTCGGGACCCTCGGCTTCTTCGGCGAGGCTGGGCCGGAGCTCCGCCGCCGCTTCTGCGAGCGGCTCGGCCTGGCCGACCCCGGGGTGAGCTGGACCGCCTCCCGCGACCGCGTCGCGGAGCTCACGACCTTGCTCGCTCTGGTCAGTGGCACGCTCGCGCGGGTCGGCAACGAGGTGTACCAGCTGCAGCGACCCGAGATCGGCGAGCTGCGCGAGCCCACCCGGCCCGGCGCGGTCGGCAGCATCACCATGCCGCACAAGCGCAACCCCGAGGCCGCCGAGCATCTCGTCACGCTGTGGCGGCTGGTCCGCGCCGCAGCCGGGACGACGCTGGACGCCATGGTGCAGGAGCACGAGCGTGACGGCCGCGGCTGGAAGGCCGAGTGGCTGGCCTTCCCCGAGGCGTGCCTGCTCACCCTTACAGGACTCGACATGGCCGAGCGGCTGCTCGAAGGGCTGGAGGTCGACGAGACGCGGATGGCGGAGAACGCCTGGGCTGCCGGCGGCTTCGCCGCGTCGGAGGCGTTGCTGGCGGCGCTGGCGCCGCGGCTGGGCAAGCACCGGGCGCAGGACCTGCTCCAGCGCGTCCTCGACGAGGCGCGCCAGCAGGGTCGCTCCCTGGCAGAGGCGGCAGCCGGCTCGGAGGTCGCCCGCGAGATCCCGCCCGACGAGCTGCGCTCGCTGCTGGAGCGGCCGCTGACCGGGGCGGCGGGCGCCATGGTCGACGAGGTGGTCCGGCGCGCACGGCAGCGGCGCGCCGCCGAGCCGGAGGCCTGGCCGTGAGCCGGAGGGGTCCGGGGAACTCCAAACCCCGGGGGGTCGGGGGGGCTCAAGAGCGAGGCCCGGGGCGGGTACCAGGGCGCGAAGCAATGCCGAGCGTTAGCCCCCCGGCGGATCAAGGGGTGCCCCGGTGAGCTTCCCCGCGCGGTTCCCGCTGGCGCTGCTGCCGACGCCCCTGCAGCCGGCCGCGCGGCTGTCCGCGGCTCTGGCGGGCCCGCCGATCCTCGTCAAGCGAGACGACCTCACCGGGTTTGCGCTTGGCGGCGGCAAGGCCAGGAAACTCGAGTACCTGATCGGGGACGCCCTGGCCACAGGAAGCGACGTGCTGCTCACCGGCGGTGGCCCGGACTCGAGCCATTGCCAGGCCGCCGCGGCGGCCGCCCGGGTCGCCGGACTCGCCTGCGAGCTGGTGCTCTACGGGGGCGAGCCGCCGCGACCCCGCCTGAACCTGGAGCTCGCCCGGCGCTTCGGCGCGAGCGTGGAGTTCACCGGCGACCCCGACCGGGCCTCGGTGGACGGCGCGCTCGCGGGCCGCGCCGAGCGGCTGCGCGCCGCTGGCCGCCGGCCCTACCTCATACCCCGCGGCGGCGCGACCTCGCTCGGCGCGGTCGGCTATGCGCTGGCCGTCGACGAGCTCGCCGGTCAGCTCGCGGACCTGGACAGCGAGCCCGAGGTGGTGCTCGTGGCGACTGGCTCCTGCGGGACGCAGGCCGGTCTGGTGGCCGGGACCGTGGCTGCCGGTCGCCGCTGGCGGGTGGTCGGCGCTGCCGTGAGCCGGCCGCCCGCCGAGTGCCACGACCGGGTGCTCCGGCTCGCACGCGGATGTGCCGCCCTGCTCAGGTCCCTCGCGCCAATGGAGCGGGACGTGGAGCTGGTGGACGCCCGCGGACCGGGCTACGGTGCGGCATCGGCCGACGGCGACGCGGCCGCCAGCCTGGCCGCGGCGACCGAGGGGCTGCTGCTCGATCCGGTGTTCACCGCGAAGGCGATGGCCGTACTGGTCGCCACCGTCGCAAAGGGACTGCCCGGCCCCGCGGTGTTCGTCCACACGGGCGGGATGCCGGTGGCCCTGCAGTCGACCGTGAGGAGATGCGGTGACCAGCAACGTTGAGGAAGGGTTCTCCGAGTCGGTGCCGGCGCCGGAGCTGATCGAGGCCGGTTTCGCCCTCGAGGTCGCTGACGCGCCGATGCTCCATGCCGGCCTCAACCTAGCCGACATGGCGCACGTGCTGGCGCTGCTGGAGCAGCGGGTGGTCCCGGCCGACGCGGCCGGGCGCCTCCTCGGCCTGCTCTTGGAGGTGTCCGGGTGGCCGGCCGAGCGCTTCCCCTACGACGCCCGCTACGGCGACGCCTACAACTCACGCGAGCGGTTCTTCGCCGAGCGCCTCGGCACGGACGCCGGCTGGCTGCACGCCGGCCGTCCGCGGCGCGAGGCCGGGCGGATCGCGCTGCGCGTCTGCCTGCGGCGCACGGCCCTCGGCCTGACGCGCGACGCCGCACGCTTCGCGGCGGCGGTGGCGAGCCTCGCGGACGCCACCGCGGACACGCTCATGTCCGATCAGACCTACCTGCAGCAGGCGCAGCCCTCGACCTTCGGGCACTACGTGCTCGCCTTCGCCTATCCGGCGCTGCGCGACGCCGACCGCTTGCGCGAGGGCTTCTACTGGGTCAACCAGAGCCCGGCCGGGGCGGGCTGCGTCAACGGCAGCCGCCTGGCACTGTCTCGCGAGCGGACGGCGCGCCTGCTGGGCTTCGACGGCGTCATCGACCACACCCGCGACGCGATGTGGCAGACCGACGGGTTCATCGACCTGCTCGCGACGGGCGCCAGCCTGGTGTCGACCCTCAGCAAGCTGGCCGAGGACCTGGAGATCTGGGACAGCCGGGAGTTCGACTTCGTCTCGCTGGCCGGCCCGTACACCCGCGCGAGCGTGCTCATGCCGCAGAAGCGCAACCCCTATGCGCTGTCGATCGTGCGGGGCGCGGCCGGCGTCCTGCTCGGGCGCCTCTCCGGCTTCCTCGGGGTGGTGAAGACCCCCTCGGCCCGGAGCGACAACCTGATCTTCGCCTACGGCGAGGTGCCTCGGTCCCTCGAGCTGGCCGGCAAGGTGACCCGGCTCATGACCGGCGTGGTCGCCACTCTCCGGGTGAACCCGGAGCGGATGTGGGAGGCGCTGTGCTCCGGCTTCTCCCAGGCCACCGACCTGGCGGAGTATGTCATGCAGACCTGCGGGATCGACTACCGCAGCGCCTACCTGCTGGTCGGCGCGGCCGTCCGCAAGGCGAGCCGCGAGGGCCTTCGTGGCGTCGACGTCACCGGTGAGATGCTCGACGACGCCGCCGAGAAGACGATCGGCCGCGGCCTGGGCCTCGCCGGCCGGGACCTCTCCGAGGTGCTCGACCCGAGGGCGATCGTCCTCACCAGGACCTCCATGGGCGGCGCCGCCCCGGAGGTCGTGCGGCGCATGGCCGCCGGCCAGGCCGCGGCGGCGTCGGCCGCCCGCGATCGGGCCACAGCGGCGCTCGGCGCCCTCGACGCGGCCGAGTCGGCGCTGGTCAGCGCAGCGGAGGAGGTGGCCCGTCGCCGTGGCTAGCTCCTCAGCTCCCGCCGATCCGCTGTCAGCGCCGCTGCCCGAGCACGTGCGGGTGGTGAACGCCGGCCTGTCGCTGTTCGGCGAGGCGGTCCGTGCCCAAGGGGCGGAGGCGGTCGACGTCGACTGGCACATCCCGGCGGGAGGGCAGGACAGCCTCGTCGGGGCGCTCACCCGGCTGTACGGGCGGCACGCCGAGCGGGTCGACCGGGCCAACCGCGAGGCGGTGCGCCGCCTGGACGAGGGGGTCGCGGTCCTGGTGGAGATCGGGTCGGCGGCCGATCTCGTGCCCGGCATGGGCCCGCGGACGGTCCTGCACCCCGGTCCGCCGCTTTCGTGGGAGCGTTTCTGCGATCCGCTGCGCCGCTCCGTGCTGGCCGCGGTCATGGCCGAGGGCTGGGCGGCGACCCGCGAGGACGCCGCGGCGCTGGTCGCCGCCGCGGGGGTGGAGCTCGAGCCGGCCAACCACCATCACGTTGTGGTGCCGATGGCCAGCGCCGTCGGCCCGTCCGCCCCTGTCTTCGCGGTGGAGAGCCGCTCGGGCTCCAACCGCGCCTTCTCCAGTCTCAACCAGGGTCCCGGCAGGACGCCATGGTTCGGCGTGGACACACCCGTGGGGGTCGAGCGGCTCCGCTTCCTTCGCGACTCGGCCGCTCCGGTGCTCGCCGCCGCGGTGCGCCGGAGCGGGCCGGTCGACGTGCTCTGGCTGGCCAGCCAGGGCCTGCAGATGGGCGACGACGGGCACATGCGCACGCAGGCCTCCACGAACCTGCTCATCCGACACCTGCTCCCCTACCTGGCCGAGGTCGGCGGGCCTGGCCTGCTGGCGCTGGCCCGCTTCCTGTCCCAGAACCACCTGTTCTTCCTCAACCTGGTCATGGCCGCCGCCAAGTCCCTCACCGACTGGGCCGGGGAGGTCGCCGGCGCGAGCGTGGTGACGGAGATGGCCCGTAACGGCACGACCTTCGGCGTGCGCCTGGCCACGACGGGGGAGCGCTGGTTCACCGCCCCCGCTCCAGCCGTGGAGCAGGCCCTGTTCCACGCCGGCTACGGGCCCGCGGACGGCGCTCCCGACATCGGCGACAGCGCGGTGCTGGAGCTGGTGGGCCTGGGTGCCGCGGCGGCGGCCGCGTCCCCGGCGGTGGCCGCGTTCCTGGGCGGCGGCATGGCCAGGGCGGTGGCCGCGACCGAGGCGATGGAGCGTATCTGCCTGGGTCGCAGCACGCGGTTCCAGCTGCCGTACCTCGACCTGCGCGGGTCGCCCGTAGGCGTTGACCTTCGCAAGGTCGTCGAGACCGGGGTCACCCCGTCGATCAATACCGGCATCCTGCACCGGTCGGCCGGCACCGGGCAGGTGGGCGCCGGCGTGGCCAGCGCCCCGCTGGCCTGCTTCGAGCAGGCCCTGCTCGCGCTGGACGAGCGCCTGGGCGCCGCGGGGTAGGCCTGGTCAGGAGGCGAGCCGGCGGTAGATCGCGGCGTGCTGCTCGGCGCAGCGCCGCCAGGTGAACCGCTCGGCCACCCTTGGGCCGCGGCGGCCGAGCCGGCGCCGCAGCTCCGGGTCACAGGCCACGCGGACCATGACGTCGGCGAGCGCGCCGGGGTCTCCGGCCGGCGCCAGCAACGCGTCCCGCTCGCCGATGAACTCCCGGAACACGGGCAGGTCGGTGGCCACGGTCGCAAGGCCGGCCGTGAGCGCCTCGAGCAGCGACAGCCCCCAGCCTTCCTTGAGGGAGGGGAACACGAACGCGTCCGCCGCGTGGTACCAGCGGGGCAGCTCGTCGTCGGGCACGGTCCCCAGCAGCACGACCGCCTCGCCGAAGGGGACGCCCAGCTCGCCCGCCCGCTCCAGCACCCGCTCCCGGTAGGGCCGGTAGTCCTGGAAGGAGTGGCCGCCGACCACCGCCAGCACGGGCGGCGGGCTGACCAGGTCCCTGACCTTGGCGAGCGCCTCTACCAGCTCGAGGCTGCCCTTGCGGGGCTCGATGCCGCCCACCGTCAGGAACAGGAAGCGGCCCCTGGCCCCGGCCCGCGTCCGCAGGTCGGAGCCGTCGACCGAGGACGGCCGCGCGAACCGCGGCCCGTCCACCCCATTGGTGACGACCTCGGCGTCCACGCCGAACTCGTCGTGGAGGCGCCGCCGCCAGTCCCGGCTCACCACCAGCACGTGGTCCGGGTCGAGGATCGACCGCCGCTGGCATTCCACCAGTGTCTGGGAGACGAAGTCGTCGACGTGGTGGACGGTCCGGACGACCGGGAGGCCGCCCTCCGCTCCGGCGAGGGCCACCCCAGCGCGGGCGGCGATGCAGTCCTGGGCGTGGACCACGTCGAAGCGGCCGCGCAGCCGTCCTGACAGGCTGGCGACGAGCGTCTCGACCGAGGCGTCCACCCGCTCCTCGAGGGTGCCGTCGCGGCCGGGGCCCGGCAGGATCGTGTGCGGCACCCGCAGCGGCCGGAAGAAGCCGGCGTCGGGGTCGCCGAGCGCGAACATGTGCACCTGGTGGCCGAGGTCGTGCAGGTTCTCCGCCAGGTTGAGGGTATGCACGACGCCGCCTCTGGGCTTGGTTGAGTAAGTCAGGATCGCCACCCGGGGACGGGCGACCCGGGGACGGGTGGGGCCGGGCGCCGTCATCGCAGTCGCCCCTCGGCGACGGCCGGCTGCCTGCAGCTGAGCGCGGCGGACATCAGGGCAGCTCTGGCGCTGGTCGGAGCGAGCAGGCAACCGGCCTCCTCGAGCTGGCGACGCTGGCCGGCGAGCCCCTGCGGGTCGGCGTCGGTGCCGAGAACATAGGCGATCACCGCCGGCCCGCCGGGCCGGCTGGTGACGCCGGCGCACGCTGGGGCCAGGACCGACGCCGGGTCGGGGTGGGAGCCGTAGCCGAGCACGACGTCGAGGACGATCACGGCGGTCGAGGGGTCGTCCGCCGCCCACAGGACGTGATCGACCCGCGCCTCCGGGTCGATCATGGGATGCGGCCGGCCCCGGGTGAATTCCTCCTCGCCGAGGTCGAGGCAGACGTGCGCGCCGTCCGGCGCGGGCGTGGCCCACTCCGGCCGCAGCGGGACGTTCGAGTACACCGGGCCGAGCCGCCGGCCGAGCAGGACCATCGCCTCGTAGCACAGGGTGCCCCCGGAGAACAGGCCCCGGACCGCCACCCGGCCGGCATCGAGCCCGGCGGCCGCCCGCCCCACCGGCTCGGCCAGCCCCTGGCCGGACGGCGGCGCCGGCGTGCCGAGCAGGCCCACCGCGGTCGCGGCGGCCTCCTCCAGGGTCCCCACCAGCTGAACGCCCGGCGGGGCGGGCGGCAAGTCGTCGAGGCCGACCAGCGCCGCAACCGTCGGCTTGCGTCCCAGGCCGGCCAGGAGCGCCCGCGCGACGGCCGCGGCCGGCGGCTTGGAGACCAGCACCAGCACCTCGGTCGCCGGGTCCGCCTCCAGCGCCCGCACCGCCAGGCGCGTCATGCGCGCGCCGACGTCCTCCTGGAGGTCGCGACCGCCCACCCCGATGACCTGGGACACGCCGGGGCCCCAGCGGTCCAGCAGCGTCATGACCTCCTGCGCCCCGGTCCCGGCGGCGGCGACCACGCCGACCGGACCCCGGCGCAGCGCGTTCGCGAACCCCAGCCCGACGCCGCCGAGCACCGCGGTGCCGGCCCCGGGCCCCATCACCAGCAGGCCGAGCCGCTCCGCCCTGACCTTGAGCTCCACCTCGTCGGCCAGCGGCACGTTGTCGCTGAACACCAGCACGTGCAGGCCGGCGGACAGCGCCTTGTGCGCCTCCAGCGGGGCGAATGGCCCCGGGACCGAGACCAGCGCGAGGTTGGCCCCGCCCAGGGCGGCGGCCTCCTCCAGCGTCAGCGGCGCCCGCTCCTCGCGCCCGGCGGGCCTGCCGCTGCCGGCGGCCGCGGGCGCCGCCTCGGCCAGCGCGCCCATCCCGGCGTCCAGCGCGCCATCGGCCTCCTGCTCGGTCCCCGCCCTGACCGCGATCACCAGGTCATTCGCCCCGACACCCCCGAGCTGGTCGGTCCCGAGGCCCTCGCCGGCGAGCATGGCCACGTTCGCCGGCGTCCCCATCACCGCCGCCGCCCAGCCGACGCCCGGCTGCTCGAGCATGGCCCGGTTGGCCGCCATGAGCTGCACCGAGTCCACGTAGGTGTCCCGGCGCGCCCGGACGCGCAGCACGCTCACCGCGGCCGCTCCGCACGGGCCGGGACCTGCCCGGGGACCTGCCCAGGGACCTGCCCAGGGACCTGCCCAGGGACCTGACCCGGGACGTGCGCGGGGACGACGCTCGTCCCACCCCTTCGCGCCAGCGCCTCCGGCAGCCCCGACGGGGAGGTGATGATCGCCCGCTCGCCCCCAGAGCGCACGAAGCGGATGGCGGCGGTGACCTTCGGGCCCATGCTGCCGGGCGGGAACTCGCCGTCCAGCAGGTGTTTGGAGGCCTCGTCGGCGGTCATGGAGTCGACCGCCCGCCGCTGCGGCGTGCCGAAGCCGAGCCACACCTGGTCGACCCCGGTGAGCAGGGCCAGGACGTCCGCGCCAACCGTGGTCGCCAGCCGCTGGGCCGAGAGGTCCTTGTCGATCACCGCGTCCACGCCGCGGATCCCTGCCCCGTTCCGGGCGACCGGGATCCCGCCCCCACCCGACGCCACCACCATGAACCCGGCGTCGACCAGCGCGCGGATGGCGTCGGCCTCCAGGAAGCCCTGCGGCTCCGGAGACGGCACGACCCGCCGCCAGCCACGGCCGGCGTCCTCGGCCACCTGCCAGTGCCGCTCCCGCGCGAGCCGCTCCGCCTCGTGCCGGGGGTAGAACGGGCCGATGGGTTTTGTAGGGTGGTGGAAAGCCGGGTCGGAGAGGTCGACGAGCGTGTGGGTCACGATCGTCGCCACGGACCGCTCCGGCGCGGCACGGCCGCCGCCGACCGCCGCCGTGATCAGGTGGCCCACCTGCCCCTGCGTCATCGCCCCGAGAACGTGCAGCGGCTGCGGCGGCACCAGCCCCGCGCCCTCCTCCTGCTGGATGGCGAGGTTGCCGACCTGGGGGCCGTTGCCGTGGGTGAGGACCACCCGGTGGCCGTCCCGTCCCAGGTCCGACAATACCGTCGCCAGGCTCGCGAGGTTGGCGAGTTGCTGGTCATAGGTGCCTCGCTCGCCCTCGGCGAGGACCGCGTTGCCCCCGACGGCGATGACGACCGTGCTCATGGGCTCGACTCGCTTCCTCGACCTTCGCCAGCGCTCGTCTCAAGACGGGCGCATGGTCATCCACAGCGCGCGGGCGGGCCGGTCGCCTGGGTTGCGCCATCGATGGGGACGGTCGGTCCGGAAGTGCAGGGCGTCGCCGGGGCCAAGGGTGAGCTCCTCGGCGCCGACCCGGAAGGCGAGCGTCCCCTCCAGCAGGAACACCAGCTCCTCGCCAGGGTGCTCCATCTCCTTTGGGCCGCTGTCGGCTCCCGGGTCCACCTCGGCCACCGCGCCGGCCAGGTGGAACGACCCGTAGGGGCCGCTGATCCCCTCGAGGCGCAGGCCCTGCTTGGACGTGAGCACCGGCTCGCGCTCGCTTACCTTGACGAGCGTGACCGAGCGGGTCTCGGTGTCCTCGTCGACGAAGTAGCTCACCGGGCGGTCGAACGCCCGCGCGAGCTTCATCAGCGTGGCGATGGTCGGCACCATGCCGTTGCGCTCGAGCTTGTGGATGGCGGTGGCCGAGACCCCGGCCCGTTGCGACAGGTCCTCCAGCGAGAGGTTCTGCTGCTTGCGGAGCTGCCGGACCTTCGCCCCGATGGCGGCGATCGCCTCGTCCAACTGCACGGTCATCCACTCGCTCCTTGGTGCGCCGCCGTTCCCCCGGGCCAGAATCCCCTTGGGTGCCAGGTTTTCCGGACCTGCATTATAGAGGATGAAGCTGTACGATGATGAATCCTCGGAGGCGGGGGAGGTCTCATGGCCAGGAGGATCGTGGTCATCGGCGGCAGCGCCGCCGGGATGGGCGCGGCGGGCGCCGCCAAGCAGGCGGACGCTGATGCGCACGTGATCGTCTTCACCGACCAGCAGGACGTGGCCTACAGCCCGTGCGGCATCCCCTACGTCCACGGCAGGGAGATCGACACCTTCGACCGCCTCATCCTCCAGGGCAGGGAGTACTACCAGCAGCTCGGCTACGACATCCGCTACCAGACAAGGGTGCGGTCCATCGACCTCGCGCGCCGCAGGCTCACCGTCGAGGGCCGCGACGACGAGCCTTTCGACAACCTGGTGATCGCCACCGGCTTCGAATACGAGCGGCCCGCCATTCCCGGCGTCGACCTCGACGGTATCTACTACGTCCGCGACATCCGCGAGGCGATGCGCTGGGACGAGATCCTCGAGCGGACCAAGGTCGCCGCGGTGGTCGAGGCGCAGCCGATCGGCGTGGAGATGGCCACGGCGCTGGCGCACCGAGGCATCGAGACGCACCTGGTCGACCCCCATCCGTGGGCCATGGCCGAGATCGCCGACCCGGACATCATGCAGCCGGTGGAGGACTCCTGGCGGGAGATGGGCGTCAAGCTCCACTTCAACACGCGCATCGACGCGCTCACCGGCACGGGGCACGTGCGAGCGGTGAGAACCTCCGCCGGGGAGGTGCCGGTCGACATGGTCGTGATGGGGACGAAGAAACTCCCCAACAACCGGCTCGCCCGCGAGGCGGGCATCAAGACCGGCTCCACCGGCGGCATCATCGTCGACGAGCACATGGCCACCTCAGCGTCCGGGGTGTTCGCCGCGGGTGACTGCGTCGAGGTGCCCCAGGGGGGCACGAATATCCCCGTCCAGGGCCTGTCCGGCAGCCACGCCTATTCCCAGGGCAAGGTCGCCGGTGCGGGTGCCGCCGGCACGCGGCGCAGCTACCAGCCGGTGTACGTGCCGTGGGGCATGGTGGGCGGCAAGTGGATGATCGGGGGTGTGTCGTTCGGCGAGACCATCGCCAGCGCCCTCGGCGTCCCGTTCGTCATGGGTGTGGCCGAGGGGATCTCCCGGGCCCGCTACTACCCGGATTTCAAGAAGATCCGCGTGAAGCTGCTGGCGGAGCCGCGGACACTGCGCCTGATCGGCGCCCAGCTGGTCGGGGGCGAAGGCATCAAGGAGCGGTGCGACTTCCTGGCGATGGCCGCGAAGAAGGGCGTCACCCTCGATGAGCTGGCCTGGATGGAGAACGTGTACTCGCCGGCCATCGGGGCGCTCAACGAGCCGATCGCGCTGGCGGCGCAGAACGGTCTCGGGGGCGGGGGGCGCTGACCATGCGGTTCTTCGAGTGGGTCCGGCGCAACTCTGAGAAGTACCTGCTCGAGGCCGCGCAGGCCGACCTGGCACGACGCTACCTGGGCCGGCCGCCGCCGGTGGGGCGGCCGAGCATCCAGGCGTGGTTCTGGAAGCGCCTGTTCGTTCCGATATATAGGAGGCTTCCGTGGCGGCTGCGGCACGCCGTCATCCTCGGCATGCCTGGCAGCCATCGACGTTCCTGGCAGCGACGGGGACCGCCCTCGGCCGCCGCCAGATCAGGGTAGGGTTCGGCCGGCGAGGTCCGGAGAAGGAGCCCACACGTGGGGTGCGGGCGACGTTCAGGGAGGAGATCGGACATGGCCGAGTTCGTGGACGAGCGTGTCGATGCCGGTCAGGCAATCGTCGACTACGAGGACAAGGTCTTCGAGGACCACCAGGCAGAGCCTGGTCAGAAGGCGTACATCTTCATCCACAGCGTCCCCTTCGAGAGCTCCGTGTCGGTCGTCAACCTCCTGACCGCGACGCGCATCCGCCGCAAGGGCTTCGACACGAACATCGTCCTGTTCGGGCCGGGCTCGCTGATCGCGTCCGCGACCCGCGGGTTCCCGAAGGTGGGCGACGAGGCCTTCCCCGGCAACATGAACTACAACCGCCAGCTGCAGACGTTCATGGACGAGGGCGGCAAGGTCTACGCCTGCCGATTCTCCGCCGCGGCCCTGTACGGCATGCGCGAGTCCGACATGATGAAGGGCATCAAGCCCATCCACCCGCGCGACGTCCTGGACGCGGCCCTCACCGCCTGGAGGGAGGGGGCCTTCGTCCTCAACACCTGGAACCTCTAGCCAGCGTCGCGGACTGCCACTGGCCGCCGTGCCCGGGCCTGCTGACGCCCCCGTCATGAGCCAAGCGCCTGTCGAGCTGGTCGAGCGCTGGAACGCCGCCGAGCGCCGCCTGTACCCGGTCGTGATGGCCAGGCCGGACCTGTACGAGCGCTACCTGACGCTGGTGCGCGCGCTGGCGGACGACCTCGGGGACCTGTCCACCCCCGAGGCGCTGGCCGCGGCGTTCGGCGAGGCCCCCGCCCGGGTGGCGCGGACCGTCGCCCGGGCCGGGGTTCCCGCCGGCGGGCTCGACCTGGGCCTTGCGGCGGAGGCGGCCTTCGCTCTGCGGTACCGGGAGGTCAAGGCCGCCGCCGAGCGGGCGGCCGCGGCGGCGCGGGTGCGGGAGGCGACGGCGAAGGGGGAGCGCTGGGTCGTGCTCCTGGAGGCGGCCGGCGGACAGCCGCCCGATCCCTTCGGGTCGGCCACGTCCTCCCGGATCGAGCTGCACATCCCCACCGGCGTGGCGATCCACTCCTTCGTCGAGCTCGACCCCGATACCTACCAGCCGCGCTACGGCGTAGAGGCCGCCCGCCTGGACCCGGTCAGCGGCGAGCCGGCCGGGGACCAGGAGCCGGTCGCCGCGCCGCGGACCTTCGACGACCCGGCGGCCTGGGAGCGAGCCGTCGCGGCGCTACGCCAGGCATGTGAGACCGGGTCGCTACCGTAAGGGCATCAGCATCGAGTTGGGGAGGGCGACAGATGAACCAGGAGCGGGTCCCCCACCGGACCATCGATGGGCACAGCCACATCGGCGAGATGGCCGCCTGGAAGTTCTACGACCTCGCTGAGCCGGTGAAGCCGACCGTCTACGAGTTCCCGACCACGCGCGCGTACCTCCAGCACCTGGACGAGCTCGGCGTCGAGCGGGCGCTGGTGCTGCCCAACTACGGCATCCCCGTGCAGCAGCAGCCGTTCTCCCTGAACGACCTCGTGCTCGACTCCGTCAAATCCTCGGACCGCCTTCGCGGTGGGCTGTGGGTCTCGTTCCTCCCGCAGAACAAGGAGATGACCCTCCAGGCCCTCGAGCACGCCGGCGAGGAGGGCATCGTGGCCCTCAAGACCACGTTCCTGCTCGGCGGCAACCCCAACCCGGACGGCTGGGACGACGACACCAGGGAGATCGCCGAGGCGTGCTTCCGCGCCGCCGAGGAGCACGACCTGGTGTTCCACTTCCACACGAGCCCGGGAGGCGCTTCCGACCTCAACAACTACATCCCGCTGGTGGAGCGCTACGGCAAGCGGGCCAAGATGTACCTGGTGCACTTCGGCGGCGGCGTCAGCGGCCACATCCGGCTCGTGCCACGCTTCCTGGACTGGGTCGAGCAGGGCTACAAGGTCTACACCGACGTCACCTGGGCGGTCGGGTTCGGGGTCCGCTGGCTCCTCACCGAGATCGAGCGCCGCGGCGTCGGCGACGACCGCGTGCTGTTCGCCTCCGACGAGCCGTGGAGCGACTTCTGGGGCGAGTACTACAAGATCGCGGGCCAGCCGGTCGGCAAGGAGCTCAAGGACCGCATCCTCCACCAGAACTTCGAGGCGCTCTATGGACACAAGTGGTAACACCAGCTCTATCGCCAGCCTCGGGCCGCTCATCGCCGAGGTGCAGAGCGCCGGCGTGCGGGTCGAGGCGCCGATGGAGGAGGGCCGCCGCGGGGGCGCGGGCCCCGCCGACGCCGGCATGATCTGGATCGAGGGCGTCCCGGTAACGTTCCCGCACGTCAGTGGGTTCGTCTCGAGCTCCCCCTACGTACTGCGACGCGAGGAGCGCGAGGGCTGGGGCGTGTACCGGGACGGGCGGCGCCTGGCGAGCGCCGCGCTGCCGGCGAGGCCGAGCTTCTACGACCTCCAGACCGCCGACGGCATCCCGTACTGGAAAATCGCGCTGCTCCACCTGGACTCACTGGCCAGCACCGTGATCCAGACCTGCGTCTACTGGGGGAACCAGGACCAGTGCCAGTTCTGCGCGATCGAGGCGTCGCTGGAGGGCGGCCGCACCATCGCGGTGAAGAAGCCCGAGCAGCTCGCCGAGGTGGCCCTAGCGGCCAAGGAGCTCGACGGCGCGGTCGACGTCACCCTCACCACCGGGACGACCCGGGGGCCCGACAAGGGGGCGCTGTACGTCGGCAGGTGCGCGCGCGCCGTCAAGCAGGCGACCGGCCTGCCGGTCCAGGCCCAGTTCGAGCCTCCCGACGACTACTCGGTGTTCGAGGCGCTGCAGGACATGGGGGTCGACACCGTCGGGATCCACGTGGAGTCCTTCGACCAGCGGGTCCTTGACCGAGTCGCCCCGGCCAAGGGCAAGACCGGCGTGGAGGGCTACTTCCGGGCCTGGGAGCGGGCGGTCGAGGTGTTCGGTCGCGGGCAGGTGTCCACCTACGTGATCCTCGGCATGGGGGAGGACCCCGAGCTCACCGTGGAGTCCTGCAAGCGTGCCGTGGACGCGGGCGTCTACCCCTTCGTCGTGCCGCTGCGGCCGAGCGCGGGCAGCCTGATGGAGCCGGCTCTGCCGCCAGAGCCGGAGTACGTGAAGTCGGTCTACCGCCGGGTCGCGCCCCACGTGCTCGCTAGCGGGCTGGAGTCCGCGCGCGTGAAGGCGGGCTGCGCTCGCTGTAACGCCTGCTCCGCGATGTCCGCGTTCGAGGGGAGGCCACATGGAGCGAACCGGCGCACGCTACCGGTCCTTCAGGTCCGCTGAGCCTGCCGCGCGGTCCGGCCGGGTCAGCTGCCGGCTCGTCGCCGGCGAGGAGGAGAGGGTCCTCCACCTGGCCATCCGGCACGCCGTCTTCGTGCAGGAGCAGGGCCTGTTCGAAGGCTCCGACTGGGACGAGCACGACCAGGACTCCGTGACCCTGCACGTGCTGGGCTTCTGCGGCGAGGAGGTGGCCGGTGCCGTCCGCCTCTACCCGCTCGACGAGCCGGGGTGGTGGAAGGGCGACCGCCTGGCCGTGCTGTCGCCGTTCCGCAAGCACGGCATCGGCGCGCCGCTGGTGCGATTTGCGGTCGGGACCGCGTCGAGGCTCGGCGGGCTGGTGATGGTGGCGCAGATCCAGCCCGCGAACGTGCCGTTCTTCGAGCGCCTTGGCTGGTACCGCGCTGGGGATCCCGCCCCCTACGTCGGGCGGCTCCACCAGCGGATGGCCATCGACCTCCAGGCAGGCTAGGGCCTGTTTGCATTCGGGGGGGAGCCCGAGACGGGGCGATCCACCGGGGCACCCCCTTGGGGTTCCCCGGACCCCTCCGGCCCCGAACCCCCCATCGGGTACCTCGAGGTGATCCCTGGGTTGTGGGTTAGCACCGCGATCGGGCAGGTTCGCCGTACCGCGGATCACCATTGCAACCAGGCTCTAGCTCCGGGCCGCTTGGCCCTGGGGTCCGAGCAGCCCTGTCACCGCCTGCCGGCCAAGGTCGATCAGCAGCTCCTCCCGCCCCCCGAGCCTGGCGCGCAGCGCGCCCGAGGCGTCGAGCAGCCCGACCTGCTCGCACGCCAGGCCGCGCGCGGTGAAGGCGTCGCGGCAGGCGGCTGCCCGCGAGGTAGGCGCGCAGAGCAGGAAGCCAAACGACGGGAAGACCCCCGTCCAGGCAGTCAGCGGCACGCCCGGCGGTCGTGGCAGGCGGTCGAGGTCGACCAGGACGCCGCAGCGGGTCGGCTCGAGCAGCATCGCCAGTGACCCGAGCACCCCCGCCATGCTGACGTCCTTGGCCGCCAGGCAGTGACCCGCCTCGGCCAGATCGGCAAGCAGCCGCACGTCGTCGGCGACCGCCGCGCCGCGCTCGCGGATCGAGGAGAAGAACGGGAAGTCTTCGCGCATGCGGCCGTCGAGGCAGGCGCAGAAGAGCAAGGCCTGGCCGGGCGCGGCCGCCAAGGCACGGAGCGGCTGTCGCGCCGTCCCGAGGATGAACGCCGAGAGCGCTGGCGGGCCAGGACGGATCGTCAGGTGACCTCCGACCACGGGCACGCGGTAGAGCTCGGCGGCGGACCGCAGCCCCTCCAGAGCCAGGCGGGCCGAGCGCTCGTCCGCCACGATGGTGTCCACCAGGGCCTCGGGCCGCCCGCCCATCGCCGCGACGTCGTTGACGTTGGCCACCACCGCGGCGATCCCCGCGCCGAATGGGTCGCGCTCCACGAAGGGCGGCCACATCGCCTCGCCGGCGACGAGGGCGTGGCCGCCCTCGCCGTCCCGCGGCAGCAC
Source organism: bacterium (assembly GCA_046727955.1). GTDB lineage: Bacteria > Actinomycetota > CALGFH01 > CALGFH01 > CALGFH01 > DASVXQ01. Next base: position 33,865 of record JBKPDO010000076.1, on the reverse strand, counting down.
CGCGGCGTCGTCCCCCGGTCCCCGGTCCCAGTCGGTTGGCCCGAGAACGTCGGTCACCATCGCGATCCGTGCCTTGCCGAGCAGGCCAGGGTGATTCCTGAAGCCGCGGACCACCGCCGCGAGATCCCCGGTCACCCCATCGACAGACTCGCCCAAACCGCCCCCGGTTCGTCTAGTAGCGCCGACACCGGCGCGAAGACTATACGCGCGGCCTCGCCGGGGCCCGTCCCGCCTTCGTGACGCTCGGCCCGGCCGGGCGCTGAACCTGGGTGGCGGCCACGTTCGCCACCGTCCCCGTGGTCAACATGGCCCTGTACCTGCTGCTGGCCCGCCGGCTCGGCGCGTTCGAGGCGCTGTGATGCAGACGCGGGCGACGCGCATCGCGCTGAGGATCTGGGTGGCTCTGGTCCTCGCCTTCCTGTTCGTTCCGATCGTCATCATCCTGCTCTATGCGTTCAACCCGTCGAACATCCAGAGCTGGCCGATCCCGGGGTTGTCGCTCAAGTCGAGGCGTCCATGGACCTGGGAGCCCGCGGCTGGCAGACGTTCAGGTACGTCACGCTCCCGGTCATCTCGACGGCACTCGTGTCCGGCGCCCTGCTCGCGTTCGCGCTGTCCTTCGACGAGGTGATCGTGACGACCTTCACCGCGGGCGCCCAGAACACCCTCCCGCTGTGGATCTTCGGCGCCATCCGCCTCGGGCAGCAGCTCCCCGAGGTCAACGTGGTCGTGCTGATCGTGCTCGGGCTCACGATCATCCCGGTCGTCATCGCCCAGCGCCTCACGCGCGAGTCGGGCCTCGGACGCCGCGGCTGAGCCGGTCGCCTCGCGGCGGTGGGCTGAGCCGGGTCGCCTCGCGCCGGGCGGCCCCTCACCGGCCCGTGGAGGCCATGTCGACCTCCGCATCCGCGTGCGATGGAGGAGGGGCAGCTCGGTCGCGCAGCATGACCAGGGCCAGGATGGCGAGGCCGACCGCCACGAACGCCGCGATCGCGGAGCCGAACCGCATTCCCTGGACGAACGCTTCCCGAGCGGTCTCCAGGACCACGGCACCGAGGCGGTTGGGCAGCTCCCCGGCGACGGCGACGGCACTGCCGAGGGTGTCACGAGCGATTGCCGCCGCTTCGGCCGGGACTCCCGCCGGAAGGCGGTCCGCCAGCTCGCTCCGGTAGATCGCCACCCCGATGCTGCCAAGGATCGCGATGCCGAGCGCGCCGCCGAGCTCAGCGCCGGTCTCCGAGATCCCCGACGCCGCCCCGGCCCGCTCGGGTGGGGCGGACCCGACGATCAGCTCGGTCGTCAAACCGAACACCGGTGCCAGCGCCAGCGAGATGATCACTGAACCGGCGACGATCGGGGCCAGACCGCCGGACGCGTCCACCTGGGTGAGCACCGCCAGCCCGACGGCCGACAGGGCAAGGCCGCCACCGATCACCAACGCCGGACGAACCCGGTGCACGAGCCGCGGGGCGAGCTGGGACCCGATGATGAACCCGAAAGCGGAGGGCAACGACCACAGGCCCGCCTCGAGCGGCGAGAGCCCGGACACGAGCTGCAGGTACTGCGCGACGAAGAGGAAGTAGCCGACCGCGACGAAGATGGCCAGGAAGTTGGTGGCCAGCGCCGCGTTGAACGCGGCGATCCTGAAGAGCCCGATGTCGATCATCGGATCGGCCAGCATTCGCTGGCGGCGCACAAACACCGCGCCGACCGCCAGTCCGGCCAGGACGAACAGGGCGGGGATCCACCCGAAGCCGTCCTGAGCGGTCTCCTTCAGGCCGTAGATCACCGCCAGCGCGGCGAACACCGACATGGCTGCGCTGACCAGGTCGAGCCGCCCCGCGTCCGGATCCCGGTACTCGGGGAGCACCCGGGGACCGAGCACCAGCAGTAGCCCCATCACCGGCAGGGCGAGCAGGAAGACCGAGCCCCACCAGAAGTGCTCGAGCATCACCCCGCCGAGCACCGGCCCGATCGCGCTGCCGGCCGAGAAGCTCCCGATCCAGACCCCGATGGCGACCGAGCGCTGCCTGGGGTCCTCGAACATGTGGAAGATCAGGGACAGCGTCGATGGCGCCAGGGTCGCCCCGGCGATCCCGAGCAGCGCCCGGCTCACGATGAGCATCTCGGCACTCGTCGAGAACGCGGCGAGCAGCGAGACGACGCCGAAGGCGGCGGCGCCGACGAGCAGAAGCTTGCGGCGGCCGACTCGGTCGCCCAGCGTGCCCATGGTGATGAGCGAGCCCGCGACGAAGAAGCCGTAGACGTCGATGATCCACAGTAGCTGGACACTGCTCGGCTGCAGGTCGGCGCTGATGGCCGGGACGGCCAGGTGGAGCACGGTCAGGTCCATTACGTACAGCAGGCAGGCAAGGGTCAGCACCCCCAGCCCGACCCACTCGCGCCGTCCGGCCCGGGGGGTCGTGTCAGGGGCGGTGTGAGCAGTCACTGTCGAACAGCTCCTCGTCATGGCTCGAGCGAAGTCTTCGGTTGTTCAGACAACGAGCCGACCGAAAACTCATCGGCCGAGTTACTGTCCATCACGGCGTCGAGGCCAGGTAGGCTGGCCGACCTGCTGTCACAGTTCATCAGCGACCTGTGACGGTCGCCGGCGGTTCGACACCCTCTACGCGCCGACCTATGACCAGAGCTACGGAGAGATCAGCTTCCGGACGAATTCGCCGCCGACGGCGGCTCAGGCCCATGACCACTTTTCTTGAGTGGCGGCGACCTGTCAGCTCGGGCTGGTGGCGGCAAAGCGGAAGCGGTCGCCGCTGATCTCCACGTCCGGGTCGGTGAAGCCGACCGCCGTCAGACGACCTGGCAGCTCGGCGGGATCGATAGGGAGGAAGACGTCGTCCGCGTGGACCTCGCGGCGGTCCGGCGTGTCCATGCCATCGGTGCCGACTAGGAGGCCACCTGGCCGCAGCACGCGGAGCAGCTCGCCGAGCAGCCGGTCCTGCATCGCGACGGTAGGCACGTGATGCAGCATGGTGAAGCACGCGACCGCGGAGAACCGCCCGCTGTCGAAGGGGAGCGCGGTGGCGTCGGCCTCCACGACCTCGACATTGGTGCCCGCGAGGCGCCGTCGCAACGCCGTTGCCAGCCGCTGGTCCACCTCGACCGCCACCAGTCGTGGGACCCGCCGCCGCAATGCGTCGGTGACCAGGCCGGGACCGGCGCCCACCTCGAGAACCTCGTCGCCCAGGCGGCGCCCCTCGACCACCCACGGCAGCAGCACGTGCTCGACGAGCTCGGCCCACTCGGCACTCGCACAGATCGTCAGGTGCTGTTCGTTCATCCCGCGAGGGTAGTCCAGAAGGGCGGCGTGCCTATGGACAGCGGGAGGCATCCGTGGCCCCACTCTGGTAACGTCTTCGCGCGGAACGGCGGTATTTGCCCAGAAGACCCCCCACTTCGCCGCCAAGCTCCAGCCCCAAAGCTCCAGCCCCAAGAGGATCACGATGGAACTGCACCGAATGTGTTTGTCCTCGCCTGTCCGGCCACCCCGGCGGCGGTGGCGCTCACCCCGCTCGTGGGCCTCCTTGACCTTGGCGATCGCGGCTGGCCTTGCGCTGGCCGGCTGCGTGCGCGCGAGCGGGAAGGAGGCCCCCGGCGCCGTCCGCCCGACCCCGCCCACGACCTTCGGGCCTGTCCGCGCGGTGCAGCTCGTCGCGGCCACGCGCGGCTGGGCGCTGACGCCGAAGAAGCTCGCCTGGACCGACGACAGCGGGACGAGCTGGAGGGACATCACCCCACCGCAGGCGCGGGCGGCGGGTGTGCGCGGTGCCTTCTTCCTGGACGGCAGCCACGGCTGGGTGGTCGCATCCAGCGGCGACGTCGCCGCGGGCGCCGTGACGCTGGGCGCCTTCCGCACCGCGGACGGCGGGCGGACGTGGACCTCCGCGCGCGTCGCCGGCGCCAGCGCCGCGAACGCCGATGCGTACGGCGGTCCCGCCTGGGTGCGGTTCGTCGATCCCTCGCACGGCTGGATCCTCGTAAAGGACGTTTCCAGCAGCAACTTCAGCTTCGGGCGCCTGTACCGCACGACGGACGGCGGGCGCACCTGGACCGGGTCCGAGGCGCCGCTCGGCGACCCCATCACCTTCATCGACCGGCAGACCGGCTGGACCGCCGGTGGACCAGCCGGCGACCGTCTCTTCGTCACCCGCGACGCCGGGCGCACCTGGGAGCGCCAGACCGTCCCGCCCCCGCCGGACGCGGCCAGCGGCCACATCGCCTACACGCTCCCCGTGAAGGCCGGCGACGAGGTCGTCCTCTCGGTCACCGCGGCTGCTGGGGACCGCGCCACGATCGGGTGGTACCGGTCACGGGACGCCGGCCGGACCTGGCGGCTGGCCAACCACGTGGCAACGGCTGACCAGCTCGGCTCGGATGTCGGGGTCCCGGTGGCCGCCACCGGCTCGGACAGCTGGGTGTCCGTGCTGCCGTCCAGCCGGCGCCTGGTCCGCGTGCGCGACGACGGGGCCACCCTCGCTGTCCAGGCTCCGCCGACCACTCCCGCCGGCGTCGAGGAGTTGCAGTTCGCGTCCGCGACCGCCGGCTGGGCGCTGGCAGCGAGCGGCACCTGCCCGCCCGGCGGGCCCTGCGCGCCCGGGCGCGTGCTGTTCCGCACCAACGACGGCGGCTCGACCTGGCACGAGGTGACGGTCAAGTGAGCACGGTGAGGAATCGGGACCTGGCCAGTCGCGGGAGCGCGTGGAGGCCCAGCCCGCCCCACCCCATCCCGCCCACCCCGCCCGCCCCGGCTGGAAGGCGGCGGCGCCTGACGCGCGTCACCCGGATACTTCTCGCGGCCGCAATGGTGCTCGGCTGCCTGCTGACGGTCGGGCCGACCAGCGCCAGCACGCCGGGCGGCGCCACCGGCCTGAGCCGGCTCAAGGGCATCGACGCCTGCACCGCCCCCTCGCTCGACACGATGCGCGCGTTCTACGGGGGCGGCGGCCTCGACCCCACCCCCTACGGCGACCTCGGCATCTACCTCGGCGGCGTGAACCGCGCCTGCGACCAGCCGAACCTCACCGCGAGCTGGGTGTCGCAGGCGGTGGACATGGGCTGGAGCTTCATGCCCATCTGGGTCGGTCCGCAGGCGCCGTGCATCGCCCGCACGGATCTCGCCCTGTTCTCGAACGATCCCGTGACCGCCGCGGCCCAGGGCAAGCAGGAGGCGAGCGCCGCGATCGCGGCGGCCCAGGGCGTTGGGTTCTCCAAGGGCAGCGTCGTCTACTACGACATGGAAGCGTACGACGCCACCCACGACGCCACCTGCTCGCCGGCGGTGCGGGCGTTCGTCGGCGGCTGGGTCTCGGCGCTGCGAGCCGCCGGCTGGAAGGCGGGCATGTACGGGTCGTGCGTGAGCGTTGGCGACTTCGCGGCCGCCTCCCCGCCGCCCGACGCCCTGTGGTTCGCGCACTGGGACGGAGTGCCCGGCCCGACCGACCCGACCTGCCCGGCCACCCAGGCGTGGTCGAACGACCGGCTCATCAAGCAGTGGCGGAGCCCCATGAACGAGACCTGGAACGGCGCGACGCTCAACGTCGACGGCGACTGTGCGGACGGCATCGTGGCGCCCACCGCGCACGGCCTGCTCCCGTTGTGCTCCAACACTCCCAACAAGACGCCCCAGAAGGACCGCCGCCTCGACGCCTTCGTCCGCGGGACCAACAACCTCGTCTACCACCGCTGGTTCGCCTTCGGCGCGTGGTCGGCGGGATGGGAGAACCTGGGCGGCCCGTTGTCGTCGGGGCCGACGGCGGTGTCGTGGGGGCCGGGCCGCATCGACCTGTTCGGCCGTGGCAGCAGCAACCAGCTCATCCACCGCTCGTACTCGCAGGGGCGCTGGTCGGCGTGGGAGAACCTGGGTGGGGTCCTCACCTCCGCCCCGGACGTGGCGGCCTGGGGCAGTGGCCGCCTGGACGTCTTCGCCCGCGGCGGCAGTAACCAACTGGTGCACCGGACCTTTGCGAATGGCCGCTGGTCGTCGACCTGGGAGCACTTGGGCGGATCCCTGACGTCGGGGCCGACGGCGGCGTCGTGGGGGCTTGGCCGCATCGACGTGTTCGCCCGTGGCAGCAGCAACCGGCTCATCCACCGCTGGTTCAGCGGTGGCCGCTGGTCCGGTTCGTGGGAGAGCCTCGGCGGGGCACTCTCCTCCGGCCCTGACGTGGCGGCGTGGGGCAGTGGCCGCCTCGACGTGTTCGTCCGTGGCCCCAGCAACCTTGTCTACCACCGCTGGTTCGCCAACGGCGCCTGGTCGTCCGGGTGGGAGAACCTGGGCGGGCCATTGGCGTCGGGACCGGCCGCGGTGTCGTGGGGGTCTGGCCGCATCGACGTGTTCGGGCGTAACACCAGCAACCGTCTCATCCACCGCTGGTTCAGCGGTGGCCGCTGGTCCGGTTCGTGGGAGAATCTCGGTGGGACGTTCGCGGACGACCCGGATGCGTCCGGCTGGTCGACGTAACGCGGTAATGTAATGTCATGACCGACGATCTCGACCTTGTGCTCGTCAACGAGCGGCCAGCCTCGATGGCCCGGATGATCCTGGACCGGGTCGCAGCCACACCCGACCGGGAGGCATTCCGCTACCCGATGGGCGAGCAGTGGGAGTCGCTGACCTGGGGGCAGGTCGGCGAGCGGGTGCAGTCCATCGCCGCCGGCCTGCTGGCCCAGGGCATCTGGGCGGAGGACCGGGTCGCGATCGCGGCGAGCACCCGGCTGGAGTGGGTTCTCGCCGACTTCGGCATCCTGTGCGCGGGAGCCGCCACGACCACGGTCTACCCGGCCACGCCCGCTGCCGACGTCGCCTTCATCCTCGGGGACTCGGGCACCCGGCTCGTCTTCGCCGAGGACGACGAGCAGATCGCCAAGCTGCGCGCACACCGGGCGGAGCTGCCCGCGCTGGTGAAGGTGGTGACGTTCGACGGCACGCCCGACGGCGACTGGGTCATCGGCCTGGCAGAGCTCGAGCGCCTCGGGCGCGAGCACCTCGACGCGCAGCCCGCGGCCGTGGCCGACGCGGTCGCGTCGATCGGGCCGGAGAGCCTGGCCACCCTCATGTACACCTCTGGCACGACCGGGCGGCCCAAGGGCGTGCGGCTGGTCCACGACAACTGGACCTACGAGGGCAGGGCGATCGAGGCGCTCCACATCCTGAGGCCCGACGACCTGCAGTACCTGTGGCTGCCGCTGTCGCACTCCTTCGGGAAGGTGCTGCTGTCCGGCCAGCTCACCGTCGGGTTCGCGACGGCGGTCGACGGGCGCATCCCCAAGCTGGTCGACAACCTCGCGGTGGTGCGGCCGACCTTCATGGCGGGCGCGCCGCGCATCTTCGAGAAGGTCCAGCACCGGGTCGCGGCGCTGGCCGGCGGCGGCGTCAGGCGCCGCATCTTCGACTGGGCCTTTCGGGTCGGCCATCGGGTCTCCGCGCTGCGCCGGGCCGGCAAGGAGCCTTCCGGCCTGCTCAGGGCCGAGCACGCCGTGGCCGACCGCCTGGTGTTCGCGAAGCTGCGCGAGCGGTTCGGCGGTCGGCTGCGCTTCTTCGTGTCGGGCAGTGCGGCGCTCTCGGCCGAGGTCTCGGAGTTCTTCTATGCCGCCGGCTTGCTCATCCTGGAGGGCTACGGCCTGACCGAGACGTCCGCGGGCAGCTTCGTGAACCGGCCGCACGCCTTCCTCTTCGGCAGCGTCGGCCGCCCACTGGCCGGCACCCAGGCGCGCATCGGCGACGAGGGGGAGATCCTCATCCATGGTCCAGGAGTCATGCGCGGCTACCACAACCTGCCCGAGGAAACGGCCGCGACGCTGACCGACGACGGCTGGTTCCGCACCGGCGACGTCGGCGAGCTGACCGAGGACGGCTTCCTGCGGATCACCGACCGGATGAAGGACCTGATCAAGACCTCCGGCGGCAAATACGTGGCTCCCCAGTCGGTGGAGATCGTGTTCAAGGCCGTCTGCCCCTATGCAAGCGAGATCGTCGTCTACGGGGAAGGTCACCCTTACTGCACCGGGCTCGTCGCGCTCGACACCGAGGCTATCGGCCCGTGGGCGCGGGACAGCGGCCTCGGCCACCTCTCTCTCGCCGATCTCGCTGCCCACCAGCAGGTGCGGGCGCTCATCGCCGACTACATCGAGCAGGCCAACAGCCGGCTCCCGCGCTGGGAGACGATCAAGCGGTTCGCGGTCCTGCCGGGCGAGCTGACGGTGGAGGGGGGAGACCTGACGCCGAGCCTCAAGCTCAGGCGCCGGGCCGTCGTCGCCAAGCACCGCGGCCTGCTGGAATCCCTCTACGAGGACGCCTCCGCGGACGTGACCACCGTCGCCCGGTCAGCGCCCGCGGAGCAGCCGCAATGAGCGGCCTCTCGTAGGCGCGCCGCGGCAGGTCGACGGCCTCGTCGTCCAGGTCGCTGGGTGAGGTGAGGCCGGTCGTCAGGCCTGCGAGTGCTCCGGTCTACAAGGCGGCGACGGTTTCGCTGCGGGTCTTGACGGGTGCGGCGAGGAACTGCTCGGCCGCGGCGAGGACGGCGACGACCTCGGCGCCGAAGCGGGCCCCGAGCGGATGCGCCGTCGTCCCGGCAGCGACCTCGGCGGCGAGCTGCCGCACCGCCTCGCCGAACGCCTCGACCGCGGTCGTGTCGGCGTGCGGCATCGCGGAGAGACCCCGCGGGCCATAGACCTCGAAATCGGTCCTGACCGCGGCCGGTGGGACGGTCAGGCTCAGCGACAGCGTGCTCGACGCACCGCCCCGGTGGCTGAGCACCAGGTGGACGGTGTCGCCGAGGCCGGTCCCCGCGGTCAGCCGCTCGACCGGGCCGAGCGAGGGAAGGGCCAGCGCGAGCAGGTGCGGGCTGAGGTCCCAGAGGGCGCCCTTGGCTCGCCTCCAGGGCGACTCCCCGAACGGGTTGCCGGGGTGGAAGATCGAGCCGAACCAGGTGCCGTAAGCGCCGTGCCAGTCGCCGGCCTCCCGCACCTGCCCCATCCATTCGGCCACTGCCGGATGGAACCGCAAGGTGAAGAACACCAGCGAGGCCACGCCGTTCGCCTCGACCTCCTCGACGAGGAGGCGCGCGTCCTCCAGCGACAGCCCCAGCGGCTTCTCCAGCAGCAGATGGCGGCCGGCGGCCGCGGCGCGCAGCGCGAGGCCGGCCTGCACGTCCGGAGGCACGCTGATGGCGACCGCGTCCACCACCTCGAGCAGCGCCTCCAAGTCGGTGAAGGCGCGCACGCCATACCGCGAGGCGACCGCCTCCGCCTTGACGGGGTCCCGGCCCCACACCGCGACGAGCTCCGCGTCGTCGCTGGTGGCAAGGGCCGCGGCGTGGACCTCCCGCGCCCAGTAGCCGGTGCCGAGCAGGCCGAACCGCAGCGCCATCCCCGGCCGCCCTATCGCCGCAGCAGCGGCATGACGATGTCGTCGATGACCGACACCAGGTAGGCGTCGGGCACCGGGGGACCGTCCGCCAGGAACCGGTGTGCCACCATGGCCGGGGCGACCTCCGTGACGAGCGGGTTGAGAGCCTGGCCACGCACCTCGCCCCGCTCGGCGGCGCGCTCCACCACGGCCTGGAACATCTGCTTGCGCGGCTTGAGGACGCGCTCGTGGACGAGGCGGACGAACGGGTGGTCCCGGTCGGTCTCGGCCAGCAGGGTCTGGAGCGCGCAGCCCGCCGTGGAGTTGGCGATCGCGGTCATCCGCCGCAGCACGTCGAGGAGGTCGTCGCGCACGTTGCCGTGGTCGGGCAGGTCGTTCAGGGACGGGAGCGTGTGCTCGAGGGCCTCGACGATGACGTCCTCCTTGGAGGGCCAGCGCCGGTACAGGGCCGCCTTGCCGGTGTGCGCGCAGGCGGCGATCCCCTCCATTGTCAAGCCGACGTAGCCGACCGTCTGCAGCTGGTACAGCACGGCATCGTAGATCGCACGCTCCAGCGTCTCCCCCCGCCGCCGGGTGTGGACGTCCGGCGGGCACGGAGGAGCGGCGGTGCGGTCCACCTCAGCGGCCATCGGCTGACTCCCGGAAGGAAAAATAATGAACGCTTGCGTTCACAATAACCGCAGTGTACCGTCGGTCGCTAGTGAACGGAATCGTACACTACCCCAAGGGGGAAAACACCTCATGACGGTCTCGCAGTCGGTGAGGTCGCAGGCTCCGGGGGCGGCACGGCGCGGCTTTCATCCTGGGCTCACGCTCACGGTGATCGCCGCGTCCCAGCTCATGGTCGTGCTCGACGCGACCATCGTCAACATCGCGCTGCCGCACATCCAGCAGGCCCTGCACTTCTCCACCACCAGCCTGTCCTGGGTGCTCAACGCCTATACGCTCACCTTCGGCGGACTGCTGCTGCTCGGTGGCCGCGCGGGCGACATCCTCGGACGCCGCCGCGTCTTCATCTTTGGGATCTTGCTCTTCACGCTCGCCTCGCTGCTTGGTGGCCTGGCGCAGAGCTCGGCGTGGCTGCTGGCCGCGCGGGCGCTGCAGGGGGTCGGCGGCGCGATCGCCTCGCCGACGGCGCTGGCGCTGATCACCACCAACTTCGCCGAGGGCCGCGAGCGCAACCGCGCCTTCGGCGTCTTCGCCGCGGTGTCGGTCTCCGGCGCGGCGATCGGCATGCTCGCCGGCGGCATGCTGACCTCGTGGCTGTCGTGGCGCTGGGTGCTGTTCGTGAACGTCCCCATCGGCATCCTGCTCGCCTCGGTCGCGCCTCTCTACATCACCGAGTCGGAGCGCCAGCCAGGCAGGTTCGACATCGCCGGGGCGCTCACCTCGACCGCGGGGATGGTCGCGCTGGTCTACGGGTTCATCCGCGCCGCGCAGTCCGGCTGGAGCGACACCTTGACGGTCGGCGCCTTCGTCGCCACGGTGGTCCTGCTGGCGAGCTTCCTCGCCATCGAGACCAGGACCAGGCAGCCGATCACCCCGCTGCGCATGTTCCGCAACCGCAACCGGGCGGGCAGTTACGCGATCATGTTCGCGCTCGCCGCGGCGCTGTTCGGCATGTTCTTCTTCCTGACCCTGTTCGTGCAGGACGTCCTCGGCTACAGCCCGCTGCGGGCCGGACTCGCCTTCCTGCCCGTCACCGCGGCGATCATCGTGACCTCGCAGATCGCCTCGGTCTCGCTGCCGAGGGTCGGGCCACAGCGTCTCATGGCGGTCGGCTCCGTGCTGGCGGCGGCCGGGCTCTTCTGGCTCACGCAGGTGTCGGTGACCAGCGGCTACGTCGAGGGCATCCTCGGCCCGATGCTGGTGTTCGGCTTGGGCCTGGGCCTGCTGTTCGTGCCGCTGACGATCGTCGCGGTCTCGGGCGTTGACCGGCACGAGTCGGGCGCGGCGTCCAGCCTGCTGAACGTGATGCAGCAGGTGGGCGGCTCCCTCGGCCTGTCGATCCTGGTCACGGTGTTCGGCACGGCCAGCCGCAACGAGGCCAGGGACCAGGTCACGCAGTTCCTGGCCCACTCCACCCCGCAGATGCAGGCGCAGTTCGAGCAGACCGGCCAGCTCCCGGCTCCCTTCGCCCAGAACGTGCTGGCCCACGGCATCTCGACGTCCTTCCAGCTATCGGTGGTCTTCGCGCTGCTGGCGCTGGCGGTGTCACTGCTCGTGATCCGCGCCAGGGCGTCCGACCTGGATACCTCCGCCATGCCCGGCATGGGCTCCTGACACCAACCAGGAGCGCCGATCGGCAGTGGCCGCCGTAGTGTGGCGGCCACTGCCGTCGTTTATTACCGGTCAGTGAGTGTTTGACAACTCCGACGGGATCACGGCGACCATGGCACAGGCGCTCTTGGGGGGCCGTGGGGGAGCGAGCTCCCCCCACATGGACAAGACAACCGCGCCGAGATCACCAGCACCCGAAGGTTCTCAAACACACAGTCAGGTCTCCAGGACCGCGTTGACCCCGCCGACGCCGTTCGGCTCGAAGACGGCGGCGCTCTCGTCGTCGTACCACTGCCCACCCTCGGCGAGGTAGCGGAAGGCGTACCGCCCGCCAGCAGGCAGGGTCAGGGAGACGCTGTGGGTGCCGTTGCTGCGCAGGCGCAGCGGGTGAGCGAGTGGGTCCCAGCCATTGAAGTCGCCGACGACCGACACTTTGCCAGTGAAGGTGGACTTGGGAAGGACGAACGACACCTTGACGCTGGCGCCGCCTCTGACTGGAGACTGCTTGATCACGGATCCAGCTCCTCGCAGGTCTTGCCGTCACTTTTACGGGCCCGTCGGGCCACCAGCCAGTACACCATGAGAGCCCGCCCAGCCGCCGCGATCCGAGCGTAAATTCGAGGTTACATCGAGCCGGGCCCGCGCGACTCGGTGTCCTGGAGAAGGAGGGTGGCGCCCAGGGCGCCGGAGAGGTCGCCGAGCTCACACGGGAGCACCTTGAGCGGCGAGGGCTGCAGGAACACGTGCGGCACCATCGCGATCTCCACCCGCCGGACGAAGGGCTCGCCGAGCCTGTCGCCCAGCCCGCCTCCGATCAGGACCGCCTCGACGTCTACCAGGTTGACGGCCGATGCGATCGCGGTGGCCAGCGCCTGCACCGCCCGATCGACCAGCTCGTGAGCGAGCGGGTCGCCCACCTCGAGCGCCTCGGCGAACACCCCGCTGGTCATGCGGGGGCGCTGGCGCCGCTCCTGGATGGCGAGCAGCTCGGTGCGCCGACCCGCCGCCACCGCGGCCCGCGCCGCCCGCTCCATCGCCACCCGGCCGGCGTACGCCTCCGCGCAGCCGCGGCGCCCGCACGGGCACACCTCGCCGCCCTCGACCACGACCATGTGACCGATCTCGCCGGCCGCGCCGTGGGCGCCGGTTTGGAGGCGGCCGCCGAGCACCAGCCCGCCGCCCACCCCCGACCCCACGAAGACGACCAGCAGGTTGTCGAAGCCACGGCCGGCACCGAGCTGGTGCTCGGCAACCGTGCCGGCGTTGACGTCGTTGCCGACCCTGACCAGCCCGACGCCGAGCGACTTGCCGATCATTGCGGCCAGTGGGACAGACTCCTCGAAGCCGGGAAGGTTGGCGGCGCCCTGGACCGTGCCGGAGCCCGCGCTCACCACGCCGGGCGAGCCGACCCCGACGCCGGCGAGCTTGCCGACCGGGACCTTGGCGCTCCTGGCGGCCGCCGTGACCGCGATGGCGATCTCCTCGACGACCGCGGCGGGGCCGCCCTCGGTGGGGGTCTCACGCTTGGCCCTGCCCAGCGCCTTGCCCTTACGGTCGGCGACGACCGCCAGGATATTGGTTCCGCCGAGGTCGACTCCGGCAGTTGATGGCATACCCAGATGCTGGCGGAGCCCATTCGCCCCGTCAACGACTCGAGCGACTCGACCCTGCCGAGCGTGGCGACGTGGCGCACCTGGCGCTCGTCGTTCAGCGCGAGCTGGCCACGCCTCAGCGGCCCGACGAACGGAGCTTGAACGCCGCCTTGCGGGCGGACTTGGCCACCTTGGGGACGGGGTGGGCCTTGCCGATCGCGTCCAGGATCTCCCCGACGCGCGGGTTCGGCGCGCGCCAGAGCCCCTCCAGCAGGGCGATCTGCTCGTCCGGCGGGCCGTAATCCTCCAGGTGCTCGACCAGCGACGCCGGCCCGTCCGCATCCAGGAACATGACCAGCGTCTCGACCATGAGCAGGGTCGCTGTGGTGGGGTCGAGGCTGCGGGGGTCCACCAGGCCCTTCCGGACCAGCCACATCTCGGCGAGCGGACGCAGCTTCGGATCGTCGAGCATGGGCCGCACCTCGGCCTCCGCCGCTGGACCGGCCTCCTCCAGGGCGGTGAAGGCCATCATGCGCCGCTCGAACTCAGGCACCGAGCGCGCGTACGCGGCGAGCTGTCGCACGGCATCGTCACCGCGCGCCTCGCACCAGCCGCGCAGCTCCGCCCGGCACGCCTCCTCGTCATAGCCGGCCACGCCGTCGATCAGCGCCTCGATCTCCGCGTCGGCGAGGTCGCTGATTGCCGGCGCGTCCGCCCCGGCGGCGCGCAGCAGCACGTTGGTCCTCCAGGTCCCGAGCGGCGTCAGCCGCAGCCCGGCCTGGCCTTCGCCAGATACGGCGTCTTCCACGGCGCCCATCTCCCGGAGGTGCTCGAGCAACTGGCGAGTCTCGGAGAGGACGGCCAGCCGCCGCACGTCGGTCAGCTGATCGGGGATGTGCTCCACGTCGAGCTCGCCGAGCCCCTCGAGGACGTGGTCCTCCCAGACGTGGTCGCCCAGCTGCTCGACCGGCAGGGGCTCGTCGCTGACGTACAGCATCGCGAGCAGGTCGATGATCGCTTCGGGGAGGCCGCTGAAGAAGGCCGCCTCGACCACGCCCCCGGGCAGCAGCTCCGCGCTGAGACGCGGCAGCGCGTCGAAGGCGCGGTTGAACAGCTCCAGCGGGTCGTCGAGCAGGCGCTGCTGCCTGATGCGGACCAGCTGCCTCTTGTAGGTGCGGACCAGGCGCAGCTCCCTCGCCCACGCGAGCATCAGGTCGAGGCCGGTGACGGCCAGGCCGAGCAGAGCGGCGAGATCCTTCTCGTCGGCTTCGGAGAGATTGCCCTCCGCGGTGAGCGTGCGCCCTTCGCCGGCCCACTCGGTGAGCTGGCGAAGCCGGCGCACTACCGGCGCCGCCGCCGCGGCCGCCTGCAGCTCGTCCAGCGAAGGGAGCACCACCGGCGGGAAGACGGCTGCCTCAGCGAATCCCTGCTCAGACAGCTGGACCTCGGGAGGGAGCTCGAAGTCCGACAGGAAGCGGTCGACCGCCTGCTCGTCGTTCAGGTCAACGCCCCCAGCCTGCATGGCGGAGACCGCCGCCTTCGCCGGGCTGAACCTGGAGACGTCCCGCATCACCTCATCGAACTGCGGCGCGATCCAGTCCAGCGTGGCGTCGAGGGCGCCGTGCCGGTCGCCGCCGGGATCCAGTAGCCCGCTGTCCTCCAGGAAGAGCAGGAACGCGCGGGCGCCGGGGATCACCCTCGAGATCTTCTCCTCTGGCACCGCTACCATCGCGGGCCACCACTCCAGCAGGAGGTCCCGCAGATCGTCGGCGGTCCACAGGGTAAGCTCGCCGCCTGCATCCTCCCACTTGTAGTCGAGCATCATCGGCGCCAGCCAGGTGTCGTCGGAGGCGCCGTGCCGCCCCGCCCAGGCTTCGAAGCGGTCCAGCAACCGCCCGCGCTCCTCCTGGAACGCCGCCTCCTCCTCGTCCTCCTCCTCCTCCTCCTCCTCGTCGTCGTCCCAGTCCTCGAGCGCGGGGTACTGCGGCGGCGCCTCGCCGTGGCGCGCGACGACCCTCGGATAAGAAGCGCCCGGCTCGAGCTGAGCCGTCCGCTCGAGCTTGACCCCGAAGTGCCACTCGTCGCCGTAGTCGAACAGGAACAGGAACTCCCGGCCGGCGGGGGCGTCCCGCACCCGGAGGCGCTTCGCCAGGCGACCGTGCTCCTCCGGCATGCGCGTGTACTCGGTCGACGGGTCCCAGCTCTTGCCGCTCAGGAAGAACGACCACAGGTGGTCGTCGTAGAAGCCGAATGCAGGCGGGATCGCCTCGCCCAGCTTGGCGAGGGTCTGATCGCCGCGGAGCTCGATCTCGCGCCAGACGCCTTTCGCATCCGCCGGGGCGTATGGGCCGCCGACGATGCGGACCCGGAAGGTGTGGGCGTAGACGCGGGGCGCGGACGCGCGCGGGCGGGACATGAGCGGTCCTCCAGCTCGCTGTTAGCAGGCGGTTACGGTACTCCAAATCAACGGGTTGAACGCTGCGGCAACGGGTTGAGCCCCAAACGCGATCCGCCTGGGGCGTGTTTGCATTCGGGGGGAGCCCGAGCCGGGGCCATCCACCGGGACCCGACCCACCGGGGCACCCCCTTGGGGTTCCCCGGACCCCTCCGGCCCTCGGGGTTCCCCGGACCCCTCCGGCCCCGGACCCCCCATCGGGTCCTTCACCGGGGCGCGCGGGCCGGGCGCAAGCACCGGCGCCATGCCACATCACCGGACGACGGCGCCGGATTGCAAACACGCCCTAGCGAGCGAGCTGCACGGTGAAGCGGCGATGCTGGAGGCAGGGGAGCTTGGCGCGGACCGCGGCGACTCGCTCGGCGCTCAAGTCGGCCACAGCCACCCCCGGCTCCTCACCGAGCGCCGCGACGGGGACGCCCATCGGGTCGACGATCAGGCTGCGACCGCAGTAGATGTTGCCGACCTGGCCCGATGCCAGCACGTAGCAGGTGCTCTCGATCGCCCGCGCCCGGACGAGCGTAGTCCACTGGTCCTCCTTGATCGGGCCCTGGACCCACGCCGCCGGGATCAGCAAGGTATCGGCGCCCTGGTCGACAAGCCGCCGGGCCAGCTCGGGGAAGCGCAGGTCGTAGCAGGTGAGCACGCCAAAGGCGTGGCCGCCGTTGGCGAAGGTCAGGGTCTCGCCGTCGCCGGCCCGGATGCGCGCCGACTCCTTGTGGCCGAACGCGTCGAACAGGTGCAGCTTGCGGTAGGCGCCGAGCAGCGAGCCGTCCGGTCCGACCGCAACAACGGTGTTGAAGGCGTGGCTGGAGCTCGACTCGATGCGCTCCAGCATCCCCGCGACGATCACCGTCCGGTGCTCGCGCGCCAGCCGGGCGAGCGCGCTGGTGAACGGACCGTTGAGTGGCTCGGCGACGGGAGCGAGCGGGTCGGTCGGCTCGCCGAAGTCACGGGCGGCGGCCTCGGGGAAGACCACCAGCTCGGCCCCGCCCGCGGCCGCCTCGGCGGTCAGCTTGGCGATCGCCTCCCGGTTCGCGGCAGGATCAGTGCTCGAGGTGAACTGTGCCACTGCGACCAGCAATCGGTGGCCTCCTTCCGTCAGGTTCCGCCCTCTACCTTAGCCTCAGCGGTCCTCAGGGATCGGAAGGGATCGGGAGCGCCCGCTTGACCTGTGCCTACGGCGATGCGAGAGTCATAACCCCCCCGTCTGCCACCCCACAGCGCGCGAATCGACAAGTACCAGCTCCCCACCCCCAGGGAGGCTCCGTTTGTCTCTCCGCGCCCGTATCCGTACCCTCGCCCTGGTCGCGGCGCTCGCCGTGGCAATCTCCCTTGCCCTGGTCGCGGCGCTCGCCGTGGCCACTTCCCCTGCCCTCCCGCGCGCCGCCGCGCAGGACAAGCGTGACCAACTCTCCCAAACGCAGAACCAGCTCGGCGACGTCGAGGCCGTGCTGCGGAACGCTCGCGCCGACGCCGACGCGCTGGCCAGGGCCGTCGCTCAGGCGGACCAGGCGGTCGCCGGTGCGCAGGCGCGGCTGGCCCAGGCCCGCGCCCGCGAGGCGGACGCCAGGTCGCGGCGGGTCGCCGCGGCGATGGCGCTCGACAAGGCCACGGCCGAAGTCCGGACCATCCAGGGGCAGCTCGCCGAGCAGGCGCGCCAGGCCTATATGACCGGAGGCGTCCTCGACCTCGCCGCGCTGGTCTCCTCACCCGACCTCCCCGAGCTCGCCGACCGGGCGGCGACCCTCAACTACGTGGCGGCAAGGGGCCAGGAGATGCTCGGTCAGCTCGACCTGGCGAAGCACCAGGCCCGCGCCGTGCACGCCGAGATGGTCGCGGTCGAGCGGGAGCGCGAGGCCGCCACCGGCACGGTGCGCCGCGAGCTGGCCACTGTCGAGCACGTCCAGCAGGTCCGGCACCAGGCCAAGCAGGCGCTGGACGCCAAGGTGGGCAAGCTGGCCAGGCAGGCAGCCGGCCTACGGGCGCGCTCGCAGGAGCTGCGCCGCCTGATCAGGCAGGAGGAGGCGGCCAGGGCCCGCGAGGCGGCCGCCCGCAGGGCAAGCCAGCCGTCGCAGCCTCCCGCTCCAGCGCCGCCGGTGCCGCCGACCGGCGGGCTCTGCGACCTTTCCAGCACCTCCGCCGCCGAGCGCTGGATCATCATGCACGAGTCGGGCGGCGACCCGACGGCGCAGAACCCCAGCTCCACGGCGTTCGGGCTCGGCCAGCTCCTGCTCGGCAACCGCATCCTCTATCTGGGCCAGGACTACGCCACCACCGACTGCAGCAAGCAGCTCTCCGCGTTCCGCGCCTACGTGCGCGACCGCTACGGCACAGCCGAGGCCGCCCAGGCCTTCTGGCAGGCCAACGGCTGGTACTGAGCGGTGGGGGCCTCGGACCTAGAGAGCCGGACGGGTATCGGCGATTGTCCGATTTGCGAGTGGTCAGACCGGCTCATGACCTACTTTGTTCCGCATGCAGCAACGGCGCAATCAGATCGATCTGATACCCGTCCGGCTCTAGCAGTACTCCGTTATATCGTCCTGACCTGCGGAAACAGGATGCCAACCCAACCGCCTCTCCTGACGAGCCATTCCTATTCGTGCAGGTCAGCACTTCGACCACGGCGAGGCTTTGAGAAGGAGAAGCCCAGGTAGAGGCTAACCTGACGGAGTACTGCTAGGGTCAGAGCCGGGGTCGGACCTGGGGGAGCCGGGGTCGGACCTGGGGTGGGACCCGGGTCAGACCCGGTCGGGGACGATCCGGTCGACGCCGGCGAGCAGCCGGTCCAGGTCGGGCCACCAGCGCCCGCTGGCAAGCTGCGAGAGCTGGGCCGTCACGGCAGCGGGGGTTCCGGTCGCCGGCAGCACCCGGCTCGGCGCCGCGCGGTGCAGGAACCCGAGGTACCAGTGCCGTTTGGTCTCCTCCCATGCATCCGCGTCGAGCACCAGGTAGTAGTCGGGAAGCTGGATCGTGTCCGCCCGCCAGCGCTGGAGCGTCTCACTCACCGCGACCTCCAGCTCACCGGTGGGGCCCCGCTGGTCGAACCACCTGATCCAGGCGTCGGCCACCGGTTCGAGCGGGTCGGCGTCGTTGGCCAGGTAGGGCACGTGCGTGCCAGCGGCCGTCCGGTACGCGGCCGCGGCCCGCTCCAGCGGCGCCTCCCGCGGGTCCGGCCGGACCACGCGGACGTTCGCCGCCTGCCGGAGTGCCTCGAGGCACTCCGGGGCGCGCTCGCCGACGAGCGCGACAACCGTCGTCGACAGCCTCATCGATAGCGCCTCCGTTGCATGCCCAAAAGAGCAATGTACGGCGGCTGGGTTGCTCGGCGCTCGGGCTCGCTGGCGGCAAGCTAGGGGTACCCTCTCGTCCGTCGGCCTGATCCCCTGCGGGCAGGGCCGGCCAGAGCCTCCACGCACTGCGACTCGAGGACGTCGATGGGAACCAGCCCGATCGTGACCGCCGCCGACGAAGCCTGGATGCGCGCGGCGCTGGACGAGGCCCGTGCCGCGCCGGGCCACGACGACGTGCCGGTCGGCGCGGTGGTGATCGGCCCTGACGGAGCCGAGCTGGGGCGCGGCCGCAACCGCCGGGAGGAGTCGCGCGACCCGACCGCCCACGCAGAGCTCGAGGCCATGCGCGCGGCGGCGAAAAAGCTCGGGAGGTGGCGGCTAGACGGCTGCACGCTGGTGGTCACCCTCGAGCCGTGCGCAATGTGCGCAGGCGCGGTCGCCCAGGCGCGGCTGGCCCGGCTGGTGTTCGGCGCCGACGACCCAAAGGCCGGCGCCGTCACCTCGCTATGGGACCTGGTCCGCGACCCCCGCCTGCCCCACCGCGTCGAGGTCAGCCAAGGCGTGCTCGCCGACAAATGCGCCGAGGTCCTCCGCGCCTTCTTCCGCGTCCGCCGCTGACCCCGCCCTCGTGCCTCGTGCCTCGTGGCCCCGCGCGCCCGCCCGCATGGTCGGATTCGACCCGACCGCGCGGCCGCCCGCATGGCACCCGGGATCACACCGCGTGATCACCAGCCCGCCTTCGCTATACTCCCTACGGCAAGGTGCCAGAGTGGACGAATGGGGCGGTCTCGAAAACCGTTGACGTCGCAAGGCGTCCATGGGTTCGAATCCCATCCTTGCCGCCACTGACCAGGCAAAACGGGGCGCACCGGCCGGCGGTACGCCACCGCACCGACCGGTACGGCAACAACCGCGTCGAGTGCGACCACGGCAGGCTGAAGGCGCGGCTGCGACCGATGCGCGGGTTCAAGCAGGACCGCAGCGCCAGCGTGATCATCATGGGGCACGCCCTCGTCCAGAACGTTCGGCGTGGACACTACGAGTTGGCCGTCGAGGAGCCGGTGGCCCGGCGGCTGGCGGTGGCGTTCGACGACCTGGCCTTGGCGGTCTGATCTGCGGCGGGGATCGTGGCTTCAACATGCTCTGGGTCGGCTCAACGCAACAGCGCCCGTCTGCTCCCCGTGTCGTCCTGCCCGCTGGTTGCCCGTCGAGGTGCTGGCCTAGCCGGCCGGTGGCATACGCCGGTCGGGGACCGCGGGACAGGGATCGGCTCAGCGACGCCCAGCGGGCCGACAACCGCTGCCAGGCAGGGCGGCACGCGCTGGTGGAGCAAGCGATCGACCACCTTACCGGCGTCTGGTCATTGCGCTGCTGGCGGGGCTGCTGGACTGGGCATGACGCGGAAGCTGAGATGGGTGACACCAGGGGCGCCGATCACCCGCACGCAGTCCAGCTCGATGTGCTCGGGACCCATCCGGTCGAACAATCGGACGCCGCCGCCGAGCAGCACGGGCACCAGGTGAAGCTGCAGCTCGTCAAGCAGTCCCGCCTTGATGAACTGGCGCACGATATCCGCGCCGCCCCCAGCAGCACATCCCTGTCATCCGCGGCTGCCTGCGCCTGGGCGAGGGCGCTCGCGATCCCATCGGTGACGAAGGTGTAGGTGGTTCCTCCCAGCCTGACCAGGGGCTCGCGCGCCCGGTGGGTGACGACGAAGACCGGCACGTGGAAGGGCGGGTTCTCCCCCCATGGCTCCACCCCGTTGTCGAACACGCGTCTGCCCATCACCGCGGCGCCGACGTGCCCGCGGGATGCGCGAAAGACCTCGGCGTGGGGGCCGGTGAGGTCGCGGCGCTCACCCCAGTCCCCCAGACCGGCCATCCACTCGTGGAGCCGATCACCCCCTCGCCCATGGGACTCTGGGGACCATCGTTGGGCCCGGTGGAAAATCCGTCCAGCGACATGGACATATCGGCAATCACGTTTCCCATGACATCTCCAAGGGGTCCACGTGGGCTGATCCATGGATGCTGGCCGACACTACCCAGGCGGTTCACGACCCTACCTGGCAGCCGGGGCGGGTGGAATCCGTCACGCATAGGTAGCCGCAGCGTCACGGCCCAGTCGCGTCCGGTCGCGGGACGTTCCACACCTTTGACGTCGCTGCGCCACCCACACCGAAGTCATGTCCACCAGCAGGCGGAGAACACAGCAGCGCTTCCCGCGCTGGTCCAGGAGCAGCAGCGCCATCAGGCTGAAGGTGTCCGTGATGGTTGTTGAGGTGGGGGGCAGGTGGAGCCACCGGCCGAGCCTGCTGCGCGCGGCGGCCCCGTAGACGTCACGGACCCGGAACAGCCGGCCGCGCCAGCGGCGCAGCGACCAGGCATTGGCTGATCGCCGAGGCCCTCAAGCTGCGGCTTTCTGTGATCGCCCCACACCACGCCGGTACGGATAGGTCCGGCGGCGTCGGATCAGGTCTCGGTACCAGCGCCGCAGCGTTGCGGGCTGGACGAACAGCCCGCGCCAAGCCGGGCGGGGCAGCGGCCGCGCGAGTCCAGCAAGCACGGCTCGGTCTGCCCAATCCACCCGCAGCCGGGTCACCTGGCGTCGCAGCACCACGACCTCTCATGACGCAGAATGAGCAGTTCGGCGTCCTTGACTGCCGGACTCTGTGCCAGCAGCGCAAGCACCGCAGCACCTGACAGAACAGCACATGGAACAGTCCTAGGGAAGCCGGTTCTTCAGTCCCACCAAAACTTCCACAGGGGATAGAGGAGCGGCTGCTCTTCCGACATTCGGGCTGACTTTAAACGAGTCGAGCGGCGCATATGCCGTATTGACGTATCCGGCTAATGGCATATAGTCGGCGAAGTCGACGACTGACGAGGAGGAAGATCGCTGACAATCCAGCGGCTCCTCAGGCGGGCGTCGCAGCCTCACGCGCGAGCAGGTCCTGATCGGCGGCGGCGCCGCGGCGGTGCTCGGCGGCGGCACGGCACCGACTGCCAGTCCTACAACGTGGTGACCATCTCGGTACGAAGGAGATGAGACGAAGCGTGGACGGCTTTTCGGCAGGGCGTACACGGCGTTGGCCGCAACGGGTGCGGTTCGCGCTGGCGGCGGCGACCGCGCTCGCCATCGCCGCCGCGACCCCGGGGTCAGCCAATCCCGCCGCTCCGGCGGCGTCCCATACCGTCCGCGACGGTTCAGCGCGCTTCGAGGTGCTGAGTCCGACCTTGATCCGGCTCGAGTACGCCGCCGACGGCCGCTTCGAGGACGACGCGACGTTCAACGTCATAGACCGCGACCTCCCGGTGCCGCGCTTCCACGCGAGCGTGGACCAGGGCTACCGCGTTATCGCGACCGACAAGTTGACGTTGCGCTACCGCGAAGGCTCCGGGCCCTTCACGGCCAGCAACACCTCGATCACGCTGGGCGCGCCAGGCCGCCATGTGACCGCGCACCCCTCATGGCCGGCGCCGCCGGGACGGTGCGAGTTCGGCACCGCCTGCCAAGCCGAGGACGGCCGGATCAACGGCGGTGAGTCGGTCAACTACGACCACGCGGGCTTCACCGGGCGAGGGTTCACCGCCGACTACGGGCAGGTCAGCGCCTCCGACGGCTGGACCGTAACCGGCGTCCCGGCCGACGGCGACTACGCCCTGCAGGTCCGCTACGCGAACGGCGCGACAGTGGCCAGGACGCTGAGCGCGTCGGTCGGCGACACCGCAGCCGGCTCCCTCAGCTTGCCGCCGACCGGCGACTGGGACACGTGGGGCGTCACGACGCTCGCCGTGCACCTGAAGGCCGGCACCAACACTGTCTCGACGATGTGCGCCGCTGGTGACGGCTGCAACGTCAACCTCGACAGCGTCGCGCTCACCACGCCGAGCGCCGGCTATCCGACGAGGAGCACGACGAACCCGCCGCCCGCCGACGAGCCCGGGCAACTGGGCGGCTGGACGCGCGGCCTCGATGCCTACACCAACCAGGCCGGCGCCGACGTCAACGACGTCGAGCTGCACCCGGGCATCCTCAACCGGCAGGGCTGGTCGCTGCTGGATGACACCTATACGGCGCTGCGCACCGGTGACGGCTGGGCCAGGTCGCGCCCCGATCGCCAGGGCGCCTACCAGGACGGCTACTTCTTCGGCTACGGCCGTGACTACAAGCAGGCGCTCAGCGACCTGCGCTCCATCACCGGGCCCGCCGATATGCTGCCCGAATGGGCCTTCGGGGTCTGGTTCTCGGAATTCTTCCCGTACACGACGGACGACTACGAGAGCAAGCTGATTCCGGCCTTCCGCACCAACGACGTCCCGCTCGACGCGCTCGTCGTCGACACTGACTGGAAGTCGCCACAGCAGTGGGACGGATGGAACTGGAACAGCAGCCTCTTCCCCGATCCGCAGGCCTTCCTCGACTGGGCCAAGCAACAGGGCCTCAACGTCACGCTCAACGTGCACGCCGGCATCGACGCCAGCGACCCGAAGTTCCAGCAGGCTCAGGAAATCGCCAACGGCAAGCTGCAACGGGCAGCGCAATGCTTCTCGCCGACCTGCTACCGCTTCGACTGGAGCGACCGGGACCAGGCGAACGCATGGTTCTCGCTGCACCGGCCGTTCGAGCAGCAGGGCGTGCGCCAATGGTGGCTTGACTGGTGCTGCACCGACAGCTTCGTCGGCATGGCCGGGCTCACCCCTGACAGCTGGATCAACGAGCTCTACAGGAAGGACATCGATGCCGAAGGGCTGCGCGGCTTCGATCTGGCCCGGCTCGGGTCCTCCTTCGAGGATTACCGGGGGAGCCCAGCGTCCGGAGCGTGGGGCGAGCACCGCACGACCGTGCACTTCACCGGTGACACCGAGCCGACCTGGGACAGCCTCGCATTCGAGGTGAGCATGAGCGCCGCCGAAGGCGCCATCGGCCAGCCGTACGTCAGCCACGACACCGGCAGCTTCAAGGGCAAGCACCTCCCCGACGACCTGTACGCCCGCTGGGTCCAGTTCGGCGCGTTCCAGCCCATCCTGCGGTTGCACTCCGACCACGGCGACCGGCTGCCGTGGGAGTACGGCGCCGGCCAAGCTCCGGCGGCCGAGGCGCTGCGGCTACGCGAGGCGCTCGTGCCCTATACCTACACCTTGGCGCGGCAGTCCGTCGCGACCGGGATCCCAGTGGTCCGCGCGCTGTACCTCGACTACCCCGGTCTCGGGGCCGCCTACGACCACCCGGGCGAGTACCTCTACGGCCCTGACGTGCTCGTCGCGCCCGTCACCACGCCGGGGCAGGTCGCCACGCAGGACGTCTGGCTCCCGCCCGGCCGCTGGGTGGACTACTTCACCGGCGCGACGTTCGACGGCCCAACGACCGCGACCATGAAGGTACCGCTCGACCGGATCCCGGTCTTCGTCAAGGCCGGCGGCATCGTCCCCGAGCAGCCTCAGATGTCGCACGTCGGTGCCCAGCCGGCGAGCCCGCTGACCCTGAAGGTCTACTCCGGCGCCACAGGGAGCTTCACGCTCTACAGCGACGCCGGTGAGGGTCTCGGCTACCAGCGCGGCGAGTACGCCGAGACGCCGATCAGCTACAAGGAGTCGATCAAGCGGGGCAGCGCCTCGCGCCTGACGATCGGCGCCGACCGCGGCCACTACTCCGGCCAGCTCCGCAGCCGGGCCTACGACGTCGACCTCGTCGATCTCACCGCACCCACCAAGGTGACGGTCGACCACCGGCAGCTGCCGCACCTGGTCCCGGGGGACACCCGTCCGGGCTGGTCGTACGACACCGCGACGGCGACCCTCCACGTCCGCACGGCGAGCCTGCCGACAAGCCACGCGGTCACGATCGCCCAGGTGGGTGGTCGGGCGGTCGACCGGGCGCAGTCCGCCGCCGTCTCACTGACCCTCGACCCGCCGACGCCGACGTCGCTTGCCGCAGGGCAAACGACGACCGTCAGCGCCACCCTGACCGACGCGGGCCCGGGCGCGATCTCCGGCGCCTCCGTGAGCCTGAGCGGACCCGAGGACTGGACCATCGCGCCGACCACGCCGATCGCGCTGGGCACAATCGCGACGGGCGATTCCAAGACGGTCAGCTGGAGCGTCACCGCGCCCGCCGATGCAGGCGGAACCGCGTCGCTACGCGCGACCGCCACCTACACCAGCGACGCGAACGGCTCACCGGGCAGGGTGGTCGTCGCCCAAGGGCCGCCGGCAAGCCTGCCGCCGGTGATCACCTCGGTGGAGCCCACCAGCGCCAGCGCAGGGCAACTCGTGACCATCAGCGGCCGCAACTTCGGCGACACGCAAGGCACCAGCTATCTCTTCTTCGTCGACGGCGACACCAGCTGGGGGGCGCCATTCGACGCCGCGGAGTTTCATATCAACAGCTGGAGCGACACCAAGGTCACCTTCACGGTCCCACTACCGAGCGGGCCCGGGGGCATCTGGCACGTGACGCCCGGCACCACGGCCACGGTGTCGGTCAACACCTCAGCCGGGTCCTCCGCACCCGCCTCGATCAAGATCACCGGCTGAGCTCGCCCCGGCGCATGGCCGCGCCTAAAGACCTGAGTCAAGTTCAGGTCAACTAACCGTGCGTCCGCGGGGGAGCCGGCGTGCGCCGACTCACCGCGGAGCCGAGGTCGACTACGGATAGGCGACGACGTCGTTCGGGCTCGTGCTGGCGTTCGTCGGCGGGCCGAAGTCGTTCACGACGTGATCGATCGTGCCGTGATCTGTGATGGAGAGATCGAGGATGTCGTGCAGTTTCACGCCCGGCGTGACCGGCACCTCGAACGCGTGGCTTGCGTGGATCGTCGGATCCACGTTGAAGAAGCAGTAGCTGCCGAGCCCCCAGCCCTCATGCGTCTCCACCGAGTCGGCGACCTTGTAGGCGGCGTAGCCGAGGATCCCGTCGTGCTGCCAGGCAGCCTGGTTCGGCGGGTCGTACGGCATCTCGTTCTGGAACATGATCGTCTTGCCATCCTCCCCGTTCCAGACGACCTCGTCCCTCTGGTAGTGCTCGACGAACAGACCGGTCGCGACGACGTTGTCGCCGTTGACGACCAGGCCGCTGTCGGCGGTGTTGCTCGTCCAGCCGACGCCGCTACCGTGATCGGCCCGCCACGCCCAGATGTTGTCGAGGATCGTGTTGTCGGCGTTCACCACGAGGCTCTCGGTCGCCTTGCCGAGGTGCGCGCCGCCGATGCGGAAGAACACGTCGTGGAGCGCGCTCGGGTCATTCGGGTGGCTCCAGCCGTTGTGCTCGCGGGCTTGGCCGTTGGCCGCGTGCTGCGTCCCGACCTGGAGCAGGACCGGGGAGTTCACCGGGCCGGCCTCGAAGATCAGCCCCGAGATCTCCACGCCCTTCACGTCGGCGACGCTCATCGGGACGACGCCGTTCTCCGCCTCGAGCGTCGCCATCCCGAGGCCGAGCACGACCGTGTCCGGGCGCTTCACCTTGATCGTCTGGTCGACGTCGTAGACGCCCGGCGTGAAGAGGAGGTCCTGTCCGCGCGCGAGAGCGTCGTTGATCGCCTGGACGCTATCGGACGGCTTCGCGATGAAGAAGTCATCGATCGAAATCGAGTGGCCCGGCGTCTGGCCGTTCTGCCACGTGGTGCCCGTCGCGTTGAACCGCACGTCGGGGACGTAGACATTGAAGCGGCCGTCTGAGTCCACGTAGAGGAACGGCTTCTCGCGCGACTCCGGGTTGGTGGCGAGCGTCGTGTAGGGCGGGCTGGGGAAGGACTGGGCGGGTGCGCCCAGCACACCGGCAAAGACCTGGTTCCAGACGCCGTTGGTCCAGCCGTCCAGATCGCTGTCCCGGACCAGGTACTGCTGCTGAGAGCCGTTGATCACCGTGCCGTTCGAGAATTGCGAGTCGGCGATGAAGCCTCCGCTCGCGAATGCCGGGCCCGAGCAGTAGTCCATCAGGGTGGTGTTGCCGTTGACATGGACACGCCGCAGCGGTGCGGCCTGCGAGGTCGCCCAGAACTCCCCGACCTGGCAGCCCGACTTACCCGCGACGTCGATGGTCAGGTTCGACACGGAGCGCCAGAAGTTCACCAGCGCGGTGCAGTTACCGGGCCCCGAGCACTGGTTGTACGAATCGATCGTGCCGTTCACGGCGACATCCCTCGGCAAGCTGCCGAGGCCGGCGACATCGGTGTAGTAGCCAACCTGGAAGTTGAGGGGATCGGCGGCGGATCCGTACGTGCCGGGCATGAAAAGCAATGCATAGCGCTGCGTTCCGAACTGGTTCGAGACCTGTTGCGCGGCAACAGCGTCGACGGTCGCCTTGATCTGGCTCGTCGACATGCTCGGATCGAAGATCTTCACGTTCGACCCGAAGTCCGGTATGGCCGCCGCCGCGGCGGCATCCTGCGCCACGGCGGTGCCCCCGGACACCGCCAGCACCCCCGCCAGGACGGCGATCACGCAGATCAAGCGGCGAAGCCGGTGCCCGGTGCGCTCTTGTGTGGGACGAACGACGACGTGCCCACCGGCGTGGCAATCCATCTGCGGCTCCCCTCTTTTTCGTTCAAGGTAGACGAGGGACGCGGGTGTACCTTTCCTCGCTGATCCTCTCACGCGGCGCCGTAGTATAGGGCTCGACTTCAGCTTCCCCACGTGATCGTCCTTGCGGTTCGCTGGTACCTGCGCCTCGGGCTGTCCTAGCGCGACGTCGAAGGGCTGCTCGCCGAGCGCGGCATCGAGGTCGACCACGTCACCGTGTACCGGCGCTCGAAGCGGCGTTGCGCCGGCTGGCCGCGGCCAAGACCTCAGCGACCGTCATGGTCAGGTACGCAGCCTGAGCTGCTGGAGCTGCGTGGCGATCCACCGGTGGCCGATCCCAAGCTCGGCGCATAGCCGCCGCACCGACCAGCCCCGCCCGACATACCGATCCTGCACGTACTCCTCCAGCCCTGCGAACCCGAGCTCGGCCAAGCGTGCCTGGCGGCGCTGTGGACCGCCCGCGCCTGCTTGGTAGGGCCGCTGGCTGCGGCGGCGGCGGTGCGCTGCCGCCTGGTCGGCGCCACCCGCCCAACCTGGTAGCGGTCGAGCAGGCGCCGCAGGGTGGCGGGCGCGGCGCCAAGCTCGTCCGCCACCTGTACCAGTTCGAGAAGCTTGAACAGGTACCGGACGATCGACGCCTATGCCCGCGGGTTGGCCGAGTACCTGCTGATGTGCGAGCGGGAGCACGTCGACCCGGTCGCCGCGAACCGGGCGCACATCGCGGTGTACGTACGGGAGTTGACCTCGCGGCCCCACCGCCGCGGCGGGAGCGTGGTCTTGATCGACTCCGGATCGGGGCTGGCCAACGCCACGATCCAGCAGCGCCTGGTGCCGGTCCGCCTGTTCTACGACTTCCTCATGGAGGAAGGTCTGTGCGAGTCCAACCCGGTGGGCCGGGGCCGCTACACCCCGGCCGCCAGGCCGGGGGCCATGAACGGGGCCTGGTGCCGCGGCTGACCAAGCTGCCGTGGATCCCCAGCGAACCGCAGTGGCTGCGGATCCTGGAGGTGGCCCGGCGCGAGCCGGTCCGCAACCGGGTCATGCTCGCCCTGGCCTACGACGCCGCCCTGCGGCGCGAGGAGCTGTGCTCGCTGCGCACCGACGACCTCGACCCGGCCCACCGCACGCTGCGGGTGCGGGCGGAGACGACGAAGAACCGGCGGGAGCGGATCGTGCCCTATTCGGCGTCGACCGGGTGCTGCTTCAAGGCTACCTCGTCCACCGGGCCAGGATCAGCCGGGCCCGCGGGCCGCTGTTCGTGTCGGAGTCGCGGCGCAACCACGCCCAGCCGCTGAGCCTGTGGTGCTGCTGTGGTGCGCGGAGACCGACCGGCTCGGCAGCTTCAGCCGCCTCACCCTCGCCTGGCGGGTCTTCGGCCGCGACCGCGTGAACGGCGAGATCCGCCGCATCCGCTCGGTGCCCGCCGGCTGGGGCTACCGGCTTGGCCGCGACGACGACACGCTGCTGCCGATGGTCGCCTGCCAGCTGTTCCTGCTCAACCGCAGCCCACACGTGGAAGCGTTGCGCACCGAGCTGTTCGACCGGATCCGCAGCGAACGACTCCTTCCCGACCTGCGGCTGAACACGCTGCACGCCATCCAGCGAGCCGTGGCGCACCTGGGCTTGTGCGACCCACCAGCCCCGGGCACCGGCCGGCACTCGGCCAGAGCCAGCGGCGGACCGCAGCAGTGGGCGCAATGGGTGGACCGCTGGCATGCCACCTCCACGCTCACGCCCCGGGCCTGCGGCAGCGTCCGGGCCATCTTGTACAAGGTCGGGCGGTGGTTGGAGGTCGAGCACCCCGAGGCCACCGATCCGGCCGCCTGGACGCGGCAGACCTGCGCGGCCTGGGTCGCCTCCCGGCAGGTCCTGGCCCGCGACGCGGTCTGCCTGCTGGACGTGCCGACCCACAAGACCGGCACCGCGTTCACCAAACCGGTCGACCCGATCCTGGGCCAAGCCCTCGACGCTTGGCAGGCCGTCCGTCCCGACCAGCCGAAGTTCACCGACCGCCGCACCGGCGAGCAGGTGGACCTGCTGTTCGCCGTCCGGGCCCGGAAGGTGTCGTCCTCCTACATCAACAACACCGTCATCCCGATGCTCTGCCGCAAGGCCGGCGTCCCGGCCGCCGACGTGCGCAGGAACATCACCAGCCACCGGGCCCGCTCCACGATCGCCAGCCAGCGCTCCGGAGCTGGCGCTGACCGGCAGGCCTGTCAGGGGAAACAGGAGAACAATGGGTAGCATGAAGCTGCTGATGGAGCTGGACCTGGGTGATCTGCGCCTGCGCACCTTGACCACCAAGGACGCGGCGTTGCTGGTGGAGGCCACCCAAGCCGAGTCGGCTCCTGCCCTGTGGGGTCCGCGCCCCGCCGGTCCCTACTCGTTGGAGGATGCGCGGTCGGCCCTGCGGGCATGGGATCCGCATCGACACCGGCAGGTCTCGGTCGGGGTGCTCGGCGCGCGGCTGGTCGGGGCGCTGGGCCTGATGCTGGACGGTCCCCACAGCGCCGAGCTGGCCTACTGGGTGCGGCCGGAGCACCGCCGCCGCGGGATCGCCTTGCGGAGCGTCCAGGCCCTGACGACCTGGGCACACAACCAGGCGGGCTTCTCCCGGATCTGGCTGGAGATCGACCCCGACAACACGCCATCGCTCCAGCTTGCACAGCGGGCCGGCTACCGCCTGGAGCAACGCCTGCCCCGCCACTGCCGCGCCTGGACCAGCGACGACCCAGACCACGACACCTGGCACGACTGCCTCATCTGGACCCACACCACCTGACCGACTCGTCCCACCAGACGTGCTGCGCCGGCAGATCGTCACGCTCGCCACACGAACTTGACACTCCAGATTCCACAGAATGATCCGGTTCACGTTGCCCTCGACCGCGCCCGAGCTGTACGGCAGGGTCAGGCCGTTGACCACGGCTTGGTGGTCGCGCCGCAGTCCGGTGGTGAAGGAGTGCAGGTCGGGCAGGTCGTCGGCGTCGACTGCTGTGATCCAGCCGTCGAGTCGGTCGCCGTGTAGGCCGGACATGATCGTGGCGAACGCGGCCACGTGTGCGGTGGCCGCGTGCAGGTGCGGGCAGCGGTCCAGGATCCAGGATCTGGGTGAGTCGTGTCTGTTCCTGGTCGTCCAGGGAGGCGGGGTGGCGCAGGATCCAGCCGGTGACCTCGCGGACGGTCGGGGGTGACGGGGCCTGGTGGCGGTGCGGGGCGCCCGCTGCGGAACGGCCGCAGGTAGCGCCGGACGGTCTGGTCGCTGCCGGTGTAGCCTGGGGTGCACCCTGACGAGCGCCGTCGGCGTAGGCGCCGGCGCGGTCCCGGCAGATCACCTGCGTGCCTGGGTGCTCGCCAAGCCAGGCGGCGAACGTGGGTGCTTCTCGGTCTGCGAGCAGGTCGATGGGCCGGTGGGTGGCCATGTCCACCAGGACGGTGCTGTACTGGCGGCCGCGGCGGAACGCGAAGTCGTCGACACCAAGCACCGCCACCTGGTCGACCTCGGGTCTGGGAGTGCACGCAGCAGGCGGAGCAACGTCGTGCGGCTTGTCGGCAGCCCGAGACCACACGCCAGCCGCGCCCCAGCCCTGCCGGCCAACGCCAGCCCGATCGCCGTCAACATCCTGGCAAGCAGCGCACTGCGTCGTGCGTAGCGCGTGGTCAGCCCGGTGATCTGTTCGGCGAAGGGGCGGACCCGGCAGTCGGTGTGGTCGCAGAAGAACCGGCGAGCCGCAAGCCTGCAGGCACGAACCTGTTCAGGTCGATCATGCGGCCGCCTCGCTCCGAGATGAAGCCGTGTTTTCGACGACTACGTCGAACTGCCCGTCGCAGTCTCCCGACGTACCGACGACCTGACCGCTGGAGTTCATGAAGTGAGCGGCGCTGCACATGTCACCATCGATGGTTCCGAGGTCTGTCAAGCAGACCTTGCGGAGCTTCCAGACCTCAGCAGGTCGGCCACGGCCCAGCCAGGGCTGACGCTACCTGGAGGGCCTATGCTGATGCAGACGGCAAGCACCACTCCGTCGCTTGCGCACGGTCGGGAACCGTCGCCGCGCATCGAGCGTCGGAGAAGGTATGCGCAGATGGTTGGTGCCAGCGGTCGTTGTGACGCTGCTCGCAGCGGGTGGTTGCGGCGGCGGCGGCCACGCAGGGCAGGCGTCCAGGGGAGCTGCTGGGGTGCGGCAGGACCGCTCGGATCACTCGCTGACGCGCACGGAATGGCAGCTGACAAGCGTCGTGGGACCGTCGAGGACCTGGAGCCCGCCGTCCGAGGTGGACGCCGTGCTCCGCTTCGACGGCGAGGGCCACTTCAGCGCCACAGCGTGCAACTACTACGACGGGCCGGTACGCATCGTCGGCGACCTGCTGCACGTCGGGCAGATACTCGGCACGGATATGGGGTGCACCGGGGCCAGGCGTGCTGTCGAGGCGGCGTTCCTTGGCGTGGTGGACGGCGAGGTGCGCTGGGCGGTCAGCGGCGACGAGCTGCGCCTGGACAAGCCGGACGGACGCGGGCTCCGGTTCCGCGTGCGCGACACCATCTACCCGTCGCGGGAGCTGGAGCCGCTGCTCCAGGGGCACCGCCACGGTGGTGACTACCAATTCGGCTGGCAGGCGGGTAACGAGCGGATCAGCTTGGAGTGGGAGTGGCGCGACGCGCCGGGCAAGCCCTGGGGGTTCGCGGGGATGACCCGCGAGCCGGACTTGCCGGTGCCAGGGCCGGACCCGCTCGCCGGCGGCGCTGGCCACGACGGGTTCGTCTTCGGGGTCGTGCCCCGGGCCACCGCCCGGGTCGTCTGCCAGCCGCCCGCGGGGCAGCCCGCGGTCGAGTTGCAGCTGTTCACCGTGCCGGGCGCGCGGACCTGGCGGGCGTTCGGCGGGTTCGTCGACCAGCCCCACATTGGCTCGGTCGTGATCGCCTTCGACGGCAGCGGGCGCGAGCTGGGACGGTCGCACCGGCTCGCGTTCTGACGAGCCTGTCCTACTGGCCGGTCAAGTCATTTGAGGGAGCGGTACCGCTCTCGCTTGCTCGTCAACGCGGTGCAAGGAGGATCGAGGCCTCACAGCGTGGTCAGTCGCCGGCAAACATCTGGATGCCGGCTGAGAACCAGTTCCGGTTGGCCTCATTCCGGATGAGCGGCACGGGTGTTGTGCAGGAGGCGGGTGGTGGAGGCGACAGCACGTCGTCGATTGTGAAGTCCCCATTCGCGGCGAGGGGAACGGCTTGTGTATTGCGTTCGACGAACGGAGCGATGTTTTCACAAATGAGTGTGGCGAAAACTCTGAGGCCGGCTGTTCCACCGGTGGGTGTAATCACAAGCGCAGTCCCGACAGTGTCGCCTCCGGCGAACACAAAGCCTCTCCCGTGGGCCGTGATGCGCCCGTCGGCCTTCACCTCGGCGTCGAAATCAGCGATCCTCCATGGCTGCCGGGTGTACCCCTCTGACGACGTTGCGGTTGACGGTCGCCGCGACAGGGGCTAGCCCGTACCACTGGAGACTGGTTCCACCCCGATTCCGCCTTCGAACTTGACGAGCGTG
Source organism: bacterium (assembly GCA_046727955.1). Classification (GTDB taxonomy): domain Bacteria; phylum Actinomycetota; class CALGFH01; order CALGFH01; family CALGFH01; genus DASVXQ01. The sequence goes on along the minus strand of JBKPDO010000076.1, from coordinate 795 downwards.
GGGTCGGTTCGGGCATTTCCCTGACTACTGCTGAAGGCGCCAACACTTGTCGCCGTCGCTCCAAGCGCGACGGCCAGCGTCACACCGACCACTGCCGGACGTGCCGCACGGTACGGCAACAGAGCGACCATGCCGGAGTGCCGGGAACCGGACGCTAGGCCAACTACGGCGATCTTTGATTCCTACGAGCTTGTTTCACAAAGACCTGGTGCTTTGGGCGGGGTCCGTCGTCCCGTAACGTTACCGAGACGCAGGCCGGCCATACTGGCACCTGATCCCCAATGCTGGAGCTGGCGGTGCCGGTGGTGTGCTACGTGCAGCGAGGACTATGGCGGTGACCTCCGCCGCCCGACTGACACGGGCGCGCCGGTGGCCGGCCGCGCTGGCGTGGGCGCTTGCAGGGTTGGCCATGCTGGCCTTGGTGCCCGCCTCCCGGCTGCTCGTGCTCTTGCGGTCCACCGGCCGGCCCGAGTACCAGTTCTCCAACGCCAGCGGAGGTGCCGCCCTCGGTGCCGTCGTGCTCGCCACGGTGAGCGCGGCGGCCGTCGGCGCGCTGCTGGCCAGCCGCCGCCCCCGCCACCCGGTCGGCTGGCTGCTGCTCGGCGTCGGCTTGGGGCTGGCCAGCAACACCCTGGTCGAACCGTACGTGAAATATGGGCTGCTGGTTCGGCCCGGATCGCTCCCAGCCGCCCGCTACCTGGCCGGGTTCACCTACGCGACCATCTTCATCTGGCTGTCGTGCGCCGGCTTCGTGCTGCTGCTCACCCCCACCGGGTCGCTGCCCTCGCCCCGCTG
>JBKPDO010000075.1:0-22127 GCA_046727955.1 bacterium | reverse complement strand
GCCGCTGGCTGCGCGGCGGCGGGCGCGGCGGCGGCCTGCTGCAGCGAGGTGCGGTTCGGCCCGCGCGCCTTGCGTGCCGCCACCGACTTCGCCTTGGCCCGGGCGACGCGCTCCGACTCCCCGGCCGCGATCAGGCGGTCGTAGGTTTCCTTGTCAGGCTGGATCTCATCTGCCATTTGGTGCCTTCCTCCAGCGCCAGCCGCGCCCGCTCACAGCGGGCCGGAGATGCCGCCGTCCTTGCGGATACGCCAGAAGTGGACCGCCAGGAAGATGGTGGCCACGAACGGCAGCGCAAGCACGTGCAGGACGTACCAGCGGATCAGTGTCGCCGGCCCGATCTCGACCGCGCCGAGCAGCACGAAGCGGACCTGGTTCCCGATCAGCGGGGTGTAGCCCATCATCGAGGTGCCCACCGACACCGCCCAGATCGCCAGCTGGTCCCAGGGCAGCAGGTAGCCGGTGAACGCCAGCAGCAGGGTGAGCAGCAGCAGCACCACGCCGACGACCCAGTTGAACTCCCGCGGCGGCTTGTAGGCGCCGTGGTAGAAGACCCGGGCCATGTGCAGGAACACCGTGAGGACCATCAGGTGCGCGGCCCAGCGGTGCATGTTGCGCATCAACTGGCCGAAGAACACCGTGGTCGACAGCGCCTGCATGTCGTTGTAGGCGAGCTCCTGCCCCAGACCGGCCGTGGGCCGGTAGAAGAACATCAGGAAGATCCCGGTGATGGTCAGCACGATGAAGAGGAAGAACGAGAGCCCGCCGAGGCAGAAGGTGTAGGTCAGCTTCAGCCCGTGCCGCTTCACCTTGACCGGGTGCAGGTGGTACAGCACGTTGTTCATCATCGCGAGGGCTCGGTCCCGCGACGTGTCGCGGTAGCCGGGCCGGTAGATCGAGCCAGGCCGGAACATCGACTTCCAGAACTGCGACTCGCGAGTCCGATTCCAGAGCTCCCCCGGCGAGGGGGGCCTTGGCGGCCGAAGCTTCAACGCCACGACATGACTCCTCAACGGTGGCCAGCCCGCCCGAGGACGGGACGATCCGGTATGTCCTTCGTCAAGCCTTCGCGACTACCCCTTGGCCGTCGCCTTGCTCTCGCCGACCCGGGCGTACCACAGGGCGCCGGTCGGGCAGCGATCGATGCAGATCCCGCAGCGCACACACTCATTGTCGTCGATCACGAAGAGCGCGTGCGAAGTCTGAGCCAGGGTGGTGACCTCCTGGGGGCTGTCCCCGTCCTTCACGATGTCCGGGGCCAGCATGTAGATGCAGTCCCACGGGCACACGTCCTCGCACGCGCGGCAGAGGATGCACAGCTCCGGGGAGAGCGCGATGTGCCTGCGGGGCTTGATCCGCTCCTGCAGCCAGTTGGGGTCCACCGTGGTGAGCGTGTAATCGTCGTGCATGCTTGGCTTGTTGGGGTTCACGGGTCGATCCTCTCCCGCTTCCTGGGCTGAGCCACACTACCGGTAGCCACCGGTCGCCTCCCGCTTGGCCTCGTCCGGCGGCAGCACCTTGGGGCGGCGCCGGTTGTAGACGTGGATCGCCACGCCGGCGGCGGTCAGGGCGGCGCCGTACCAGATGACCACGATCAGGTCCCTGAGCACCTGCTTGGGAAGCACGATCGTGCGGATGCCGAGCCGGAGGGTGAAGTTGTCGGTCCACTTCAGAGTCGCATCGGCAAAGTACAGCCACCAGGACGGGATCACGGCCAGCGCGACGATCATCGCCAGCCAGATTCCGATCATGACGAGCGCCAGCGAGACCCAGCGCTGACCCTCGTCCTTCGGTCGAAGCAGAGACACCCTTGCCAGCCTCCAGCCATCGGATTGGGACGGGCAGCTACACTCCCGCGCGCATCGTAACACCGACCCCAAACGCCGCCAACGCAAAGCGCCGCAGGTCAGAGGCCATATCGATGCAGTCTCACGGTGCACGTGATCACGTTCGCGGCGAACTCGGGCAGTTCCACCCCGTTTTCCCCCGCCCGTCGATACACTCGTGAGCCGAGCGCCAGCGCGCTTCACCAGTCGTCGCCGGGCCGATCCTTCGACCCCTTCGCCGATCCGAGGTTCCCATGTCCCGCCGAGCGCTCGCCATTGGAGCGGGCGGAGCCGTTCTGATCGCCGTCGTGGCGGTGATCGCCCTCGTGGCCCTGACGGGAGGCGGCGGCAAGGGCCTCGCCCCCGAGCCGGCCGCCGGGGAGGTCAGGCCGGTCGCGCCCAACGTCACCCTGGTGGCACCGGGCGACCGCGTCACGCTGCCTCGGCTCGCCGGCGAGACGCTCGACGGCGGCCGCCTCGACCTCATCAGCCTCCGCGGGCACGTGCTGGTGCTGAACTTCTGGGCCTCGTGGTGCGGCCCGTGCCGCTCGGAGCAGGCCGGCCTGCAGCAGGCCGCCCGCGACCTGGCCGGTGAAGGGGTGCGCTTCGTCGGCATCGACGTCAGGGACCAGCGCGCCGCGGCCCTGGCCTACGTGCAGGAGTTCAAGAGCACCTACCCGTCGCTGTACGATCCCTCGGCCGAGCTGGTGGCGAGGCTGCGCGGCCAGGGTCCCGCCTTCCCGCCCGCCACGCTGGTGATCGACGAGCGGGGCCGCATCGGCGCCAGGATCGACGGCGCACTGGGCGGCGGGCAGGCCGCGCCGGACCTGCAGGCCGGCCTGCTGCGCGACGTGGTCGCGCGGGTGCGGGCGGCGCAGGAGGTGGCGGGGTGAGCGCGGGAGAGCAGGCCCAGCACCTCATCGCCAACGGCAACCTGCTGCTGGCGATACCGGTGGCGGCCGCGGCGGGCTTCATCTCGTTCGCGTCGCCCTGCGTGCTGCCGCTGGTCCCCGGCTACCTCTCGTACGTGTCCGGCATCTCCGGCCAGGACATCGAGCGCGGCGGGCGGCAAGTTGGCCGGGTGGTGGCCGGGGTGGCCCTGTTCGTCTTCGGGTTCTCGCTGGTATTCGTGGCGCTCGGCGCCACCCTCGGTGGGCTCAGCGCGCTGCTGTCCGACCCGAGCCGCCGCCGCATCGTCATGGGCGTCGCCGGGGCGCTGGTGGTCGTCATGGGCCTGTTCCTGGCCGGCGTGGTCAAGCCGGGTTTCCTCTACCGGGAGCGCCGGCTGCGGACCGACAGGATCCCGGCCGGGCTGGCCGGGGCGCTGCCGCTCGGCATGGTCTTCGGGCTCGGCTGGACTCCGTGCATCGGGCCGACGCTCGGCGCGGTCCTCGGGCTCACGGCCGCCGGTGGCGGCGGCCTTGCGCGAGGCGCGATCCTGCTGTTCATCTATTCGCTCGGGCTCGGGGTGCCGTTCCTGATCGCCGCCCTCGGCTTCCGCGGGGCCGTCGGCCGCTTCCCAGCGCTGCGCCGGCGCTTCCGGTTGTTCGAACTGGCCGGAGGCGGAATGCTGGTGGTCATCGGACTGCTGCTCGCCACCGGCCTCTGGAACACCCTGCTGAATCAGCTCCGGGCGTGGGCAGGATCGGTGAACTTGCCACTATGACCTTGTCCTCGATCCATGTGGGGGGAGCGAACTCCCCCCGACCCACCGGGGCACCCCCTCGGGGTTCCCCGGACCCCTCCGGCGGCCCCCCAAGAGCGCCTGTGCCATGGTCACTTTGAACGAGCCGCTGAGGCAGATGTGGCGCGAGTTCCGTTCTATGCGGACCGCGCTGATCCTGCTGCTCGCGCTGGCGACCGCCGCCATCTTCGGCAGCCTCTTCCCGCAGCAGAACATCTCGCCGCAGCGGGTCCAGCAGTACGCCAACGACCACCCCGGACTCGCGACGCTGCTGGACCGGCTCGGCATGTTCGACGTCTTCGGGGCGCCCTGGTTCATGGCGATCTACCTAGCGCTGCTCACCGCGCTGGTCGCGTGCCTGGTACCCAGGGTCGCCGCCTACCTGCGGCTGCTGCGCACGCGCCCGCACCAGCCCCGCGCGCGCCTGGACCGCTACCGGAACTTCGCCAGCTTCCACACCACCGCCTCGCCCGAGCAGGCGGTCGAGCTCACCCGGCAGACCCTCAAGTGCCGCCGCTTCCGGCTGGCCGCCCACGGCCCCGGCGAGCTGTCCGCCGAGAAGGGCTACCTGCGCGAGGCCAGCAGCTTGCTGTTCCACGTCTCGTTCCTGGTGCTGCTGATCGGGCTCGCCTACGGCAAGGGCTTCGGCTACCGCGGCCAGGCCACCATCGTCGAGGGCGAGACCTGGGCCGACGCCCGCATCAACTACGACGCCTTCAGCCCCGGGCGCTACTTCAGCGCCGACAACCTGCCCGCGTTCAATCTGCGCCTCGACCATTTCTCCAACACCTTTTACGACAACCTGATCCCCAAGGAGTACGCCTCCCGCCTAGTGGCGCTGGACGCCGACGGCCGCACGCTGCAGGCGCAGAAGGTGACCGTCAACCGGCCCATGACCGTGGACGGCGTGCGGGTGTTCCAGTCGGACTACGGCTACGCCCCGGTGGTGCGGGTGCGCGCGCCATCCGGCGAAGTGCTCCAGGACGGGCCGGTGCTGTCGAGCCGCGACCCCAGCTCGGAGGTGTCCAGCGGGGCGGTACGCCTGCCCTCCCTTCGGCCACAGGTCGGCCTGCAGCTCACCTTCTTCACCGGCCTGCGGGTCGTCCCCGGCCCCGATGGGCAGCAGCAGATCGTGAACGACCCACGCCTGGTCAATCCTGTCCTGGTGGTGCTGCCGTTCAAGGGCGACCTCAACGCGTCGCGGGCGCACAGCGTGTTCACGCTCGACTATTCGGGACTGGGGGCGCCAGGCAGGCCGCTCGTCCTGCCGGTAGGGAAGTCGGGCAAGTTCGCCGACGGGCTCGAGGTGGACTTCCCCGCACTCAAGCAGTACACGATCCTCACCCTGGCGCGCGACCCGGGCGTGCCGATCGTCGCCGTGGCGGCCGGCCTTATCCTGGCCGGCCTCATCCCCTCACTCTACGTGACCCGCAGGAGGGTCTGGCTGCGTGCCACCGCGGCCGCGGAGGGCGGCACCCACGTCGAGCTGGCTGGGCTCGCCCTGCAGGGCAAGATCGCCTTCGTGGACGAGTTCCGTGACCTGGCCCGCGACGTTGAGCTGGGATTACTCGGCTCGCCCGCAGCGGAGGGCGGGATTACCCTAGACCGGACCGCAGACCCGACCGCGGCCTCGCGGTCGGGCGGGCCCGGGGAGTAGGTTTCCCCGAGCGCTCGCCGGCTATCTACGTGCCGCCCCGGCGCAGGAGACTTGAGGAGGAGCTCTATGCCGTCGGCAAGCCTGGCCAACCTGTCCGAGACGCTGGTGTGGCTGGCGGTGCTGTCCTACGTGGTGGCGGCGCTGCTGACCGGGTTCGAGTTCGCCTACCGGGTCGCCTGGACGGGCCGCGCCGGCCTGGCAGTGACCGTGGTGGGCCTCGGCACCAACGTGGCTGCGGCGGTGACCCGCTCGCTGGCCACCCACCGGGTGCCGTGGGGCAACATGTACGAGTACTCGATCATGATCGGGGTCGTCACCGTCGCCGCCTACCTGGTGTGGGTGATCCGGCGGCCCGACGTCCGCACGCTGGGGCCGTTCATCCTCCTTCCCACCGTGCTGGCGATCGCGCTTGCCGGGGTGGCGCTGCGGGTGCCGGCCGGGCCGCTGGTCCCGGCGCTGAACTCCGGCTGGATCAAGATCCACGTGGCAGCCGCGATCACCGGCTCGTCGATCCTCTGCCTGGCCTCGATCTTCAGCGCGCTGTACCTGGTGAGGGACCATTTCGAGCGGCGCAGCGCGAAGCTGGCCCCGCCACTGGTCGCCGGTGGGGCGAGCACGGTCGACCGGGTGGAGTTGCGGGAGACGGTGGCGGCCTACCTCGAGGAGGAGGAAGCGGCGGCGGCCGAGCCGCGGTCGGAGGAAGATGACGGGGGGCCGCGTCGGCGCGCGCTCTGGGAGCGCCTGCCGGCGGCGAGGACGCTCGACCTGCTCGCCTACCGGACTGCCGCCTTCGGCTTCCCGATCTGGACGTTCGCGATCATCGCCGGGGCGATCTGGGCGCAATCCGCCTGGGGTCGCTACTGGGGCTGGGATCCGAAGGAGACCTGGTCGTTCATTGTCTGGACGATTTTCGCGGCGTACCTGCACGCCCGCGCGACCGCCGGCTGGCGGGGCCGCCGCGCGGCCTGGCTCAGCCTGGTCGGCTTCGGCGCCATGCTCTTCAATTTCTACGCCGTGAACACCTGGATAGTCGGCCTGCACTCCTACGCCCATTAGTCCCGGCCAGCCGAAGGCGATGGCAGTAGGTCAACTTCCGTACTCAGAGAGCTAGTGGCACTACATCAACCGTAGGTTGAGGTGCCGCGGAGCGCGTGCGACCGTTGCTACCTCGGGACGATCTGTGCCCGCTGGGGAACAGCTTTGGGACCGCCGGCCTCGGCTGGCCGGCGGTGGAATCGGACGGTGACCGTGGAGCGGCGGGTGGTTGTGCTCTCCCGCGGCGGGCGGCTGGGCGAATTCGCCACGCACGTGCTGAGCGACGGCAATGGGACGACACTCGCATGCCTGGAGTCCCCCGCCGAGCTGGCCGACTGGAAGCTTCCCCCCGTCGACGTGGTGCTGCTGGACTTCCCGCGCCGCAACCGGGGGATCGTCTACCGGCAGCTCAGGCAGCGCTATCGCGGTCCTGTCCTCGCGCTCCTCGACCCTGACGAGGACGGAGGGCTGCCCGCGGGCCGAGGACCGCTGGCCATCCTGAACCGGCCGTTCAGCGGCGAGGAGCTGTCCGCCGTGCTCAGCGTGCTGCTCGCCCCACCCGTCGAAGAGCCCGCGCCCTCCGCTCAGCCCGCCGGGGAGGAAACCGAGGAGACCGCTGTACTACCCGCCGAGGTGGTCGCAGCGCTCGCCGGGGTGGACGCCCCACCCGCCGAGGAGGGCGCGCCGGCGGACGACGAGGGCGCCCCACCCGACGAGGAGGGTGCGCCGGCCGCGGGGGTCGGCGAGGTTGCCGGGCCTGCGGCCTCGCCCGGGCGGTCGCGCTGGTGGCTGAGGGGAAGGAGGTTGCGGCGCTGGGAGATCATCGTTGGGGTGGCCGGAATCGTTCTCCTCGGCCTCAGCCTCAGCGTGCAGAGCGGCTGCCAATCGACCTGCGCCGGCGCTGCCGAGGGCGGAGCGCCCAGGGAGCCGGTGGATCCCCCGATCGCGGTCGGCCCCGGCTTCGCGGACTCACCTAACGGTCCCGGCGGGGCCGCTTCGACCGGCACCGTCTCCCGACCGGGACCGAGTGGGCGCGCCGCCGTGAGCTCCGGCGTCGGCAGTCTGCTCACTGCTGCCGGCGGCACCGGCCCGGGCACGCTCGCCACCCGGCCGCTGCTGGTCTCCCCGGCCAGTGCCATCGCGACCGGTGGAGGGCTGGTTGTCTCGGGGCCGGCCCAGCCTCCGGCCAGCCAGCCTCCACCGACGAGCCCACCGCCGACCTCGCCGCCCCCGACCACTGCGCCACCCCTGACCACGGCCCCGCCGCCGACCACTGCGCCACCGCCGACCACCGCTCCGCCGCCGACCACCGAGCCGCCCCCGACCACCGCTCCGCCGCCGACCACCGAGCCGCCCCCGACCACGACCCCGCCGCCGACCACCGAGCCGCCCCCGACCACGACCCCGCCGCCGACCACCGAGCCATCCCCGACCACGACCCTCGCGCTCGGCGGCTCGTAGCGCTTCCCGGAGGAGAGGGGCCGCTCGCGCTGACAGGTACCACAGCGGCTCAGCTATTCTTGGCAGCGCCAGTAGCTACGGGGTCAGCCGCATGGTCATGCCTGGACGATCGGCTGGAAAATGCTGTTCCAGACTGTCTCCTCCTCGAGCGTCAGGACCCGGTAGCGGTGGGTCCGTGCCAGGTCGGCGGGGATCGGGAAGATCAGCGGGTCCTTGACGGCCGCCTCCAGAGTCTTCTTGCGGTCGCCCTTGGCCGTCGGGATCTCCCGCTGCATCGCCTGCTCGGCCGCGTTCTGCACCGGCGCGATGTACTCGATGGAGGCCGCGAGCTGCGCCGCGATGTCCGGCTGATAGACGTAGTCCATGTAGGTGAGCGCGTCCAGCGGGTGCTTGGCCTTGAGCGGGATGCACATGTTGTCAGTCCAGAGCATCCCGCCCTCCTGGGGGATCACAAACTTGATCCCGCCGGGCTTGCGAGTGTCCGCGAGGTCGGTGTTGATCTGCAGCACGTCACTCGAGTAGGCCATAGAGATCCACAGATCGCCGGACTCGAGCCCGCGGATCTCCTCGTTGTTGTCGACGTACCTGCGCAGGATGCCGCTGTCGCGCTGCTGCTTGAGCTTGTCGGCGGCGCGCCTCCAGTCGTCGGGCGTCGACTCTTCCGGCTTGATGCCCAGGCCGGTCATGGTGAAGTTGGCCAGGTCGGTGGTGTCGGCGAACATGCCGACCCTGCCCTTGAACTTGGGATCGAAGAGATCCGCGAAACTGGTGATCTCGCGGCCGGTGAGCCTGGGATTGTAGGCGATTGCGGTGACACCCGACTGCCAGGCGATGGTGTGCTTGTTGCCCGGGTCGTAGCTCGGATTCTTGAACTGCGCGTCGGCGTACTTGTTGAAGTTGGGCATCCTCGCCAGGTCCAGCTCCTGCAGGAAGCCCTGGCGGATCAGCTTCTCGACCGAGCCGCCGTTGGTGATCACCATCAGGTCCCAGCCGGTGTCCTGGCCGGCGTGCAGCGTCGGCAGGATCTCGCCCAGGAAAGAGCCGTTGTCGAGAATTACCTCCTTGTAATTCACCTTGATGCTGGTGGCGTCCGTGAACCGCTGCAGGGTCGTCTTGCCGTTGACCGGCTCGGTGTCGATGTAGGCGGGCCAGCTGGCGAAGTTGAGCACGCCGGCCTTGGTCTGCTTGTTCCAGAACGCCTTCACCTCGTTGGGTGGCGGGGCGCTCTTGGAGGTGCCTTTCACCCCGCATGCGGCAAGCAGGGCGGACATTCCCATTACCCCGGCACCGCGCAGTGCGGACCTCCGGGTGAGGCGCGGCATGGTCAACCCGCGCAACAGCGCGGGGTCGATGATCAGTCGCTCGTTCTCACTCACGGTCCCGCTTCCTCCTCATGGGCTTTGGGTTTCGGTGGCAGCACCGAGTACGTAGGAGTGCTCGGGCCGTCACCAGAGCCACCCCACCTGACCGGGGACGACGTCGTCGTCGGCGGTCCGGCGGTCCGGCGGTAGGCCAGGACCGACACGCCGCGTCGGTCAGCACACTGTACGGGGTCGAAGTCCCAAGGGAGATGACCTCAGTGATGGGACAGCGCGGGCGCAGTGCGAGGCGCCCAGCGCATCCGCGCGCCCCACTCGCCCATCGGCCCTGGGCTCCCAGAACCAACGGTTGGGGGTTGTTGGGGGTTGTTGGGGGTTGCAGAGGCCGGACCGCGATTCTGGGGAGGTCCGTGGGCTGTGGACGCGAGCTGCCGGGAGCGAGCCGTAGTGTTCACCGTCGCCCACGAAACCGCCAGGCCAGCCTGACGGTGCCTGGCCGCGGCTGGTCAGTGTCGGCTTGCCACGCGCCGGCGGTTGAGTCTGCCGGCTGTCAGCGTTAGGGCTCGCCGCGCAATAACTCGGCCGGTCGAGTGCCGCTCACCCCGGTGTCCTGGCCCCGGAACCACCAAGTTGTTAGTCGGCAAGCCCTTACCGTCCCAGCGCCTGCCTCGATCGGTCGGAGGCTGGCGTACGGTCGTCCCTCAACCCAACCCCCAAGACCCATCCATTCAGTGGGGATCACCCTCGCCGGAGGCTGTGCCGGCGCGCTCGTTCGCCTGCGAGATGTCACGGTGGAAACGCTTGTGCACGTAAAGCTTCTCGTCCCCGATACGGACTTTCGCCCACACGCCTCTGGGCGGGCCGATCACGGCCTGGCGCGGCAGCCGGGCGATCACACCCGCCTCGTGGGGGTGGTGCCGGTGAGCTTGCTCGCATCGACAACCAGGATCGCCTGGTTCGTCACGACGATGACGCGGCGGCTCGCCGCCATCGCGCCCACCAGCCCCAACGCTCCGCTGGCCAGCCACGGCGTGATACCGCCCTGAGCGAGGAACACCTGCTCGACCTGCTCTCCTGGCTGCAGATAGGGTTGGACCCGCTCGCGCAGCTTGTCACGCAGCGCCATCTCATGCCTCCTTGATCGAGGTCTGGTCCGAATGGACCAGGATCCGCCGGTGCCGCACATGGGACACGAGAACCTATCGATCCAGGAGGAGTGTTACAAATATTTCCTAGACCGGCCTAAAATTGATTCAGTTCGCCTGGTCTGACGCGAGCGTCGGCGGATCCCACGGGTCGGCGGTGCGGTCGCCAGGCTCGATCCGAAACCGCTCCAGCCACTCGGCCTTGTAGCCGTGCCCGGCTTGCTCCAGCCACTCGGCCAGCGCCCACATCGCGTCGGGGTGGCCGGTCTCAGCGGCCCGCCGGGGCCACGCCTCGGTCTCCTGGCCGGCTCGGGCTCGCTCCAGCCACTCGGCCAGCGCCCGCATCGCGTCGGAGTTGCCAGTCTCGGCAGTCTGCCGCCAGGTGAGGCGGCCTGGGGCCGAGCCGCGACCTGATCGCTGGAAAACGGCCGCAGGTACAGCACCGGCGGACGAGGGTCGCGGCTCATGGCCTGGTGGGCGTCCGGGACCAGATGTCGGTGGGCTTGAGACCGCAACTGCCCTCTGCCGATTGCAAGGAACCCACTGAGTAAACCTACCGCAAGGGCCGCCACTGCCAATGCCGCCTTGCCCACGACGGTGTGCTTGCCCAGCAAACCCAGCACCGCACCAGGCACGAAAAAGAGCAGCACGGACACGATGAATATCAAACCGGCGGCAACGAGCAGCAACCGACCACGCCAAGCGAACCGGTTCGGCCCTGTCCGCTCCGGCGATCGCGTTCGACGAGCCGGCACTGTCCCCCTGACCCCTGCTCCGCCGCCAAGCGGCGCAAGCTTCGCCGAGCATGGTCAACCCTGAAAATTCCAAACGCGGTCAAAGCGTACACCACGGGGGTGGCATCAAGCCGCCCGTGGGTGCGTAGGAGGACATTTCGGAGGGATATCTGGGCGTCCACGCTCCGCCACTACTTGGAAATAGCCGCTTAGCACAGCGCTCTAGCTTTGAATGTTCGACATCACGTGCTTGATGCGCGTGTAGTCCTCGAAGCCGTACATGGACAGGTCCTTGCCGTAGCCGGAGTGCTTGAAGCCCCCATGGGGCATCTCGGCCACCAGCGGGATGTGCGTGTTGATCCACACGCAGCCGAAATCCAGCCGCTTTGCCATGCGCATCGCGCGGCCGTGGTCGCGCGTCCACACGCTCGCGGCGAGCCCGTACTCCACGTCGTTCGCCCAGGTCAGCGCCTTCTCCTCGTCATCGAAGCGCTGCACTGTGATCACCGGACCGAAGACCTCGTCCTGGATCATCTCGTCGCTCTGCTCCAGCCCGCCGACCACCGTGGGCTCGTAGAAGAAGCCAGGCCGGTCGCTGATGGCGTGGCCGCCGCTGAGCACCTCGGCGCGGTCCGGCCTGCGCTCCAGAAAGCCCTGCACCCGGGCCAGCTGGTTCGCGTTGTTCAGCGGGCCGTAGAGCACGTCCTCGTCGTCGGGCGCGCCCGTCCTGGTGCTCTTGGCCTGCTCCACCAGGGCGGCGAGGAAATCGTCGTAGATGCCTGGGCCCGCGAGCACCCGGCTCGCCGCGGTGCAGTCCTGGCCCGCGTTGAAGTACCCGGCCACGGCGATCGCTTCGGCGGCCGCCTCCATATCGGCGTCGTCGAAGACGATCACCGGCGCCTTGCCGCCGAGCTCCAGGTGGACGCGCTTGAGGTCGTCCGCGGCCGCCCTGGCCACCTCGCGACCGGCGCGGACGCTGCCGGTGATGCTGGCCATCGCCGGGATCCGGTGGCGGACCAGGGCCGCGCCGGTGTCACGGTCGCCGCAGACGACGTTGATCACCCCTGCTGGCAGGAAATCGCTCATCAGCTCGGCCAGCCACACGCTGGTCACCGGCGTGGTGTCGGACGGCTTCAGCACCACCGCGTTGCCGGCGGCGATGGCCGGCGCCCACTTCCACACCGCCATCATGAACGGGTAGTTCCAGGGGGTGACCTGGGCGCACACGCCCACCGGCTCGCGCCGGATCATGGAGGTGTGCCCGGTCATGTACTCGCCGGCGGCCAGCCCGTTGAGCAGCCGCGCGGCGCCGGCGAAGAAGCGGAGCTGGTCGAGGGTGGGCGGGACCTCCTCGTCCATGGTGAGCTGGAAGGGCTTGCCGGTGTTCTCGCTCTCCAGCCGCACGAGCTCCTCGGCCCGCTCCTCGATCGCGTCGGCGATCTTGTGCAGCGCCCGGCTCCGCTCCGCGGGCGTGGCGTCCCGCCAGGTCTCGAAGCCCCGCGCCGCCGCCTGGCAGGCGGCGTCTACGTCGCTCTCGCCGGACAGGGGAACCTCCGCGAAAGGGTCCCCAGTCGCCGGGTTGACCAGCGTGGAGGTGCGCCCGTCGGCGGCGTCGCGGTGCTCGCCCGCGATGAGGTTCTGTAGCTTCCGCATGGCCTCCCTCTCATCCTGTCTCGGCGCCGGCCCGGGTCCGGTCGGGCCGGCGCTCGCCCATGGCGCCTGCGGCAGGCGCCATCTCATTCCAGGGTGCGGCGGCGGGCCACGATCGCGTTGCCCACGGCCAGCCCGACCCCGGCAAGGAAGATCAGCGTGCCCATGACGTTCACCTGCGGCGGCACGCCGATGCGCGTCGCGCCGTAGACCCAGAGCGGGAAGGTCAAGGTCTGGCCTGCGACGAAGCTGGTGATGATGTAGTCGTCGATCGAGAGCACGAAGGCGAGCAGCGCGCCGGCCAGGATGCCCGGGAAGATCAGCGGCAGGGTCACCTTGCGGAAGGTGGCCCACGGGTTGGCGCCCAGGTCCTGCGCCGCCTCCTCCAGCGTGAAGTCGAACCCGGCCATGCGCGCCCGCACGGTCACCGCCACGAAGGCGATGTTGAACATCACGTGGGCGACCAGGATGGTGCTGTAACCGCGCGCGATCTGCAAGGTGATCAGCAGGCCGAGCAGGGCCGAGCCGAGCACCAGCTCGGGCGCCGCGATGTTGGCGAACAGCACCAGGTCGGTCAAGCCGCGGCCGCGGAACTTCGAGCGTCCCAGCGCGAGGCCGATCATCGTGCCGAGCACGGTCGCGATCAGCGTCGAGAGCAGCGCGATCGTGAGCGAGTTCCTGAGCGCCCCGGTGAGGTCCGGGATCTTGAAGAGGTCCCGGTACCAGGTCAGCGTGAACCCCTGCCACCGGACGTTCAGCTTCCCCTTGGTGTTGTTGAAGCCGAACAGGATCATGACACCGATCGGTGCCATCAGGTAGAGGATCATCGCCCAGGTGTAGGTGGGCAGGATGAACCGCGTCCAGCGGCGTCTGGCGACGGGTAGGTACGTGGCGACGGGCGCCTGCGCCGGTCCCTGATGCTCCTCCTCGGTGCCGAGCCGGCTCACGCGGCGCTCGCCTCCAGAACCTCCTCGGTGCCGAGCGCCCTGGCGTAAGCGAACACCCCGATCAGCAGCGCGGCCATCACGATGAACGAGAGCGCTGAGGCCACCGGGTAGTCGTTGAAGGTGAGGTACTGCGTCTGGATAATGCTGCCGATCATGGTGGTGTTGGTGCCGCCGAGGATGCTGGCGTTGACGAAGTCGGCCGCTGTCGGCACGAAGGTGAGCAGGATGCCCGCGAAGATTCCCGGGGCCGACAGCGGCAGGATCACCCGCAGGAACGACTGCGCCCGGTTGGCGTAGAGGTCGTTGGCGGCCTCGACCAGGTCACGGTCGATGCGCTCGAGTGCCACGTATAGCGGCAGCGCCATGAACGGCAGGAAATTGTAGGTGAGCCCGCCGATCACCGCGTACGGGGTGGCGAGCAGGTGGAAGCTCGCGGGCAGCAGGTGCGCGTGCTTGAGTGGCCCGAGCAGGATTCCCTGGTCGGTGAGGATGAACTTCCACGCGGCCGTGCGGATCACGAACGAGACGAAGAACGGCAGCAGCAGGAGGAACAGGTAGCTCGACTTGCGGGTACCGCCGTAGAACGCGATCCAGTACGCCATTGGATAGGCGAGCAGCAGTGTGAGCGCGGTCACGATCAGCGCGAAGAGCAGCGACCGCACCAGCTGCGTGTGGTACAGGCTCAGCGCATCGCTGAAGTTCGCCCACCGCCAGGTGAGTTTGAAGCCCTCCTCATAGTTCCCGCTTTGCAGCGACAGCGTGACCAGGATGACCATCGGAACGACGAAGAAGATCGCCAGCCACAGGCCACCCGGCAGGATCAGCAGATAAGGGGTGAGGCGCTTCCTCATGACGCTATGCCTGGATGATCGGCTGGAAGATCCGGTTCCAGGTGGTCTGCTCCTGCGGGGTGAGGATGCGGTAGCGGTGGCCCTTGGTCAGGTCGGCCTCGGTCGGGAACACCAGCGGGCTGGAGAGCACCCCTTCGAGCGTCGCCCTGTCCGCGGAGCTGGCCTTTGCGGCGTCCTGCTGGATCATCTGCTTGGCGTCCGGCACCGGGGTGATGTAGTTGATGTTCTCGGCGAGCGTGGCCGCAACCCTGGGTGAGTAGACGTAGTCCATGTAGCTGATCGCGTCGACCGGGTGCTTGGCGTGCAGTGGGATGCACATGTTGTCGGTCCAGAGCATCGCGCCTTCCTTCGGGATCACGAACTTGATCCCGGGCGCGCCCGAGTTGTTGAGCTGGAAGATGTCACCCGAGTAGGCCATGGACACCCAGACCTCGCCGGTGCTGAGCACGTCGGCCTCGCCGGCGTTGTCGATGTACTTGCGCAGCAGCGGGCGCTGCCGCTTGAGCACGTCGGCCGCCTTGTTCCAGTCGTCGACCGTGGACTTCTCCGGGTCGATGCCGAGCCCGACCATAGTGAGGTTCGGGGTGTCGAGGAGGTCGCCGAACATCGCGATCCTGCCTTTGAAGGCGGGGTCGAGCAGGTCCTGGAAGCTGGTGATCGGCCGCTTGGTCAGCTTAGGGTTGTAGGCGATCCCGGTGAACCCCGCCTGCCAGGCGATCGAGTATTTGTTACCCGGGTCGTAGGTCGGGTCCTTGAAGCGCGGGTTCGCGTACTGGCTGAAGTTGGGCAGCTTCGAGTGGTCGAGCGCAGTCAGGTACTGCAAGCGGATCAGCTTCTCGATTGGGCCGCCATTGGTGATCACCATGAGGTCCCAGCCGGTATCCTGGCCGACCTTGAGGGACGGCATGATTCGGCCCAGGAACGAGTCGTTGTCCTGAATGACCTCTTTGTAGACCACCTTGATGCCGGTCTGCTTGGTGAAGTCGTCAAGGGTCGGGTGAACGGTCTTCCCGCCGACCTTCTCGACGTCGATGTACAGCGGCCAGTTGGCGAAGTTGAGGATGCCGGCCTTGGTCTGGCCAGCCCAGAATTTGGTGACCGCGTCCTGGCCCTGGGTGGTGGCCGGCTTGCTGGACCCCTGCACGCCGCAGGCGGCCAGCAGGGCCGCCGCCCCGGCAGCCCCGGCACTCCCGAGGAAGGCGCGGCGGCTCCAGCGCGGCTGGGTCAGACCCCGGAGAAGGGCGGGGTCGACGATGGGTCGTTCCTGCTCGGGTTGCTTGCTCACAGAGCCGATCCCTCCTTGGGCTCGACGGCTTGACTCAGCACATAGGAGTGCTCAGGCAGCCACGACAGCCATCCCACCTGGTCGGCGGCGACCTCGGTGCCCGGGGCGCTCGCCATGTTCTGCTGATAGACGGAGACTTCGCTGCCCCCACCGGTCTTGACCGTATAGCTGGTCGACGTCCCGAGGTAGACGACATCAGTAACGGTGCCGCGGACCGCGCACTGCGCGGCGGGTGGCGGATCGTCCAGCGGCCGCAGCGCGATCTTCTCCGGCCGCACGGCGATCTCGACGTCCTCGCCGGCCATGAACCCGTTGGCGTCGAGCGCGAGCACGCGCTCGTCGGGCCCGAGGCCGGCAAGCGCCCAGGCGTCGCCGCGGCGCTCCAACCGCCCGCTGAAGATGTTCGAGGTGCCGAGAAAGTCGGCCACGAACCTGGTGACCGGCCGCTCGTACAGCTCCCGCGGTGTCCCTAGCTGCTCGATCCGGCCGGCGTTCATCACCGCCAGCCGGTCCGACATGGTGAGCGCCTCCTCCTGGTCGTGGGTCACGTAGACGAAGGTGATGCCGACCTCCCGCTGGATACGCTTGAGCTCGAGCTGCATCGCCCGCCGCAGCTTCAGGTCGAGGGCGCCGAGCGGCTCGTCGAGCAGCAGCGCCCGCGGACGGTTGACCAGCGCCCTGGCCAGCGCCACCCGCTGCTGCTGGCCGCCGGAGAGCTGCCGTGGCCGGCGCCGATCCCGTCCCTCCAGCTCGACCAGTCGCAGCGACTCGGTGACGCGCCGCTCGATCTCGTCCTTGGCGACCTTCTTGTGACGCAGCCCGAAGGCGATGTTGTCGTGGACGTTCATGTGCGGGAACAGCGCATAGTGCTGGAAGACCATGTTCACGTCGCGCCGGTAGGGCGGCACCCCGACCATGTCCCTGCCGTACAGCAGGATGCGGCCGCTGGTCGGCTCCTCGAAGCCGGCGAGCATCCGCAGCGTCGTGGTCTTGCCGCAGCCGGACGGGCCGAGCAGCGAGAAGAACTCACCGGGGGTGATGGCGAGGTCCACGTCCTCGACCGCCACGATGCTCCCGCCGGGGACGGAGAAGTGCTTGTTGACGCCGACGAGCTCGATCGTGGCCAGCTCACCTGTCGGGGGCGCGCTCGAGGGGAGGCTCGACGCTACCTCGGTCTGTCGCATCCGACCTCGTCTCCCGCTAGAGAAGGCCCGGCCACCACCACGTTCCGGACGCTATCACCACTGATTCCGTACTCATATAGCCGATCTGGCCCCCGAAAGTACATAGCTTCGCCACTTCGGCGATGGACTCGGGATATCTGGCGGCCATCGGTCACCGCTCCGCCAGGCTCTACACCAGGTCGCCGTGCTGGCGGCGGTCGTAGTCGCGTACCGGGCCGAGCAGGCCACGCGAGAACGCCTCCAGCTCGGAGACGTGGGCCCAGCGGATTGGCCGCCCGACCCTGTCCTTGCCAGCGACCAAGGTGAGCGACAGGTCCGCCATGGCCAGCAGATCGGCAACGGTGGTGGTAACGGCCCCCACCTCTAGTACTCAGCGCCAGGTGGCATAACTGTACACATCCTCACGCAATGCGCCAGCCCACACACGCCGGTTCGTACAATCCCAATTGAAGAGAGGGAGGGAGAGAGAGAGAGAGAGAAGACTCACTCTCTCTCCCGATTACGCTGGCGACGGAACCGCGCCCGGTGCTACTCGCCGGGTGGACCTGGAGGGGTGGGCCAGCTGCGCTCGGAGGGCGGGACCGGGCGCCAGGAGGCGCCGTCCCACCAGTAGGCGCCGTCGCCGGAGCGCTGGCTGCCCGGCGGAACCAGCTGCTCGGTGTCCTGCCAGCGTTCGCCGTCCCACCACCAGCGCCGGTCGTCCGAGAGGAACGGTCCGCCGCGCCCCGGCTCCAGCACGAAAATCTCCACCACCTCGTCCCGCTGCGCAGCGTAGACGAGCAGATAGACCAGCAGGCCCACACCGCACGCCAGCGAGCTCACGAGGGCGACAGCGACGTTGAAGCGCTTTTCCTTGCGCAGGAGCGCCGAGCGATCGGTCCTGCCCACCACCACGAAGCCCCTGGCAAGGTAGTCGCCGACCATCCTCTCGAGGGCCTGGCTGTCCGGAGCCGTGAAACGCTGCACCGACGCGCTCATCGGAGCGTCGCCTCCCGATCCCGCGTGATCCTCCGCACCCGTACGGACCTCCAGGGTTGAGCAGCCTGAAGAGTTACAGTAATGGTTCTGAGCGGAGCCACCGGGGGCCAATCAAGCGGCGGCGTCGCAACACCGATGGAGGATGCATGACCACGAGCTGGAGCGTGGGACGCTGAGCATCAGCGAACGGGTGCGGCCCACCCGTTACCAGCGCTACCACGGCAGGCACGTCCGCCGCCGCAAGAAGTCGCGCCTGCTCACCGAGCTGCCGCTGCTCGTCCTCACAGCCTTCGTGCTCGCCGTGGTCGTCAAAGGCTTCCTCGTGCAGGCCTTCTTCATCCCCTCCCGATCGATGGAGCCCACCCTGGACGTCGGCGATCGGGTGGTGGTGAACCGGATGGCATACCGCGTCGGCGACCCCGAGCACGGGCAGGTCGTCGTCTTCCTGCGCCCGACCGACGAGAGGCCGCAGCAGGCACAGGGACCCCTCTCCTGGGTGCGTCGCGCCATGGCGCAAAGCCTGGGCGGCACGCCGCCCGGGAACGAGGACCTGATCAAGCGGGTCGTCGGCATCCCCGGTGACGTCATCGCGGGCCGCGACGGCAAGCTGTGGCGCAACGGGCGACCGGTGGTGGAGGCCTACCTGCCACGCAATACTTTCACATCGGACTTCGGGCCGGTCAGGATCAAGCCAGACCATTACTGGATGATGGGCGATAACCGCGGGGACTCCGCCGACTCCAGATACTTCGGCCAGGTCCCGAGATCCGCGCTGGTCGGCAGGGCGATCGTCAAAGTCTGGCCGATTTCGCACGTCGGCGATCTGTAGAGAGCCCGTCAGAGAGCCCGTCGCAGGCGCGGGAGAAGATACACGGGATGCTCCCGCCGATCCCGATCCAGCGAGCGCCCGGCAACCCGGTGCCAGGGCAGGACTACCCGCGCACCTGGGAGGAGTTCCTGGCGTTCTTCCCGGACGACGGCTCGTGCGTGCGTTACCTCGAGCGTCTGAGCTGGCCCAACGGCTTTCTCTGCTCGCGCTGCGGCTGGGCCGCCGATCCCTGGCGCGGGTCGCGGCGGCGCCTGGTGTGCCGCTCGTGCGGCCACGAGACCACGGTGACCGCGGGCACCCTGTTCCAGGGCACTCGCACGCCGCTGCGGCAGTGGTTCGCGGCGGCCTGGTACGTTAGCACCGCTGACGAGGGCGTCTCGGCGACGCGCCTGCGACGCGCCCTGGGTCTCGGCAGCTACGAGACCGCGTGGACGATCCTCCACCGCCTGCGGCGTGCGATGGTCCGCTCTGGCCGCCCTCGCCTGGAGGGCGTGGTGGAGGTGGGCAGGATGGTGCTGTCGGCACGCCCCACCCGCGAGGTGACCGCCCGCGCGCCTGGCGACCGCCGCCGGCGGCGGCCACGGGCCGTGGTGGCGATCGCTGTGGAGGACCGTGGCAGTGAGGCCGGCCGGGTGCGGATGCAGCGGCTGCCGTCCGGCACCACGCAGGACCTGGTGCGGTTCGTCGTGTGGGCGATCGAGCCGCAGACGGCCGTCCGTGCCGAGAGCGTGCGCGACGTCGCCTTCCTGTCCGAGCTGGACCGCCGGGTGGAGCTGCCGGCGCGCGCGGGCGCCACAGGGGCGCTCGTGGCCCCGACCGGCGGCCCTGGGCAAGCCGTCAGCCTGGAGCTCGGCGCCGAGCCGCCACGACCGCCACTGGCCCACCTCCGCGACGTCGAGCTGCGCCTCACCCGCTGGCTGCTGGGCACGCACCAGGGCGCCGCCTCCTCGGACCTGCTGGACTGGTACCTGGACGAGTTCACCTTCCGGTTCAACCGGCGCTCCGCGCGCCACCGGGGGCTGCTGTTCTACCGCCTGCTCGAGGAGGCGCTGGTCACACCGCCGCAGCCGTACGGCGCGTTGGTCGCACCGCCCGAGCGGATCGAACCGGACCGGCGCCGCCCCCGCCCTCGCTGACGCCGACCCAGGTCCGCGCCGCCTGTCCACGAGCTACCAGTTCGCCCTCGTGTTTCTCGTTCGCGGGCCTGCTGGTGGTTTCGAGGATTTCACTGGCGCCAAGGAGATAGGCCGCCAGTCCCTCAAATCGTGCCTTTCCAACTTGACTATGGCGGACGAAGGGTCGAACATATGTTTGTTCGAACATTTGTTCGAGCGGCTTGGGCGGCATCGTCGCGTTCACGTGAAGGGGAAGCCGTGAACAGCACCACGGAGCGCCGCCGAGCCGGGCTTCCGGCTGCGGCGGTCAGGATCTGGACCGGGCCCGTGCGCCAGCGGGGCGTCGCCCGTCAGGTCGGCGCGATCCTGTTCCGGTACCTGGCCATCGCGTTCATCGTGCTGGCGCTGCTCGCGATCGCCCTTCCCCACCGCGGCGACGCCCCCGGCTCGGCCGGCAAGCCCTGGGACTACCAGCGCGAGTCCATCGCCGTCGAGGGGCATGGCGTGCTGAACATCTTCGCGCGTCAGGCGATGCACGTCACCGCGTGGCTGGCGAAGTCCTCGATCGAGCGCCAGCGCGACGTGTACCGACTGAACCTGCTCGATTTCCTGGTGGGAGACAGCACCGCGGGCAGCCTCACCTCATGGCGCAGTGATCACCGCGCGTTCCTGGAGGCCGGCACCGAGCTCGTGATGGTCGCGCTGGTCGGCTACGGGCTGGTGCTGAGGCCGTCGCGCCGGACCTGGGCGCTGGCCCTGCTGCTCCTGGTCGCGGGGACAGTCCTGGTCACGAAGCCGCAGGCGACTGTGCGCGGCGCCGCCGCGCCGGGGGTGGCGATACCGAACATGATGCTCGACGTGGTGGCGACCGCGGCACCGAGCGAGCGGCTCAAGCCGAGCTCGCCCCCGCAGCAGGCGCTCCAGGAGCTGGCCACGCGCTACTGGACCTCGTTCGTGGCCCATCCGCTGTCGCGCGTGCAGACGGGCAGCGGTGTGCTGGCCACCGCACCGCCTGGCAGCAAGTCGAACGTGCTGGGCATGCTGCGGAAGAGCGTGAGCTCGGTGAATGACTGGGCGATCGGTCGCCACGGGCCTGAGCGCGCCTTCATTGCCACCTCCGCGCTTGGCTACGTGCTGCCGTTCTCGATCGCGCTCGGGGTGCTCGCCATGCTGGCCACCTGCGCGCAGGCGCTGCTGTTCCTGCTCTGCCTCGCCGGTCTGTTCGCACTGCCGTTCGCTGTCGAGGGTCCGCACCGCCGGGGCGCGCTGATCCGCTACTGGCTGCTGCCGGTGATGGCCTGCGCTGCGCTGCTCGGCCTGACGTCGCTGGGGTCGTTCGCGGTCATGCGCCTGGCCGAGGCGCTGCACCACAGCGACGAGTACATCGGCGTACTGCTGGCCGGGTCGACCTGGCCACTCGTTGCCGCCGTGCTGCTGGTGCGGCGGTCCATAAACCGCCGGCGGGCCTAGGGCCTGGGACGGCGCACTACCTCGAGGAGCTGACCGAATGAACGCTGAGGCATCGTCTGTTCGCACCGCAAAGCGCATTGGCACCGCAAAGCGCATTGGCACCGCCGTCCCTGGGCCGTGGTCCGGGGCCGCCGATAGCGCCGCCGTCCGCGCCGCCACACGGCTGATGATGGTTCCGCTTCGGATGCTGGCCACGCCGCTGGGGCGCCGGGCTGCGGCGGCGGCGGTGCTCTCGGTCGCGCTGGTGGCCATGGTGAGCTCGCTGTACGAGCACGCCGATCCCCCCCTGGCCGCCTCCGCCCCCGGGCTGGCCGCCGTTCCCGCCGCGGCGGCAGTGCCCGCGGGGGCGAGCCGGGGGGCCGGTTCTCCGGGCGCTGCGGCGGGCGCGGTCACTCCGGCGGCGCCGCGTGCCGCCCAGCGCCCGGAGGACGCGGCGACCGCCTGGTACGCGCAGCAGAAGCAGGTCCCCGCCAACCGGGTCAAGGCGCTGCAGCGGCAGCGGCTCAGCGCGACGGTCGTGCGAGTGCTGGTCATGGCGGAGGTCAGCCCATCCAACATGCCTACGGCCTTCCTGACGGTACGGCGCGGCAGCGCCGGGTGGAAGGTGTCGTGAACTCAAGCTTCAGGGCCAAGGCCACCGGAATCGTCGCAGCGCTGCTGCTGCTGGCCGTGCTGACCGGCCGCGCCTCCCCAGGTTTCCCCCTGGCCGAGGTGGGTGGCGCGGTCGGTCGCACGATCCAGCAGGTGCTGCGGGTGGGCCGGACTCCCCCGCCGCCCGCCGCCTCCGCTTCGGCCTCGGCGGGAGGGAGGGTTGCGGACGCCAGCTCGTTTGCGCTTGGGGATATTCCGGGTGGCTACCTGGGCCTGTACGTGGCCGCGGCCAGGACCTGCCCGGCGCTGTCGTGGCAGCTGCTGGCCGGGATCGGCAAGGTCGAATCCGACCACGGCCGCTCCCACGCC
>JBKPDO010000074.1:0-6535 GCA_046727955.1 bacterium | reverse complement strand
CCATCCCACCCTCCACCCTCCGCGCCCGGGATCAAGGGCGCGAGGATGCACCAAACCCGCAGCCGTCTTCCAGCTGGGACCACTCACCTCGGCGGTCCGAGGCGAAGCCTCACTGGTACTCCAGCCGTAGATCGTGATCTTCATAGTTGCCAGGTGGCCTGTCGTCGGTAGTCGGGTCCACCACGCGTCTGCGGTCCTGGTAGCTGTCGGCTCCGGAGGTCATGGCAGAGCAGGACCTGCGCATCAGCTTGCGCTGGGACTCCTCATCTGCTGGTCCGCGTCCCGATAGGCTTGGGATGCGCGCTGAAGAAGCGCCAGATGGTCTGCGTGGCGTCCAGTGCCGTGGATGGGGAATCTAGCTGCAGCGCCCGCGCGATCGCCGGGTTCGGGCCCGGCTGGCCGGGCCACTGGTGACCCGCACCGACGATGGTGATCAACTCGACGCTGCGACCGTCGGGGCAGTTGGCGACCGAGGTGGTGACCGGACCGGCGGTGCTGACCGAGGGCTGGGCGCAGTGGTCGATCCCGCGCCAGGTGCTGATCAGGGTGGGCATGGGTGGGCCGTCAATCTGGGCCGGACGGGCGCCGGCGCCGCGGTTGTCCCGCTTGCTCATGCCGCCAGTGTAGGGGATGGTCTGGTCCGCGGTCCCGTGGAGGTGGATCACCGAGATCGGCGCGGGCGACGGGCAGGGGCCGAGCATAGTCGCCGAAGCCGGCCCGATGGCCGCGAAGATCCTGCTCTCACAGGCCAGCCGGTAGGCGAGCATGCCCCCGTTGGAGATCCCGGTGGCGTAGATCCGGGCCGGGTCGATGGGCACCGCAGCGGCGATGGCCGACACCATCTGGGTGATGAAGGCGACGTCGTCCACCGCCGCGGCGGCTGGCGGGCCGCAACAGTCGTGGCTGACCGCCCAGGACCGTTTGACGCCGTCGGGATAGGCCACGACGAACCGGCCACGGTCGGCCTGGGCGTCCCAGCCGTAGGACGACTGCGCCTGGCGACCGGTGCCGAGGGCGCCGTGGAGCATGACCACCAGCGGCGCCGGGGCCGACGACGCCAGCGTGGCCGGCCGGTACACGCGGAACGTCCGCTGCAAGCCACCCACCGCAAGCTGCTGCTGGGTTGTCCCTGCGGCCAGGCTGGCGGGCGCCCTAGTAGAGGTGCCGGGCGGTGCCGGGCGGCAGCCGCCCAGCAGCACGAGCACTGCCACGGCGGGCAGCACCACCGACGCGGCGCGCCACCGAACGCTTCGTCGGCGGGGACCTGGCTGCTGGTCAATGGTCAGCATCGACGTCGTCTTCCCGTGGCCGCCGAACGGGCGGCTGCGGCGGCGACCGGAACTTGCCGCCGCCGCCATCCTCGTCAACGTCGCGCCACCTTCTCAGCGTTGATCTCGATCGGCTCCCAGCCACCTCAGGAAGCGTCGGTCGGATCCGTACGCAGGCCATCGGAGTCGCCATCCGAGGTCCAGGGCCGACCCACTGGGTATTAGGTTGCGGCTGTCGTGCAGGTAGTTGCCGATGCCGGTCGTGTCGAGGCCACCGCCGATCCGGCCCGGTCGGCGAGCATCCACAACTCCCCGCCGTAGCTGTTGTGGCGAGTGCGATCGATGTCGTCTTTGCCGGTGCAACCGGTCATTCAGAAGATCGTACTCCAGCCGCAGATCGTGGTCTTCATGGTTGCAAGGCGGCCTGTCGTTGGTAGTGGCAGGTGCGGGCGCGTGCCTGATGTCGGCGTCGCCACACCGACCAGCCCAACCGGTGGCCGAGATCCCCAGCGGGCCGGGCGAGCAGTGCGGCGTACAGGTGCTGGACCTCGTTGCAGGTCATCGGGGTCAGCCGGATGATGCTGATCTCGCTGGGCGAGTTCTCCGAGAGCCTGCGGCTGGGCCGTGCCGACCACGGCACCGATCCCGCCGTGCTGGGCCGCGCCGACGTCGTGGCGTTCACCAACCGGCTCGCCCACGAGCAGCGCACGGGGGTGATCAGTGCCTGGAAGCAGGTGAACGTCGCCCGCGACGTGCGCCGGTTCCTGGGCGACATCCGCCCGCTGGGCCTGACCCGACCCGCCACGCTCGCCGACGGGCTGGGCGAGGACGTGGCGCTGTGCCGCCGTCGACCGGGTCAGCCGCCACCAGTTCGACGGCCACGGCCGCCGCGTGCTGCGCGAGGTCGCCCGCACGCTGGAGGTCGAGCACGCCCGCGCCCGCGTCGGGCAGGTCGCGGTCCCGTTCGGCGTCTGCACCGAGCCCAGCAACGTCAAGGCCGGCGGGACCGCCTGCCCCTACCGCTACGTCTGCGTGGGCTGCGGGCACTTCCGCAGCGACCCGTCCTACCTGCCGGAGCTGAAGTCCTACCTGCAGCAGCTGCTGGCCGACCGCGAACGCATCCTGGCAAGCGGCGACCTCGAGGACTGGGCCCGCGCCGCCGCAGCACCCTCCGAGCGGGAGATCACGCGAGTCCGGGAGCTGATCCGCCGCATCGAGACCGACCTGGACACGCTCAGCGCCGCCGACCGCCGCCAGATCACCCACGCGGTGGCGGTGATCCGCAAGACCCGCCAGGTCGTCAACCTCGGCATGCCCCGCATCCGCCGCCCAGCACCAACGCCGGCGCTGGCCGGCAGCCTTGACCCATGGCCAGCCTCGACCTTGACGGCTCGGCGCCCCAAGCGCTCGTGCAGGCGCGCCGCCAAGACGTCGCCCGCCGCCGGCGCGTCCTGAAGGCCCTGGCCGAGCTGCGCGCCCAGGCCGAGGAGATCACCATCTCCGCGGTCGCCCGCCGCGCCCGGGTGCACCGCTCGTTCATCCACCGCCACCCCGACCTGCGCGCCGCCGTGCTGCGGGCCGCCGACGGCGACCCGCCCGGCGACGTGCCCTCCACCGGGGTCAGCCGGCGGTCGCTGCTGGCCGACAACGCCAACCTGCGCGAGCAGAACCGCCGGCGGGCCCAACAGCTCCACACGCTTGAGGACCGTCTTGCCGAGCTGTTGGGTGAGCAGGCGTTCCAGCGCAGCGGCCTTGGC
The DNA here is from genome assembly GCA_046727955.1 of bacterium. Lineage (GTDB taxonomy): Bacteria > Actinomycetota > CALGFH01 > CALGFH01 > CALGFH01 > DASVXQ01. Next base: position 3,510 of record JBKPDO010000074.1, on the reverse strand, counting down.
GCCCCGTCCGACATCGCCGCACTCCAGGCCCGCGTCGAGCAACTCCAGCAGCAGGTCCTCGACCTTCAGCGCACGCTGGGGGAACGCGACGAGGAACTCGCCGCCGCCCGCGAGGCCCACCGCCGCCTGATGGCCGAGGTCAACCGTGCCAGCAGCGGCCGGTGAGCCCAACCACAAGATCGCTGTCGTCCCCGACGGCGGGCCTGCGATCCTTCCCGCATGATGGCCTCGTCGGATGTGATCGAAGTGCTGTCGCTGCTGGACGACGCCGGGCTGACGGCATGGGTGGATGGCGGCTGGGGCGTCGACGCCTGCTCGGCGAGGCAACCCGCGAGCATGCCGACCTCGACCTGGTGGTGCTGGGCCCCGGCTTGCCGCGGTCCGCCAGGTGCTCAGCCACGCCGGCTACGCCACCGTGCTGCGGGACCTGCTGCCCGCCTCCATCGCGCTGGCCGACGGCCAAAGCCACGAGGTCGACGTACACCCGGTGACCCCAACCCCCGATGGTGGCGGCGACCAGGCCCTGGAGGGTGGTGGCAGCTTCCACTACCCGCCACCGGTGCAAGGCCGCATCGATGGTCGGCCGGTCGGCTGTGTCGACGCGCAAACCCAGGTTCGCTGCCACCTTGGCTACCCGACGAGCGAAAAGGACCGGCAGGACATGCGGCGACTCCACGAACGCCTGGGCGTCGAGCTGCCCGCCGCCGAGGTGCCGACCCAGACGTTGGGCAGCGGCCAGACCTCCCACGGGTCGCTGGCCCGCGCGAGGAACACCGGGTCAGGACGGCCATAAGGGTCACGCGACAGCGCAAGCAGGTAGTGGGCGACCTCGCTACGGAAATCCTCGTCACCCAGCAGCGACGCCAGCCGCCCGGGCCGCTTGGTCAACACCTGGTAGGTGTGCTGTGGCGTGGCCGCCATGGTGGCGAACACCCGCGCGACGAACGCCGCCGGCACCTTCGCGTGGGCGATGTCTGCCATGCTGTCGACAAAGCAGACCCTGGGCTTGCGCCAGCGCAGCGGCTTGGTGAGCGCGTCCTCGTGCAGCGCCACGCCGAACCCGGGCCCAGACGTTCGCGGGTCGCCGTCGGTCTGATACTTCGCCTGGCCCATCGCCTTGAGGCGCTCGGCCAGGGTGAGCGCATAGCAGTGGTCGCACCCAGGGCTGATCCGGTCGCAGCCCGTGGTGGGATTCCAGGTGACCTCGGTCCACTCGATCGCCGTCGCGGTGCTCACGACCCACCCCCACACCAGCCAGCGGGCAGGATCACCATGGGCCGAGACGGCGGCACAGCTATCGTGTCGCCAGACCTGTCCTGCCCGGCGACTACCCCAGGCGCCTGACCATGGCCGTCGAGATCATCTACGAGACCCACGCGGTGAGCACCGACAACGAGGCCGGCATCGCGACCGGCTGGCTGCCCGGACAGCTGTCTTCCAGAGGACGCGAGCTGGCCGCGGAGCTCGGCCATCGCCATGGCAGCCGTGCCATCGCCGCGGTGTTCGTCTCCGACCTGGCCCGCGCGGTCCAGACCGCCGAGATCGCCTTCGGCGACCGCGGCATCCCGATCCACCCCGACGCTCGGCTGCGCGAGTGCAACTACGGCACCCGCAACGGCATGCCGGTCGCCCAGCTGGCCGCCGAGCGGTCCGGCACATTGACCAGCCCTGGCCGGGCGGGCAGAGCTACCGGCAGGTCGTGGCACAGGTTCGTGGCTTCCTGCGCGACCTGAGCGGCAACTGCGACGGGCGCACGGTGGTGGTGATCGGCCACTCGGCCACCAAGTGGGCCTTGGACTGCCTGCTCAACGGCGCGACCCTGGAGGAGCTGGTCGATGCCCCGTTCGGCTGGAAGGAAGGGTGGCGCTACGCGCTTCCCGCCGCCTGGACCGACCAAGACCGCACCTGAACCCCCGCCGCGCTGGATGCCGCCACGTGGCCCGACCGCCCTGGTGCAGGGAACCTCGGTCCACTCGATCGACGTCGTCGTGCTCACCGCCCACCTCCCGTCACCGACTCGGTGACAAGCTGTCCCGGCACGTGCGGTCGCGACGTCGGAGGTGAGCTATGACAGCCTCGGTGCCCGTGCTGCTGGTCACCGGACCGGTCGGAGTCGGAAAGTCGACCGTCGCCGCCGAGGCGGCACGGCTGCTGCGCCAGGCAGGTGTCCCCCACGCGCTGGTCGACTTGGCCTAGATCGGGCAATGCTGGCCGGTCGCCGCCGACGACCCGTGAAACGAGCGCCTGACCCACCGCAACCTGGCCTGCATGTGGGCCAACTTCCAGCGGGCCGGCGCCGACCGGCTGATCCTGGCGCGCGTGCTCGAGGCCCGAAGCCTGCTGCGCCATGTCGTCGAGGCGTTGCCGGGCGCCAAGGTCACGGTGGTCCGGCCTCGGGCGCCGCTTGCGGTGCTGCAGGCGCGCATCCGCTCCCGGGAGGCCGCAACCGACCCGAGCTGGTTCCTGGGGGCCGCCACCCACACCGCGAAGGTGCTGGAGCAGGCTGGGGTCGAGGACTACCTGGTGGACAACGAGGACCGGCCGGTGGCGGCGGTCGCCGAGGAGGTGCTGCGTCTGGTCGGCTGGCTGGGCTCGAGTGCAGGAGCCGATCGCGGCTGCCGACCGCGGACCACTGGCACAGCCCGACGCGCACCATCGAGCACAATTCGAGGAGGGCAGTCGCTCCCGTGCCGGCCACCCGTCGCGGACGGAACCGCTCGACGATCACTACGTCCGACCTGGAGAAACGCCACCCCATACAGAGGCTTCCAGAAGCCCACCCCGACAGAAAGGTCGCTCATCGAGTTGACGAAGATCACCCATGGGCGACGCCAACGCTTGGGGAGCTCCAGCTCGGTCGGGTGCATGGTGACGCCGAAGCCGGGTCCGCTGGTCCGCGGGTCGCCGTCATGCTGGTACTTGGCTTGGCCCATCGCTTTCAGCCGCGCGGCCAGCGCGAGGGCATAGCAGTTGTCGCAGCCCTTCGAGACCCGGTCGCAACCAGTCACGGGGTTCCAGGTGGCCCCGGTCCATTCGATTGCGCTCCGGTCGCCCATGTCTCCCACCGCCCCGCTAGCGCTCCCGATAGCCTCGGTTGTCGCTAGATTCTAGAATGTAGCAAGTACCCGTGACAGCAGGGCTGGGGTGGTACTTCGTTAGATCGTCACCGCGGTATCCGGTTTCGGTTGATGCTTGACCCTCCCGATCGTTGGTTGGCTCCGCCCACGACCAGGCGGCCGCCGCCCGACTGTGGGTGGTCTCCGAGGAGCTGACCGGGGTCAGGTTCCAGGCGCTGGTCGCCTGAGACACAAGCACCGGGGCAGGCCGCAGCCTCACGGTCGAGGTGAGGCTGTGCCGTGCACCAGATCCACAGATCGGCCGCCCGCTGCGAAGGCGTCGCAGGCTCATCGACTGCTCGCGTGCTCCGGGGCAGCGAGCTCTGTCTCACCTGCCCGGCGGGCCAGCCATCGCCAGCGGAGGGGTCGGCTGGGCGGGGTTGCCGGTGAGGTG
>JBKPDO010000073.1:0-20272 GCA_046727955.1 bacterium | reverse complement strand
CGGGACGGCGTGCGCCGGCTTGCCGACCAGGGCGCCCAGCTCGTCGAGGTCCTGCCGGCCAGCGAGTACGCCAAGGACCACCTCCCCGGCGCCAGCAACCTGCCCCTGCGAAAGCTGGAGCAGCAGGCGACGGCGGTCCTGGACCGGCAGCGGGCGGTGGTCGTCTACTGCTCGGACTCCACCCGAGACCTCAGCCCGCGGGCCGCGTGGCGGCTCCAGAGCATGGGGTTCACCCAGGTGTACGACTACTCCGCCGGCAAGCTGGACTGGCTGGCCGCGGGGCTTGCCACCGAAGGGTCCAACGCCGAGCAGCCCCGCGCCGGGGACGTGGCCCGAGGGGACGTGCCCACCTGTGGGCTGGATGAGCGGCTGGGGGAGGTGGCACAGCGGGTGCAGGCCGCGGGATGGGATGCCTGCGTGGTGGTGAACGCCGAGCGGGTGGTGTTTGGTCTGCTGCGTGCCAAGGAGCTGGCGGCGGACGAGGGTCTTCGGATCGAGCAGGCGATGCGGCCGGGGCCGAGCACCTTCCGGCCGTACGTGTCGATCGTGGAGATGGCGCGGTTCATGACGGACCACGATCTTGCGAGCTCGCCGATTACCACCTCCGATGGGCGGCTGGTCGGGCTGCTGCGCCGCCATGACGCGACCAGGGTCGCCGGCGAGCTCGGCGGGGGCGCAGGGACCGGCGGGGAGGAGGGGGCATGACCGAGGCCGAGGGGACGCTGACCGAGGGGACGCTGACCGAGGGGACGCTGACGGTGCAGGCCTGCTCGAGGTGCGGGGAGCCGATCGACTGCTGCGAGCTCTGCGAGGCGGCGGACTGCCGCACGCCTATCTGTCACGGATGTCTGCAGGTGGCCTTGGGCGAGGCGATCCCGCAGCCGCACGCCCACGGCGGCTGAAGCCCGACGGCTAGCGCGGCTGAAGCCCGACGGCTAGCGCGGCTGAAGCCCGACGGCTAGCGCGGCTGAAGCCCGACGGCTAGCGCGGCTGAAGCCCAACGGCTAGCGCGGCCGATGGCCTCGATGGGCCGGGTCGGACCAGCCGCCGTCACCGATGAGCTGGTCGGCCTCCTCCGGGCCCCAGGTGCCCGGCTCGTACTCGTACAGCGGGGTGGCGTCACCCAGGATCGGTTCCACCACCTCCCACTCGGCCTCGACGGTGTCCTCGCGGCCAAACAGCATGCTGTCGCCCTCCAGGGCGTCGCCGAGCAGCCGCTCGTAGACTGGCAGGTCCTCCCCCGGCTGGTCGGTGGCGACCAGCTCGACGTCCTCCCCGACCATCCTCTCGCCAGCGACCTTGACCCGTATGCCGAGGGCGACCCTCACGTCGGGGCTGAGCCGCAGGCGCAGGTGGTTGGAGCGGCTTCCGACCATCTCTCCGAAGAGCTCCAACGGTGGCCGACGGAACTCCACCAGGACCTCGGTGGCGGTGAGCGGAAGGCGCTTGCCGGTGCGGACGTAGAACGGCACCCCCGCCCAGCGCCAGGTGTCGATCTCGAGCTTGACCGCGACGTAGGTTTCCACGTCCGAATCCGGCGCGACACCGGCCTCGTCCCGGTAGCCACGGAACTGGCCGCGGACCACGCTCGCCCGGTCCAGCGGCCGGACGGCCCGCAGCAGGCGCGTGCGCTCGTCGCGGCCGGCGTCACCGCCGCGCGCGGCCGGCGGGTCCATGGCGAGCAGGGCGAGGATCTGGAGCAGGTGGTTCTGGAGCACGTCGCGGATCGCGCCTGTCTCATCGTAGAAGGCGCCGCGGCCCTGCACGCCGAAGTCCTCGGCCATGGTGATCTGCATCGCGCGCACATAGCTGGCATTCCACACCGGCTCCAGCGGCTCGTTGGCGAACCGCAGGTAAACGATGTTCTGCACCGGCTCCTTGCCGAGGAAGTGGTCCATCCGGAACACGTGAGACTCCGGCAGGTACCTTCGGAGCACGCGGTTCAGTTCCCTGGCCGAAGCCAGGTCGCGCCCGAACGGCTTCTCCACGACCAGGCGGGCGCCCCGAGCGCTGCCCGAGGCGGCCAGTCCCTTGGCGACGGTCGCGAACATGCTGGGCGGGATCGCCAGGTAGTGCAGCGGCCGTTTGGCATCGCCGAGCGCCTGCCGCAGCCTGGTGAAGGTGGCCGGGTCGCGATAGTCGCCGTCGATATAGCCGAGCAGCGACGACAGTTTGGCGAAGGCGTCGGGGTGGACACCGCCGTGCTGCTCGAGGCTGTCACGGGCGCATGCCCGCAGCCGCTCCAGGTCCCAGCCCGACTTGGCCACCCCGATGATGGGAATGTCGAGCCGGTGCCGCTCGACCAGGCCCTGCAGCGCCGGGAAGATCTGCTGGTAGGCCAGATCGCCGGTAGCCCCGAAGAACACCAGCGCATCGGACCGCTGCTGCTCGTCGGTGATCCCCCTCGGCGGCGTGCCTGTCGGCGTCCCCATCACCTACCTCATGCTTGCTGACCCGCGGCGCCGCAACGGCGCCGCAGGTCAGCCACATTATCTCCTTCAGCGGGCCGCTACCGGGCCAGGCCGATCTTCCTCCCCCCGCTCGAGGAGCCGCCCCCGCCGCTCCCATGGTGGGCCGTGTAACCGGGCGACGACCGCGGTTCCGGTGGGCGCGCTGAGGAGCCGCCGGGTGCGCACTCCGTCCTCCTCATCATGATGGGCGACGTCAGCGCTCTGCGACGGCGGTTCGCTCCCTTGCGGTGTCAGGGTTCTTGGAGTGCCGCCTTTTCTATGGTCGCCTCCGACAGCAGCACCTGCCGTGCGGCGTCGCCCAGCGGAATGAAGCTGTCCTGGCCTGCGACTCGCGCCATCGTCCCTTGGAAGCCGGCATCCACCAGGGCGGCGAGAACACCTTCGGCCACACCGCCCGTACGGCGGGTCTCGTCGACCACCAGCACCCGCCCCGTGACCTCCGCCTCGCGGAGAAGGTCGTCGATCGGTAGCGGGGCGAGCCATCGCAGGTCGAGCACGCGGCAGCCGATGCCCAGGCCGGACAGCCGCTTGGCCACGCGAAGGCTCATGTACAAACCGTTGCCGAATGTCACCAGCGTGAGGTCGCGCCCGTCGCCGTAGGTCCGCCCGCGGCCCAGGGGCACGTGCGTCGCGCTCCAGCCGCTTGGCTCCGGATAGGGCGCGAGCCAGCCACGGTCGCCCTCGGCGTGCAGGTCGCGGGTGTGATACAGCGCGATCGGCTCGAGGAAGGCGCAGACGCTGCCATCGGCCTTCGCCGCCGCCACGCAGGTGCGCAGCATCGCGGCAGCGTCGTCAGGTCTGGCCGGGGAGGCGATCACCACCCCGGGCACATCGCGCAGCACCCCGATCGCGTTGTCGTTGTGGAAGTGGCCGCCGAACCCCTTCTGGTAGCCGTAGGCCGGGACGCGCACGACCAGGGGGTTGCGGTAGGCGGCCTGGGAGAAGAACTGCAGGGTCGCGGCCTCGCCGCGGATCTGGTCCTCGGCGTTGTGCAGGTACGCCAGGTACTGGATCTCAGGGATGGGCAGCAGGCCGGCGAGCCCGGCGCCGAGCGCGAGCCCAAGGATCGACTGCTCGTCGAGCAGCGTGTCGAAGACCCGGGCGGCTCCGAACCGTCGCTGCAGCCCCCGCGTGACGCCGTACACGCCCCCCTTGCGGCCGACGTCCTCACCGAGGACCAGCAGCTCAGGGTGCAGGGCGAGCAGGTCGGTGAGGGTCAGGTTGATCGCCTGCGCCAGCGTCAGAGGACCCTCGTGCTCGGGCAGTCGCTCGTCGAAGGCCTGGGAGCGCGTGGCGGGTTTGGCCGCGCGCGCGGCCATAGCCGCGACCCGGTCAGGGCGGCGGGGCGCCAGCGGCGCCAGCACCGCCTCCGCCGTGGGGAGCTGCGGCAGGCTGGCCACCTCTTCAGCCGTGGCCAGCACCTGGCGGCGGGTCGCCTCATAGCGCTCCAGCAGTTCCCGTGGCGTCGCCACCCCGCCGTGGACGAGCAGGCGCGCAGTGCCAATGAGCGGGTCGCGGTCAGCGTCGGCGGCGATCTCGCTGGGTGTCCGGTAGGCCACCTCGGCGTCGGATCCCGCATGGCCAAGGAACCGCACCATCCGCAGGCGCAGGAACGCGGGCGCGCGCCGTTCCCGCACCCACGCGACCGCCAGCAGCGCCGCATCGTAGGCGTCCGCCAGGTCACAACCGTCGGCCTCCAGGTAGCGGAGGCCCGGGCGGCTGCCGTAGGCGCTGCGCACCCAGCCTTGAGGCGTGCGCACGCTGATGCCCAGGCCGTTGTCCTCGCAGACGAGCAGCAGGGGCACCGGGAGCCGCTGATAGGCACCGTGGCAAGCGGCGTTGATGGCGCCGGCCGCGGTGGAGTGGTTGACCGATGCGTCGCCGAAGCTGCAGACGACCACGGCGTCGGCGGGCCAGGCGCATGCGACGCCGAGCCGCTTGGCCCGCTCGATGGCGAAGGCCGCCCCGACCGCGCGCGGCAAGTGGGACGCGATCGTCGAGGTCTGCGGGATGACGGCGAGGGCGGGATGGCCGAAGACTTTGTGCCGGCCGCCCGCCATCGGCTCCTCGGCCGCTGCGACCACGCCGAGCAGCACGTCGCGCAGCGGTTGCTGCCCGGGCACCTGCCGAGCCCGCTCCAGGTAGAAGGCGCCGGAGCGGTAGTGCAGCAGCGCCGGGTCGGTGGGATGCAGCGCCGCGGCGACCGCCGCGTTGCCTTCGTGACCGGCGGAGGCGATGGTGTAATAGCCCTTGGCCTGGCCGCGCAGCCAGCGTGCGGCAAGGTCGAGGTGGCGGCTGGCGAGCTGGGCGTCGAACAGCTCCAGGCACCGCGCCCCGGTGAGCGAGGAGCCCTCCCGGACCGGCAGCCGAGGGTCCCTGGCCGGCACTGGCGCCAACGCCGAGACGGCCTCGACGAAGTGGGCGTCGATCGATTCGACCATCCGGGTCCCGCCTCCCCGTAGGAGTCTCGTGGTCCGGGCCGCCGGTGGGGCGTGGAAACTCGGGCTCGCGCCGTGAGCAGCGGCGGCGTCCCGCCCCGGCCATTCTCGCGTTTCCACCACGAGCGGGTCGAGCGCGACCTGCCGTAGAGACGCGGCGCACGACGGCTCACCGTCGTCTCATGGGCGGCATGGCAAGAATCGGACCGGAAGCCACGAGCAGGTCAGGCTGGATTTCCGATTGGCAGTTCGGCTGTCTCGGTCCGCGAAGGGGAACCGCACATGAAGACGAGGACTTCCACGCCTCTGACGGTGATGGCGATCGCCGCCCTGGTGCTGCTGGTCGCTTGGGCCGTTCGACCCGCGGCCCCGCACGTAGCTAGGCCGGCGCTCGTGCCACAGGTGGTCGCGGCGCCGGACAAGGCGTTCACAGCGGGCCGGCCGGTGTCCGGCCCCGCCGCCTGCGTGACGCCGCCGCCGGTGGTCATGTCGGCGTTCATCCACTGCTACACGCCGGCGCAGATCCGCGCCGCCTACGGCGTCGACCAGGTCGCGAATATGGGCGCCGGGCAGACGATCGTGCTCGTCGATGCCTACGGCAGCCCGACAGCCGCTCATGACCTGCAGTTCTTCCACGACACCTTCTTCCAGGGCATGCCGAGCCCGAAGTTCGATCAGGTCTTCCCGCTCGGCGCGCCGAATTTCCACAACATCGCGAAGGGCAACGGCCTGTCCGGCCCGAGCGCGGCCCTGCTCTGGGCAGAGGAGTCGACGCTCGACATCGAGTGGTCCTACGCTATCGCCCCGCTCGCCCACATCGTCCTGCTGGCCACCCCGCCGGCCGAGACGCTCGGGGTGCAGGGCTTGCCGAACTTCTTCAAGGCGATCCAGGGCGCGATCGGCACCTACCCGGCTGGCACGGTCTTCTCGCAGAGCTTCGCCACGACCGAGCAGGACTTCGAGGGCGCGGCGGCAGTGCAGACGGCGAGGTTCGACGCGGTCTACAAGGCAGCGGCGGCCAAGGGCGACACCATGCTCTCCTCCTCGGGCGACTTCGGCTCGACCGGGGTCGCGAAGCACCAGCGGGAGAGCCGCATCTTCCCCTTCCCGACCGTCTGGTGGCCGACCTCGAGCCCGTTTGTGACCTCGGTCGGCGGCACGCAGCTCCAGTTCGGCTGGACCTGGAATCCAACCAGCGATACGCCGTTCAACCCGGACGGCTCGTTCAACCCGGCGTACTTCAACTTCACGCAGGGCGGTAACACCGAGGCCGTCTGGAACGAGTCCTGGCTGCCGGCCGCGACCGGCGGCGGCAGGAGCGTGATCTACCCGCGCCCGTCGTACCAGGACGGCGTCGCCTCGATCATCGGCGCCGATGCCCGCGGTGTGCCCGACCTGTCGTGGAACGCGGCCGTCAACGGCGGTGTGCTCGTCTACACGTCGTTCTATCCCAACGCCTTCCGCGTCGGCTGGCACACCTTTGGCGGGACGAGCGCCTCCTCGCCGCAGGTGGCCGGCGTGATCGCGCTCGCCAACCAGCAGCAGGCCGCGGCGGGCGACCAGCCGCTCGGCGCCCTCAACCCCTTGCTCTACAAAGTCGGCAGCGGCCCTGCGTTTCGCGACATCGTGCCCGTCAAGCAGGGGACAGCCGTCAGCGGCGATCTGAAGAACAACCAACTATTCGTCTTCAACGCCGACGGCAGCGTTTCGCCGGGGCCGGTGGCGGGCTTGCCCACCCTGACCGGCTGGGACATGACGACCGGCTTCGGCTCGCCAAGGGTTCCCGCCTTCATCGGGGCAGTGAGGGCGGCGCGGAACACGCCATAACGTCCTCGCGGCGACTGCCCCGGCGGGCACCCGCCCCGGTCCTATCCAGGGCCCTCAGATCCGCGCCCGATTCTCCTCAGGGACCAGGGCGACATACTGGGATCATGCCGTTTCAGATCAAGGCGGGGCGTTTCATCGGCCGCACCGATGACGAAGGTGCGGACCGCCAGATCGCCCAGCAGCTGTTCCTGTCGGTCAACACCGTCGAGACCCACCTCGCCAACGTGTACCGCAAGCTCGGCATCCAGCGCGCTGGCAGCTCATCGCCGACCCTGACATCGATCGCCGGATGACCAGCCGTCCAGGTGAGCGCCGTTACCAGCCTCTGAGGTCTCTGAGGCGCGCTGATGAAGGGAGATGCCCAGCGCGCGGCGCGCTGGCGATCAGGGTGGCGGCAAGCTCCCAGGCGCGCTCCTGGTTGCCGATGTCCAGGGCGAGCGCGGACGGACGCCTGGGCTGCGCCTTGCTCTCGAAGTACCGCCCCGTGATGGCCGCGGCCTCCTCGGCCGAGGCGAGGAAGACCGAGGACCTGGCGGCGGCCTCGGCAGAGGCCCTGCGCTGCAGCCACCGCACCAACGGCCACACCAACCGCCACGCTGGCACGGCCTGCGGGGTGAGCGCCTGCGTGCCAGGCGTCCACGCCATGCCTGGGTTGGTCGCGTTGACGACCACACCAGCGCCCTCTAGCCGGCGCGCGAGCGCCAGCGTCCACAGCAGGCTCAGCAGCTTGGCGCGCGCGTACGCCTCGACGCCGACGTAGCGCTGCTGCGCGTGGAGGTCCTCGAACGGGTCGCGCTTCCACATGGTGTGGGCGCTGGAGACCACGGTGACGACCCGTGCGGGGGCGCTTTGGCGCAGCAGCGGCAGCAGCCCGGTGGTCAGCACGGCCGGGCCGACGAAGTTGACCGCGAGGGTCGTCTCGTAGCCGTCTGGCGTCTGCCGGCGTTGGCCGCTCGGCGGGCTCCCGACGTTGTTGACCAGCACGTCCAGGCGGTCCAGCTCCCTGCCGAGCTGCTCGGCGAGCGCCTGGTTGTCCGCCACGGTGGCATGGTCGGCGGCGAGAAAGCGGACCTGGTCGTGCCAGGCGCACCCAGCCAATTGGCGGGCCGCCGCCTCGCCGCGCTCGGTGTCGCGGCCGGTCACCACGACCCGCGCCCCCAGCGTCACAAGCGCCTGCGCGGTGTAAAAGCCGATCCCCGCGGTCGCCCCGGTGACCAGCGCGACTGTTCCCTTCATGGTCATGGCGTCCGCGCGGCCTCCCTCCTGTGCTGTCGGCCACATCGTCGCTCGCCAATGTCGCCGCGGTCGTCCCCCGCAGGGCGACACTCCCGCTACCTCTCTGGACGTAGCCGGCGCGGGGCGACCTACGCCGTGGGGTTCAGAAACCCGGCGCGGAGCCGGTCTTCTTGACCTTCACGATCGACGTTTCGGATACAGTCCCCCTCGGTAGAGCGATCCATCTAGTGGAGCCTGCATGCCTGAGCTGGAGCTGACGGCGGGAACGATCGACTACGACGACACCGGCGGCGACGGCCCGGTGCTGGTGCTGCTGGGGGGCGTCACCATGGACGGGTCGGTGTGGGATCCGATGGTCGCCGACCTGCAGCGCGACCATCGCTGCGTCGTTCCTACCCTTCCCCTGGGCGCGCATCGCCGGCCGATGCGCCCCGACGCGGACCTGTCGCTCTGGGGCTTTGGCCGCATCGTGGCTGAGCTGCTCGAGCGCCTCGACCTGCGCGACGTGACGCTGGTGCAGAACGACCAGGCCGCCGCGCTCGTGCTGGCGGGTGAGCACCCCGAGCGGGTCGCTCGGTTGGTGATCTCGTCCTGCGAGGCGTTTGAGAACTACCCGCCCGGGCTGCCGGGCAAGAACCTGCGGCTGACCGCGATGGTCCCGGGAGGCATCTTCCTGGCGATGCAGGCGATGCGCCTGCGGCCGCTGCGGCGGCTGCCGATCGCCTTCGGCTGGCTGGCCAAGCGCCCGCTGCCCGACGAGCTGGTGGACCGCTGGCTGCGGCCGCTGCAGACCCAGCGGGGGGTGCGACGCGACCTGCGTAAGTACGCGGCCAGCGCCCGCCGCCGCCAGATGCTTGAGGTCTGCCAGCGGCTGCGGTCCTTTGACCGTCCCGCGCTCGTGGTCTGGACGCCTGAGGATCGCGTGCAGCGCCCCCACCACGGCCGGCGGCTGGCCGACCTGCTGCCCGATGCGCGGCTGGTCGAGATCCCAGACAGCTACACGCTGCTCATGCGCGACCAGCCCGAGGCGTTCGCGCGCGCCGTCCGCGAGTTCGTGCGCACCACTCCGGCGCCGCCACGCCGGTCGTGATCCGCGTGGCCGGCTGGTGGGACCCCGGCCCCCACCGCTGGCCATCAGCGTGGGCGCTATCAGGGTGTCGACGGCCGTGAGGCGGAGTTGGGCCGGTTCGCGGCGACCACCCCGCCATCCAGATCACGTGCGGGCACCACGCTGGCTGCACCGCCGCCAGCGATCGGCTTATCACCGGCCGCAATGGCAGGCCGGCGGCGGCCGGTCGGGTCGCCGCGCTGGCCGGGAAGGTCAGCGCGACCAGCGCCACGCTGGCGGCGGCGAGCACCCCGGCGGCGGGCCAGCCGGCCGCCCTGGACGAGCCTCCACGGCGAGGCCGCCTTCTGGTCGCGCGGACAGGGCGTGATCACGCGGTCAGACATCCGGCTCGGCCTGGATGCGCCCGCGCTTGACCGCCGCCGCCATGGCCTGGTAGTCCCGTTCGGTCTGATCGGCATAGGCGTCGGCGAAGTCGGCGATCGCCTTCGGGAGCACATCGCCGCTGCCCAGATACCCGGCGATCATGGCAGGGTCGCCAGAGCGGGCGTGAGCTCTGGCGAGTGCCGCCGCGCAGACCTGCCCGTACCGGGCCAGCTCGCCTGGCTGGATCGTGTCGATCTCGACCGAGCCCTTGACGTCGCGCAGTTGCCGGCAGTAGTAGTCGCGGCCGTCGGGCCCGCGGATCCAGCCCAGAAAGGTATCGCTGGCGGTCTGCATCAGACGCTGTCCCTGGACCACGCGCTGGCCGTGGTTGCGGTAGCGGCTCCGTCCCGCGTACGGCTCGAGCACCGACGCGCCCGCCTCCTTCACCTGCAGCATCAGCGGGTCGGTGTCGTCGATCCCCTCCAGCAGCGCGATGTAGCAGCGGGTGCCAACGCTGCCCACGCCGACCACCTTAAGGGCCGCGTCAACGGGCTGGTAACCGGACAGCAGATGGAGGCGGTCTGGCTGCAGGGTCCCGCGTGCGGCTCGCACCAGCTCACGAACGAGCTGCCGGAGGTCGTTGTCGTCGATCGGGACGATCAGCGGCGGGGAGCTCCTGATCCGCCGGCGTCCGTCCACCACCTCGGTGAGCTTGGCCTGGGCCTCGACGTTGTCGCGCAGCCGCGCCTTGGCCAGCCCCTTCTCGACCAGCTTGCGCTCCTGGCCCTTGAGGAGCTCCAGAGTCTGGTCGGCATCGATGTGCCAGTACCACACGTCGAGCCGGCCCATGACCGCGAACTGACCCATCAGCTCCTGGTAGGCCCTGGCGGCGGCCAAGGCGGCATCGCGGCACTGCGCGGCGGTGAAGCCGTTGTTGCGCCCGGCGACGACCAGGCTCATCGCCAGCCGCTTGAGGTCCCATTCCCATGGCGCGGTAAGGGTCTCGTCGAAGTCGTTGAGGTCGAAGATGATGTTGCGTTCCGGGGTGGCATAGACCCCGAAATTCGACAGGTGGGCGTCTCCGCACGCCTGCACGGTGATGCCGCTGGTTGGCGTGGTGGCCAGGTCGTCTGCCATCACGACCGCCGAGCCGCGCAGGAACGCGAACGGCGAGGTCAGCATCCGCCCGTAGCGCACCGGCGTCAGGTTGGGCAGCCGGCCGGCCGCCTGCCGCTCGAGCAGGTCGACGGGGTCGGGCCGATCGGCGGCCGGACGCCAGGCGCCATGGCTGGACCGGGGAGCCCGCTCCCGGAGCGCCCTGCCTGCCGCCAGCCGCTCGGCGACCCTCGGCCCGACGGGATGCTCGGGCGGCCGGTCGGGCAGCTCGCGCCTGTGGTCACCGAGCTCGCCGACAGACGCCGCTGGTCCCTTGGCTGCGACCCGAGCCATGTCACCTCACCTCCACGCCGCCAGGCTTTGCCGGCAACGGCTAGGAGAGCTGGACGTCAGCGCCTCGGCCCCGCCCCGCTTCCGTTACGAGGTCTGCTTCCGCTGGCTTCTGCTTCCCGCCCGACATCATCTATACCACTCTCGGCGACGCGGCCCGCCCACCTCATCTTGGTCAGCGGAATTTCCGCCGCGACGGCTGAGTGCCCCGAAACCGCCGGCGTCGACGATGCGGCGGGTCGCGAGCCGGACGCTGGTGCTGGTGGGAGTGAGCCGTACTACCGGGGAGCTACGTCGCAAGTTGGCTTCGCAGGGTGACGCGGATGACGGGTCGTGACGCCTAGCGTTGGCGGCGACGGTTGGCCACGGGTTGGCCGTGGCCACACGACGAGAGAAAGGATGCGTCATCATGACGACAAGCGAGTTGCGCGCTCCGTCCAGCGCGACACAAGCCCCATCCCGGTCCTTCCACGCCCCGTGGTGGAGGCTGCCGTTCAGCGCCGACCCGTGGCGGCGGACGTTCTATGTTCTCCTCGCGTTGCCGGTCAGTCTGATCTCCTTGGCGCTTACGCTGCTGGGCCGATATCAGGCTGCGGCAGGGTTGCAGTGGGGCCTTGCCCGCAGGTATCTGGCGCTGCGCAGCGACGAGCCGGCACCCCGTGAGGGGGCCGGCCGGGTGCTCGCCCACGCGGTACTGAGCCTGCCCCTCAACCTGGTGTCGCTGGCGCTCACGGTCTACCTGTGGTCGCTGGTCCCCGCGAACCTTGCTTACCCCCTTCGGCCGGGCACGATGGACTCCTACCAGCACTCCTGGGGCGGTCCGAGCCTGGCCGGCGCGTGGGCCGTCCACGCGGTTGGCGGCGGGTTGGTGTTCCTGTTTGCGAACCCGTGGATCGTCAAGGCAATCACTTCGCTGCAGGGCCGGCTCGCGCGACGCCTGCTTGGCCGCGGCTGACAAGACGGCTGACGAGCTCGGGCTGCGGAGCGACGGGATGCAGGCAGAAGCCGGGCAGATACCCTGACGGCGGTGGACGCCGCGGGAACGGATTCCGGTGGAGCGGCGACCAGGCGCGTGGCGCGGGTCGCCGTCTCCTGGCTGCGGGCGCTGGCAGGCGACCTGTCGCCTGCTGCGGTGCCTGCGCCGACGCCTGCCCTCGCGAGGCGATCGGTCTGGTCGCGATGGGCGGTGCTGACGTGCGCCCTGGTGGTGCTCGGGCTTGGCACGCTGGACCTCTACCAGCACTACCGCCTGTCAGCGGGCGCGTCGGTGGCGCTCAGCATAGCCCGAGCGCTGCCGCTGGTGGTGTGCCTGTCCCGCCCGATGGCCGGGTGGTGGCTGGAGCTGGCGGCGTCGGCGCTGACCGCGCTCGTGGCCAACCCGGTCAGCAGCGCGGAGCCGTGGCCCTGGCCAGTGACCAGCGTCTTCGCCCAGGTCGTGGTGCTGGTGATCATCGGGCTGCGGGCACCCAGGCGGGTGCTCATCGAGCTGTGGCTGCTACTCGCTCTGCTCAGCGCCGCCGCCTGGCTGGCCGTCCCGGACCGGCGCGACTGGCGGGGCCTGTCGACGATGGTGGTCGTCTCTGCGATCGCGCTGCTGCTCGCCGACGCTTGGCGGGAACGCGGCGAGACCGGGCGTCGGCTCACCGAGCAGGAGCAGGTCAGCCAGGCGGAGCGCGCCCGGCGCGTGGTGCTTGAGGAGCGCACGCGGATCGCCCGGGAGCTGCACGACGTCGTCGCCCACCACATGTCGGTGATCGCGATCCAGGCCGAGGCCGCCCCCTATCGCGTCCCCGACCCGCCCAGCGAGCTCACCAGAAGCTTCGCTGACATCCGCGCCAACGCGCTCCGGGCGCTCGCCGAGCTGCGCCGGGTCCTGGGCGTGCTGCGCGCTGAGCGCGACGGGGAGGAAGGGGCCGAGGCCGCGCCGCAGCCCACCCTGGACCGGCTCGCCGAGCTGGTCGCGGGCGTGCGCGGCGCCGGCCTGGCCGTCCAGACGGTGGTCTCGGGAGCGCCCCGGCCGCTGCCGCCTGGCGTCGACGTGTCGGCCTACCGGATTGTGCAGGAGGCGCTGAGCAACGCCCTGCGGCACGCACCCGGCTCCGACGTCCGGGTCGAGATCGCCTACGCGCCCGCCGCGCTGCGCCTGTGCGTGATCAACGGCCCGCCCCGGGCGGCGGCTTCCACGCTGCCGGGTCCCGGCCACGGGCTGCTCGGGATGCGAGAGCGAGCCGCCATGCTCGGCGGTGACCTGACAGCCGAGCCGACATCTGGGGGTGGCTATGCCGTGACCGCCGTCCTGCCGATGCCGCCAAGCGAGGGCCTGTGACTCCTATCCGGGTGCTGATCGCCGACGATCAGGCGATGGTGCGGGAAGGCCTGTCGGTGCTGCTGAACGCCCAGCCCGACATCGAGGTCACCGGCCAGGCCGCCGACGGGCAAGAGGCGGTCGGCAAGGCCGCCGGGCTGCGGCCCGACGTGGTGCTGATGGACGTGCGCATGCCGGTGCTGAACGGCCTGGAGGCCACCAGGCTGATCGTCGGCGGGTCAGCGGCCGGCGCTGCCTCTCGCGCCCCTGGGGTTTCCGTTCCCAAGGTGCTGATTCTGACTACCTTCGACCTGGACGAGTACGTCTACCAGGCGCTGCGCGCCGGTGCCAGCGGGTTCCTGCTCAAGGACGCCTCCGCGTGGCAGCTGGCCGAGGCGGTGCGGGTCGTAGCCGCCGGTGACGCGCTGCTGGCCCCCGCGGTGACCCGGCGGCTGATCGGCGAGTTCGCCCGCCTCGGCGCGCCCAAGGGCCCAAGCCAGGACCGCATCGAGGACCTCACTGAACGCGAGACCGAGGTGCTCGCCCTGGTCGCCCGCGGGCTGTCGAATGCCGAGATCGCCGCGCACCTGGTGGTCGCCGAGCAGACCGTGAAGACCCACGTCAGCAGGATCCTGACCAAGCTCGGCTTGCGCGACCGGGCCCAGGCCGTCGTCTTCGCCTACGAGACCGGCCTGATCCGCGCCGGCGAATAACGAGGCCGATGCCCTCAAACGCCACGGAGGTCACATTGGGCTGGCGAAGGTGGCCGCCTGGGCCGTCCGCGCGAGCGGGTCGACCCGGGCCGTCCCTGCTGACCGCCCAGCGCCCGGAGCGGAACGGCCACAGCAGCGGTTTGTCCGGAGTGAACGCAATCCACGTGCGCGTCTGTCGGACGGAACGCCATACTGAGGAGCATGGCGATCGGGTTCTCTTCTCCGACCTTCATCGGCCGTGCCGCCGAGCTCGGTCAGCTCGACGCCGCCAGGCGGCGGGCGGGTGCCGGCCCCGCGGTGGTGGTGGTCGGGGGTGAGGCGGGGGTTGGCAAGACCCGCCTGGTCGACGAGTTCGCCCGGCGCAGCCGGGCCGAGGGCGCGCGCGTGCTCGTCGGCGCCTGCATCGAGCTGGGCGGGGAGGGCGTGCCCTTCGCGCCGGTGATCCAGGCCCTGCGGACCATGCTGCGCGCCTTAGAGCCGGAGACGGCCCGGCGCTGGATCGGCCACGATCGCACCGACCTGGCACGCCTGCTGCCCGAGCTGGGCGTGCCGCCCGGCGACGACGGCGGGGCAGCCGAGCCAGAGCTGACCTCGGCCCAGGGGCGGCTGTTCGAGATCCTGCTCGACCTGGTCGAGCGGGTCGCCCGCGAGCAGCCGACCGTCCTTGTCGTCGAGGACCTGCACTGGGCCGACCAGTCCACCCGTGACCTGCTTGGCTTCCTGGTCCGCGGCCTGCGCAGCCCCGGCCTGCTGCTGGTGCTCACCTACCGCGCCGACGAGCTGCACCGCCGCCATCCCCTGAGACCGTTCCTGGCCGAGCTGGAGCGCATCAGCTGGGTCGAGCGGGTGGAGCTGGAGCGCTTCGACCGGACGGAGCTGATCGCCCAGCTCACCGGCATCCTCGGCGAGCCTCCGGGCGCGGACCTGGTCGACGACGTCCTGGAACGCGGCCAGGGCAACCCGTTCTTCACCGAGGAGCTGGTGGCCGCCTCGGTCGCCGGCCTGGGCGGGCAGCTCCCGCCGACCTTGCGCGACACGCTGATGGTCCGGATCGAGACCCTCCCCGACCCCACCCAGCACGTCCTGCGCGTGGTGGCCACGGCCGGCCAGCAGGTCGAGCACGACGTGCTCGCCGAGGTCGCCGACCTGCCAGAGGCCGAGCTGTTCGACGCCCTCCGCGACGCGATCTCCGCCTACGTGCTGGTGCCCGACAACCAGCGCGAGACCTACGCCTTCCGCCACGCCCTGGTCCAGGAGGCGGTCTACGGCGAGTTGCTGCCGGGGGAGCGGGTCCGCCTGCACGCCGCCTACGCCACCACCCTGGCGGCACGGGAGGACCCCGATGACTGCGAACAGGCGACCGCCGCGGCCGAGGCCGAGCTCGCGCACCACTGGTACGCCGCCCATGACCAGGAGCGCGCCCTGCGCGCCGCGGTCAGGGCCGGCTTGGCGGCCGAGAAGTCCTACGCCTACGCCGCGGCCCAGCGGCAGTTCGAGCGTGCCCTGGAGCTGTGGGAGCGGGCTCCCGCCGCCCATCCCGATCTCGGCCTGGACCGGGTCGACCTGCTCGGCCGCGCGGCCGACGCGGCATTTCGCGTCGGTAACGCGGACCGGGCGGTCGCGCTCATGCGCGCCACGCTGAAGGAGGTCGACGCCGAGGCCGAGCCCTTCCGTGCCGGCGCGCTGACCGCGCGCCTGGCCCATTTCCTGCGCTTCTCCGGCAAGCAGGGTGGCTTCGCGGCCTTCGACGAGGCGGTCCGGCTGGTGCCGCCCGAGCCGCCCACGCCCGAACGGGCCCAGGTGCTGGCCAGCCTCGGCCAGGCGCTCATGCTCAAGCCGTCGTTCGAGCAGGCCCGGTCGGTGTGCGAGGAGGCCATCGCGGTGGCAAGGGCGGCCGGCGCGCGGGAGGCCGAGGGCCACGCCCGCGACACCCTCGGGGTGGTCCTCGCCCACCTCGGCGACACGGCCGCCGGCCTGGCTCACCTCGAGGAGTCCCTGCGCATCGCCGAGGACCTCCACGAGAACCACGGCTTCGACGTCGACGACATGCTGCGCGCCTACGCCAACCTGTGCGACCTGTTCGACCTCACCGGCCAGCTGGAGCGGGCGGCGGCGGCGGCCCTGCACGGCGCCGAGGTGGCCCGGCAGCACGGGGTGGAGCGCTCCTTCGGCACCTGGCTGGCCGCCGATGCCGCGGCGGTCCTGTTCAAGCTGGGACGCTGGGACGAGGCCCGCGAGCACCTGGACGCCGCGCTGCCCCACGCGGCCTCCGGCGGGCTGGTGGCGATCAACCTGTACAAGGCGCTGGCCACCGTGGAGGTCGGGCGGGGCGAGCTGGAGGGGGCCGTGGGGCATCTGAGCGGCGCCCTGCGGCTGTTCGGGAAGGTGTTCGTGGGCGCCCAGCACATCGGCCCGCTGTACCGCGAGCAGGCCGCCGCGGCCGTCTGGCAGGGCCGCCACGCCGAGGCGCGGGCGGCTGTGGCCACCGGCCTGTCAGCCTGCCTTGGGGTGGACGGGGCGCGCTACGCCGCCAGCCTGTACCCCGTCGGGCTGCGCGCCGAGGCTGATCAGGCCGCGCGGGCCCGTGCCCGGCACGCCGAGGACGAGGAGGCCGACGCCCGGCGCGTCGCGGCCGAGCTGCTGGATGGTGCGCGCGCCCTGGTCACGCCCTGGGGGCCTGAGTTCGAGGCGCAGCTGGCCACCTCGGAGGCGGAGTGGACGCGGGCGGTGGGAGAGTCCGACCCGGAACGCTGGCGGTCGGCGATGGAGGCTTGGGACAAGGCCGGGCAGCCGTACCCGGCCGCATACGCGCGCTGGCGTCTGGCCGAGGCACTGCTCGCCGCCCGGGCGGATCGCGAGGACGTCGAGCCGGTCATCCGCGACACCTATGCCACCGCTGCCCGGCTCGGCGCCCGACCCCTGCGGCACGGGCTGGAACAGCTCGCCAGGCGCAGCCGCATCGAGCTGGCGAGCGAACCGGAGTCGAGCTGGCCGACGCATGACGAGCCGGACGGCGGGCTCGGCCTGACCCGGCGCGAGCTCGAGGTGCTGCGCCTGGTGGCCGACGGGCGCACCAACCGGCAGATCGCCGATGAGCTGTTCATCAGCGCCAAGACGGCCAGCGTCCACGTCTCCAACATCCTGTCCAAGCTCGACGTGAGCAGCCGCGTCGAGGCGGCCGCTGTCGCCCACCGCCTGGCCTTGTTCGACGCCCCTCCGGACCCGGCGGCCGACGCACCGGCGGGCTAGTCAGCGGCGAGCTCTCGCGGCCTGCCGGGCGGCGGCGCCGGCGCTGGCGAGCGGGGGCGCGGCCTGCAGCGGGAGGCCCGCGTCGACGCCCTCGTGCCGTAGCAGCCAGCTCTTCACGTCGAGGCCGTAGTAGTAATCGCCGAGCGTGCCGTCGGTCCTGATCACGCGATGGCAGGGGACGATCAGGACCACTTGGTTGCGGGCGCAGGCGAAGCCCGCCGCCCGTGCCGTGTCCGGGTCGCCCACGCGGGTGGCCAGCTCGCGGTAGCTCACCGTGGACCCCGCCGGAACGTCGCGCATCGCCTTCCAGGCAGCCTGGAAGTACGTGTTGCCCGCCTGCTCCACAGGCAGGTCGTCGAGGGCCTTCAGGTCGCCGTCGAAGTAGGCGCGCACCGCCCTGGTGACGTCGCCGAGGTCGCGGACCGCACGCAGCTCCGCCTGGCGGTGGGACGCGTCGAGGTGGGAGCGGAGCTCCTCCGGACGATCGGTGAACGACGCCGCCCGCACGGTGCCGTCCTCGGCGACGACGGCGAGCGGGCCGATCGGGGTGGCGATGGTGCTGGTGTCCAGGATCATGCTGACATCTCCACGGGTTCGGTGGCTGGTTCGGGGTGAGCCCTTGGGACCGGTCCGGCGGCGTCGGCCGCCCACAGGTGCAGCACGGCGTAGGCGCGCCAGGGCCGCCAGCGCTCGGCGCGCGCGATGACGCTGGCCGGGCCGGTGGGCAGCCCGCGGGTCGCGAGCGCGCGCCGCAGGCCGAGGTCGGTCAGAGGGAAGGCGTCCGGGTCGCCGAGTGCGCGCATGGCGATGTAGGCGACCGTCCAGGGTCCCACCCCGGGAAGCGCGAGCAGGGCGCGGGTGGTGCGCTCGCGGTCGGCGCCGCGATGGAGCTCGATCTCTCCGGCGACCACTGCCCGAGCGAGCGCGCGCAGCGCCGCCGCGCCACCCCGGGTGACGGGGAGGCCCTCCAGGTCGGCGGTGGCGAGCGCCTCAGCGCTCGGGAAGCGGTGGGTGAGGTGGCCGTCCGGCGCCGGCAGCGGCTCGCCCAGCGCGGCGACCAGCCGACCGGCGAAGCTGGTGGCGGCGCTCACCGAGACACGCTGGCCGAGGATCGCCCGCACCGCCAGCTCGTAGCCGTCCGCCGTGCCCGGGACGCGGAGCCCGGGCCGCGCCGTGACCAGTGGCGCGAGCTCCGGGTCGGCGCTCAGGACCTGGGCCACGGCGGCGGGGTCGGCGTCGAGGTCCAGGAGCTGCCGGCAGCGCTGTACCGCCGCGCTCAGGTCACGGAGGTCGTCCAGGCGCAGTCGCAGCTGCACCTGGTTGGCGGCCGGCAGCGGCCGCAGCTCGGCCACGGCCGTGGAGTGGGGCAGGGCGAGAACGCGCCGGAGGCGCCCGGCGGCCAGTTCCTCGACCCCCGGCAGGACGCGCCTGGCGAAGTAGTCGAGCAGCTCGGCGGTGGCGAATGGCGGCCGGTAGGCCAGCCGCAGGGTGAGCAGGCCGTTGCCGGCGGCGGGCAGCGGGGCCGCCCAGCGGCGCAGCTCGGTTGGGGTGCGGGCGAAGGCGGTGCGCATGGAGTCGTTGAACTGCCGGATGCTGGAGAAGCCGGCGGCGAAGGCCACTTCGGTCAGCGGCAGGTGCGTCTGCTCGACCAGCAGCCGCGCGGTCTGGGCCCGGCGGGTGCGGGCCAGCGCGAGCGGGCCGGCTCCCACCTCGGCGACGAGCTGGCGGTGCAGGTGGCGCTCGCTCACCGCCAGCTTGCGGGCCAGGCCCTCGACACCCTCGGTGTCCACGACGCCCTCGCCGATCAGGCGCAGGGCCTGCGCGGCCAGGTCGGCGCGGGCGTTCCAGTCCGCCGAGCCGGGGCTCGCGTCGGGCCAGCAGCGCCGGCAGGCGCGGAAGCCCGCGGCCTCCGCGGCGGCGGCGAAGCGGTAGAAGCGGACGTTGTCGCGCTTGGGTGTCCGCGCTGGGCAGATGGGGCGGCAGTAGATCCCGGTCGAGGTCACCGCGATGAAGAAGAGGCCGTCGAAGCGCGGGTCGCGACTCGCCGCCGCCCGGTAGTAACGATCGAAGTCTTGAGTCATGGCCCAATTGTGCCGGCCACCCCTGACAACCGCTGGCGGATTTCGGACATCACCGTGCTCGCCGGCGGCCAGGTAACTTCACCTCGCCGCGCGGACTGCACCCGAGCTTGCCGCGTGGTTTGCACCTGACCGGAAACAGACCGGCTTGGGATGGTATGGCCCTGTTTTCACGCCGGCACGGCGCCCCCGCAAGGGACACTTCGACTGATCCGAAAAGTAGTCATGGATTGGGGAGATTAGCCTATTTTCCCCCGTGAACGGGCCTCCCCAAAAGGGGAGACCAGAGACTTGCCGCGTGGATGGTTGCTCGGGCGTCCGCTTTGAGCCCTCTGACCGACGTCCCCCTCTGTGTCAAGGTGCATCCCACGCGGCAAGGTCAGGTACCCGGCCGGCCACGGTCAGTCGTCGAAGAGGGAGGACTGTGCGTCGTCTGGGCGGGGTGCGGCGGCCCAGCGCGCACGGCGCAGGTCGACCGCGTCGCCGGAGGGTGCCAGCGGCGCGCCCTCTTCGCGCAGGAGAGCGAGCTGCCGCTCGCGCAGGTGCGGCGCCGGTGTCCCGTCGGCCCGCAGCACCCGCCACCACGGCACCTGCTCACCGTGCCTGAGCAGTACCTGACCGACGTCCCGTGCAGACGGCGCCGAGGCCAGCCGCGCCACGTCGCCGTAGGAGAGCACCCGGCCGGCCGGGATCTCGGCGACCACCTCCAGGACACGCTCGACAAGCCCGCTGACGTCACTCATGGCCGCAGATCCGACCACGGCCCCCCGCCTCCGTCAACCCGGTGGCGCCGTGCGGGACCGGGTGGCGCGCCAGCCTGAGCTGGGGGCCTAGGGGCCGAGTGTGGCGGGGGCGGCCGTGGCGGGGGCGGCCGCGGCGGGGCCTCGCGTGGCGGGGCCTCGCGTGGCGGGGGCGGCCGTGGCGCGGCCGTGCAGGTCGAGCGGGTGTGGACCCGACCGCCACAGCCGGCGTGGACGGCCGTGGCCGAGGACGGGTCGCCGTAGTGGCGCAGCCCCCACGTGGCCAGGCTGGCGAGCACCGGGGCGAGGTCGCGGCCCTTCGGGGTCAGCCGGTAGG
>JBKPDO010000072.1:0-22622 GCA_046727955.1 bacterium | reverse complement strand
CCCCCCACGGCCCCCCAAGAGCGCCTGTGCCATAGTCGCCGTCATCGGACCCTCACCAGGCCACGGGTCAGAGAGGTAGGCCGGCCGCGAGCTGGCGCGAAGTATCGGTCTTCTCTATGTAGCTATAACTATGCACAGAGTTATCCCCAGGTGGGGATAACGCCGGATCATGCCGATTAGCATGTGAAATGGACCGTTCGGCGGCGAATCAGCGCTCCTGCGGCAGCGCGGTCTGTGGATATGTAACCGCAATGTACCCGCGCCGTCCGAGGAATCGGCGGGGCTTGGGGCCGAACCCGGATGGGTCAGTCGAGGCCCGGTGTGGCGTCGAGGTTCATCAAGCGCACCCGGCCGTGGGCGACTGGACGGCCACGCTCGTCGGTGATCGCCACCTCCCAGAGCTGGGTGCTGCGTCCCCTGTTGACGGGAATGGCCTCCACGCGCAGCTCGCCCCCGCGCACCGGGCGCAGGAAGTCGGTGTGGTTGGCGATGCCGACGGCCCGCCCCTCCGCCCCGAGCCACACCGCCGCGCCAACGCTCGCGGTGGACTCGACCGCGGCGGCGTATACGCCGCCGTGGACGATGCCATAGCCCTGGTGGAGGTCCGGGGTGACCGGGATGAGCGCCACGACCCGGTCGGGGGTCACCTCCTCGTAGCGGAGCCCGATCAGCTTGTCGAAGCCGCTGGGAAGCTCGGGCAGGTCGGGCAGGTCGGGCATCGCCGGGGTGAAACCTCTCCGCTCAGGGTCTTGACAGGAGTCTCGCCTGCAGCCTACCAGCCTTATTCAGCGTGCCCGCCGAGCTCCTGGTCGGTGCGGCGCAGCGCGTCGGCCAGGTCGCGCTGGATGACGGTGAGGGTGAGATCGCTGCGGGTGCGCTCGATCACCGAGCGTGCGACGTCGGTGGAGCGGCGCAGGCCGCCGGTGATGGCGTCGGGCTGGTCAACGTCCGCCAGCAGCGAGTGGATGTCCTCCATCGCCTCGAACAACTCGATGGCGCGCCCCACGTTGCCGGCGCGCAGCACGTCGAGCAGGTGGCGGCGCAGCTCGCCGATTGTCTCCGCCAGGCCGTTCAGGTACGGCGCGTCACCAACGCCCACGTCCTCGGGGGCCGGCAGTTGCTCCCCGGCCACCAGAGCGCGGGTGGCCCGTGCCTCCGCGTACTCCTTCTGCGCGTCGTGCAGGAAGCCCGCGTAGTACACGTCGGGGTAGGCCGCCAGTACGGACTCGGCCACGTCGAGCAGCCCGCGCGCCTCCACGAGGAGCTGATCGGCCGCCTCCAGCTCGCCGCGGTGTACCGACCGGATCGCGTTGGCGGCGCGACGGATGGCCTGGCGCGTGTTGGCGATCGCCGCCTCGCGTGCGCCGCTCTTGGCGTCCAGGCGGGCCTGCACCCCGCGACGGATCTCGCTCAGGCTCATTCGGGTCGCGGTGGCGCCTGGCCCTCGAGCAGCGGCGCGCCCCACAGCGGCAGGTCGGCACTCCGCCGGCCGCGCCTGCCGACCAGCCACCGCTGGCGGCGGGCCGGCCGCTCGGGTGCCACCGCGCGGGCTGCGCGACAGCGCCACCCGTGGACCACCAGAGCGCCCACGTAGGCGAGCATGAGCACCCCGGTGACGGCCTCCGCGATCCACCAGTGGCCGCCAAGCAGGTACCGGACCCGCACGGCCACGGCCACCGCGATGGCGAGCGCCAGCAGCACCCGCCGGCGCCGCAGGACGGCCCTTCGGCGCGCCAGCTGGCGGGGCGTCGGCCGCTGGAGCCCGGGGCCCGCCGGCGGGCCCGAGCCGAGCACCGGGCGCCAGCCGTCGTCGCTCGCGCGACCCCTGCGCCGCCGCCATCCAGGCTGGCCAGGCTGCCCGGGAACGATCAGCGGCAGAAGGAACGCGGCCCCCATCACCGCCAAGATCGCGAGGAGGACGATGCTCAAAGGCGCCACCTCTCGGGTCACACGCTGGTCAGCCTGCATATTCGCCCACGTTTGCAACCCTCGTGCAACCCGGCGGCGAATCGTCCGCGTACGGGCTCATTGCTCGCCGCCGTCGATGACCTTGAACAGTCCGCGCCGGATCCACCGCTCGGCGACCTGCTCGATGCTGGCGGCGATCTCGAGCAGCACGTCGGCGTGGCAGGGCTGGTCGAGGGGGCACCAGCAGGCGAGGTCCTTACCGGCAAGTTCGCGGGCGGCATCCTCGACCAGGTCAGGCTGGCGCAGCAGATGCTCGCGGTACAGGGCGACCGCCTGGGAGCGAGGGCGCACGCGGCGGTAGGGATTGGCCCACCTGGTGGGGTAGGCGACCGAGACGGCACCCTCGGGCAGGCGCCATCCCTTCGCTCGCCGAAGCTGCACGCGACGCGGGCTCACGACTCGCCGACGAGCACGAGCCGGGCGACGGTCGCCGCGGCCTCCTCCTCCAGCGCCGGGATCGCGTGGGAGTAGCGGTCCAGGGTGATGCTCACCGACGCGTGACCCAGCCGGGCGCTCACCGTCTTGGGGTGGATGCCGGCCTGCAACGCCAGGGTCGCGTGGGTGTGGCGCAGGTCATGGAAACGGATATGGTCGAGGCCGACGGCCTTCTGGTGCCGCGCGAACGACCGGGTCAGCGTCCAGTCACGCACACCCGTTCCGTCTTCGGCGGTGAAGACTAGGCCGGTGTCCTGCCACGCCGGACCCCACGCGAGGCGCTCGCTGCGCTGCTGGCGCCGCCACGCCTTGAGCGCCGCGGTGGTGGCCGGGTCGAGCGCCACGCTGCGGCGGCCCGCGGGCGTCTTCGCCTCGACGACGCGGACACGGCCGGCCTGCAGGTCCACCTGCGCCCACGCGAGACCGAGCACCTCGCCGCGGCGCATCCCCGTCGTCGCCGCGAGCAGCCACAAGGCGTACAGCCGATCATCACGAACATGCTCGAGGAAGCGGCGCAGCTCCGGCGCCGTCCAGGTCTTCATCTCCGTCCGGTCGGGCCGGGGCGCGGAGGCCAGGGTGGCCACGTTCTTGGCGACCAGGCCCCAGCGGACCGCGTCGGCGAGCGCGCGGCGGACCGTGGTGTGGATGCCGCTGACGGTCGTGTGGCCGAGACCCTGCTCGGTGAGGTCGGCGTACATGGCGTTCAGGTGCGGCGGCTTGAGCTGCTGCAGCGGCACCATCCCGATGGCCGGCACCAGGTGCAGCCGCACGTTCTGCGCGTACCAGCCGTGCGTGCTCGGCTTCACCTGCGCGCGGACCGACGGCAGCCACTGCTGCTCGAGGAAGCCGGCAACGGTGAGCTTATGCGGCTCGACATAGCCGCCCCGGTCCAGCGCGGCGAGCAGCTCGACCCGGGCGCGCTCGGCGTCCCGCTTGGTCCGGTAGCCCGAGTGCCACTTGCGGATCCGGCGGCCGTCCGGGCCGCGGCCGAGGTCCAGCACCACGCTGTACCCGTTGCCGCGCTTGACGACGCTGCCCCTCATTGGCCGGCCTCCTCATCCTCAAGCTGCACCTCGGCCAGCGTCGCCCCGATCCATGTCGAGCGCTTGCGTATCTCGTGGGCGCACACCAGGGCGGTCACCTCGCTGGCGGGAAGGACGACGGTGAGGCCGCTCGCGACGACCTGGGCGGGGTCGCTCGCGAGGACGAGGTTGGCGCCGCGCGCTAGCGCGAGGTCTGGGCCGATTCGGCGCTCCGGTCCGCGCGGGTCGAGGAGCTGGTCGATGGTGACGTCGAGCGCGAGCGTCAAGCTCACCAGCTCGGGCACGGTGACGTTGCGGTGGCCCCGCTCGACCTGGGCGACCGTGCTCTGACTCCACCCGTGCCCGAAGTAGCGCATCCGCTCGGCGACGCTGGCCTGCTCCAGGAGCCGTAGCAGCCGGAAGGCGCGCACGTTGCCGCCGAGCACCTCGTCGATGAACGCGGTTCCCTCCGGCGGCTTGACGCCGGCGCGGGTCGTCGTCGACTCGGGCATCCCCACCATCCTCTCTCGTCACTGCTTGTCACTTCCTGATGGGGAGTAGAGCACATCACTGCTCATCATGCAATGTGGCATGCGCTCATCGCTTGCAACCGCGCGCCGTCTCGGCTACCTTCCGCATGCGACCATCGAATATGGGAGGTGCGAAGTGCCGGACAACGGCGCGCAGCAGGTGCTCAAGGTCAAGGAAGTCGCCGCGGAATTGAGGGTCGGCCTCAACCAGGCCTACGAGGCGGTCCGCGATGGCCGCATCCGCTCGGTGAAGATCGGCCGCGCCGTCCGCGTGACCCGGGAGGCGCTCGAGGAGTTCAAGGCCGGCGACCGTGCCGAGGCCTCCTGACAAGCGAAGGGGCCCGGCATCCCCTCCGGGCCCCGACGAGGTCTCACCGCCAAGCTTGACCACCAGCATCATAGCCGACGCGGCAGACCCCGTCCTCATCGACCTCCTCGAATGGCGTTGCCGCACCGGCCAGTGCGTCGGGCGGCCCGAGCATGACCGGCTCGATTGGTGGCCGGCCTGGAGCCGCGAGGGCAGGTGGTCGGCATGATCCCGGTGCCGCTGCTGCCCCGCTCGGAGGTCGCGGCACGCTGGCCCGCACTCGCCGCCCAGGTCGACCAGGCCAAGACTGCGGTCGCCCGGGTGCTTCCCGCGTGCCGGCACGTCCTCACCGCCGGTAGCCCACCCCTCGGCACCCTGCTTCCGGGCGCGGTTGTCTGCGCCATCTGCCGTGACCGGGTCGCCTGCCGCGACTGCCACAACGTCCACATCGACCCCTTGCGCCACGGACCGCACGACGACGAGACCGAGCACACCTGCGACGCCTGCGGGCTGGTGGTCGAGCGGCTCCACCCGGTGAGCATGCTCGTCAACCTGGGCGCGCTCACCACCCCGATCCGCGTCCGCGGCCTCGACGGGCGCCGGCGGCAGATCGTCGCACCGCTCGCCGTCGCCGGCCTCGGCCTATGCCACGCCTGCATGGGGAGGGCCGCCGCATGACCGTGGCGCAGACGCAGGAGCGGATCCGTGGCGGCCTGCAGGTGCTCGTCGAGCCCGGCTCGACCGTCGAGCTGCGCGTCCCGATCCGGCCCGGCCGCACGATCTCCGGCTACTTCGACGACCTCGACGCCATGGCCGCCGCTGCGGCGAAGCTGAGCGGACGCCATCCCGGCATCTACTTCACCTGCAACCCGGTGAAACCGGCGCTGCTCGCCAGGGCCAGCAACCGGGTCGAGGACTACGCCAAGCTGACAACCGGCGACCATGACATCGCCCGGCGCCGGTGGCTCCCGATCGACCTCGACCCCGTCCGCCCCGCCGGGATCGCCTCCACCGACACCGAGCACGCGCTCGCGCTCGAGCGCGCCCGCCAGGTCCGCCAGCACCTCGTCGATGAGCTGGGCTGGCCTGAGCCGGTCATGGTCGACTCCGGCAACGGCGCTTATGTCCTGTGCCGCCTTGACCTGCCGAACGACGATGCGAGTCGGGAGCTGGCGAACCGGTGCCTGGAGGCGCTCGCGTTCCGGTTCGACGATCAGGCCGTGCACGTCGACGGGACGATGTTCAACGCCGCGCGGATCATCCGCGTGCCCGGCACTTTGAACGCCAAGGGCGACTCGACCCCGGACCGGCCGCACCGCCGAGCGGAGGTGCTGTAGATGGCCGTCTCTCTCGAGCAGCTCCAGGCCCTCGCTGCGACCCTGCCGAAGGCAGAGCCCACCGGCGGGCAGCGCGACAGCCAGGCGTCCGATTTCGACTTGGAAGCGTTCATCGCCCGGCACCTCGAGGTGCACCACGAAGGCGCCTGGTCGAACGGCGGCTACCGGTGGATCCTCAAGGGCTGCCCGTTCAACTCCGACCACGCCGAGCTCTCCGCCTACGTCGCCCGGCGCTCCGGCGGCGCGATCGTCGCCGGCTGCCAGCACTACAGCTGTACCTGGGGATGGCGGGAGCTGCGGGAGAAGTTCGAGCCCAAGGCCGAACGGCCACGGGACAAGCCGAAGGGCAAGAAACAGAAGCCGGGGCACGCTACCCCCCCGGATCCGGCTGCCACCGTGCCACCACCACCCGCAGAACCGCCGAAACTCGCCCTTGAGCTGCGCATTCTCGAACGGTTCCGGGTGGCAGTCCGCGGTTGCGGGGTCGTCGGCGAGGATGCCACCGCCGCCACCACCTACCTCGTGGTGACCAGCCGGCTGCTCGACCAGCAGGCCAACCTGGTCGTCAAGGGCCACTCCGCCAGCGGCAAGAGCTTCACCGTCGAGAGCACCGTCCGGTTCTTCCCCCGCGAGGCCTACATCCCCATGACCGCCATGAGCGAGCGCGCCCTGGTCTACAGCCCCGAGGACTACCGGCACCGCACCCTGATCCTGTACGAGGCCGCCGCGCTCCGCGAGGGCCAGGAGGACAACCAGACCGCCTACTTCGTCCGCTCCCTGCTCTCGGAAGGCCGCATCGAGTACCCGGTCACCGTCAAGGGCAAAGACGGCGAGTTCACCACCCGCACGATCGTCAAGGAAGGCCCCGTCAACCTGGTGCTGACCACCACCAAGGTCCGGGTGGAGGCCGAGAACGAGACCCGGCTGCTGTCGATCACCACCGACGACAGCCGCGAGCAGACCAAACGGGTGTTCGCCGCCCTCGCCGACGAATCCGAGGGCACCGTCGACCTGGACGAGTGGGTCCAGCTGCAACGCTGGCTCGCCGCCCACGGCGAGCGGCGCGTCACCATTCCCTACGCCCGCCGGCTCGCCGAGCTCGTCCCACCCGTCGCGGTGCGCTTGCGCCGCGACTTCGGGACGCTACTCGCCCTCATCCGCGCGCACGCGATCCTCCACCAGCAGACCAGGGACCGGGACGCAGCGGGACGCATCGTCGCCACGACCGACGACTACGAGCAGGTCCGCGTGCTGGTCGAGGACGTCATCGCTGGCGGCGTGGGGGAGACGGTGAGCCCGACCGTCCGCTCGACCGTCGAGGCGGTCGCCGCGCTGACCGAAGGCGAGGACCCGCCCTGCCCGGACGGCGCCACCGCCCGCAAGGCCGCCGACCGGCTGGAGCTGGACAAGTCCGCGGCACGGCGCCGGCTCCAGACCGCCGCTGCTGGCGGGTACGTGTTCAACGCTGAGGACCAGAAGGGCAAGCCTGGCCGGTGGATGCTCGGGGAGCCGCTGCCGGGCGGCACGCGGTTGCTCCCGGTGGAATCGGCGCTTGCCACCGCCACCGACGACGAAGCCGCAGGTCAGGATGACGGTGGCGCGACCGGTGGCACGGTGGCACCGGAATCTCAAGGAGAGGACCAGAGCGGCGGGTGGAGCTACAACCATCCGCTCGAGCCGTGTGCCGTGTGCAGCTCGGGAACCTCGAACCGCTACCGCGGCGTCCCGCTCCATCTCATCTGCGCCCAGTCCGACCCGGAGGCCGGCCCATGACCGTCCCCGTCGCCGGCGTCTGTGACGCGTGCGGCCGGCTCCGCGCCCTGCGGCCCGACGGGCGCCTCCAGGCCCACAAGGTCCCCGAGGTCATCCGCCAACGCGGCCAGCACCACGAACGCAAACGCAGATGTCCGGGCTCGGGACAGCGGCCACGGCGGGTCGAGCGGTGAAAACCGGTCCTGGCCTGCGGAAACGTTATGTGGCTGCGGCATCCCGGACTTGCACTCCTTATCACCAGGTGATAAGCTACTTATACCCTAGTGATAAGGAGGTCATCATGACCGACCAGCCAAAGCGCTACTCCATCGAGAAGCTGCTCCAAACCGGGGTCCAGCCGTTCCCAGACTGGCCCGACGAAGAGCTCGACCAGTTCGGCAAGGACCTTGGCCGCAAGATGCTCGCCCAGCGCGTGAGCATGACCAGCGACGGGATCATCGTGGACGGCCACCAGCGTCTCCAGGCGCTCCAGCGCGCGGGCCACAAGACGATCAGCGCCGACGAGGTCCACATCGTCGAATGGGCCACCAAGGCCAACGCCCTGGAGCTCGCGGTCGAGCTCAACGTCCGCAAGCGACCCTCGCTCACCATCGCGGAAAAGGCCAACATGGCCCGCCAGCTCCAGCGGAAGTACAACTGGAGCCAACGCAAGCTCGCCAAGATCTTCGGCGTGTCCCAGCCGGCCATCTCGCAGTGGCTGTCCGCCACCCCCACCGACGACACCGACCCGGTCTCGTTCGTGATCGGGGAGGACGGCAAGGAGTACTCCCCGACGCGAGAGAAGGTCGAGCGCGCGCCACGGCACCCGTGGGCACCTGACGGGCACGCCTACCGCGCCATCCACAAGGCGACCCGTGCGCTGCAGTCCAACGAGACGATCGCGGGCCTCAACCCGATCCACCTGGCGAAGCTCGCCCAGGAACTCGACGACCTGATCGAGGCTGCGGAGGAGGTGAGGAACCAGGTCCAGGACGAGTCATGACCAATGCTGCCCTGGCCAGCTCACGGCCAGGGCAGCACCACCACTCGACGATAGGAAGGCTACACCGTGACCAACCAAACCACCGAGGAGCCAGTCGGCAACGACTCCGGCTACAAGCGGACCCGGGTCCGCGGGCTCGCCCCCTGGCAACCGCGCGCCAAGACCCAGGCTGTCCTCGCCCAGATCCAGGAAATCCTGGAGGAGTACCGCGAGCAGTGGCCGATCACCAACCGGCAAATCTGCTACCGGCTGGTCGGGAAGTTCCACTACGACAAGACTGAGCAGGCATTCGAACGGGCCTACGAATACCTCAACCGCGGCCGCCGCGCTGGCCTGATCCCCTTCGAGGCCATCCGCGACGACGGTGAGGAGGTCGCCGCGCCGCTGGCGTTCACCAGCCGAGAGCACTTCATTGAGGTCGCCCGCAGGCTCGCCGCCGACTACCGCATGGACCGCCAGACCGGCCAAGCACGCTACATCGAGGTGTGGTGCGAGGCTGCCGGGATGGTCCCCCAGCTCGCTGCAGTCGTCGGTGAGTACGGCATCCCCGTCCGATCCTCCAGCGGCTTCAACAGCGTGACCGTCCTCCATGATGCGGCCTGCCGTGTCTTGGAGCGGGAGGTGTACACGCTCGTCCTCCAGGTCGGCGACCACGACCCGAGCGGGCGGGCGATCCTCGACCGGGTCGCCGCCGACGTCACCCAGCTCGCCACCGATATCGCCATCCGTGACGAGCTCGAGGAGCCTGTCGTCACCTTCCGGCGGATCGCGGTCACCCCTGAGCAGATCCGCCACTACCAGCTCCCCGGGGACCCGGCGAAGGCGACCGACAAGCGCGGCGTCTGGGAAGGCAACGCTGTGCAGGCCGAGGCGCTGGCGCCCGACGTGCTCGCCGCCGAAGTCCGGCAAGCCGTGACACCACTGATCGACCAGGACGCGCTCGCCGAGATCCGCCGGCAGGAAGTGATCGAAGGCGATCGTGTCGGCGCCGACATCGAAGCTTTGCTCGAGACCGACTGACCACCACGACCCCGGCCGGCTCCCTCCCCCGGACCGGCCGGGCACTGCCACCAGGAGCGCTCAGCCCAGGGACGCGACGGCGCGCTCGAGGTCGCGTCGGTGCACCACACGCACGACCAGGTACCCCACGGGCGCCGCTGGCGCACCACGTCGCCTAGCAATCCCGGCCAACTCCCCAACCACAAGTGGCCGGTACAGGATGCGGTAGTCACCGACCCGCAGGCGCAGGTACGGCGCGGCACCTTCCAGCGCCTTCACGTCCAGGTTGCCAGGCGGCGGGATCGGCTCCAGACCGACCATGAGCGCATCCACGATCGTCTTGCGCTGCGGCCCCGGGCCGAGCCGCTTGAGGTCGCGGCGGGCCTTGCCCGACAGCTCGACCAGGGCGCGCACGGCCGCTCAGTCGTCCAGCTCGCCGACCACGTCATCGAGCGCGTGGGTCTCCCCGGCGACAAGCTCACGCTCGGCGGCAGCCCGGTCGCGCATGAACCCCTCACCGTAGGCGAGGATGTAGTCCTCCAGCGCGGCCTCGTCGAGTGGGACGACCGCGGCGACGGGCTTGCCGTGCACGGTGACGATCACCGGCCGGCGGCTGCGGCCAACCTCGTTGACGACCCGGCTCGCGGAGTGGCCAAGCTCCCGTACCCCGATCGTGGTCATGCCGCACCTCCCATGCGCAATGTACGTCGAGTTAGACGTACATTGGCGAGTGTACCCCCCGTCGGCCCGAAGGAGACCGCCGCCATGACCGACCAGCCATCGCCCGCCCTGCGCGACCTCGCCCGCCGAGCCGCCGAGCAGTTCGCCCGCAGCGTCCTCGAGTGCACCGACGCGCTCATCGACCACGCCCCACCCGACGTCATCGGCAGCCTGCGCCTCCAAATCGACCCGCCCCTGCCATCCTGGGCCGGGCAGGACGACTACGAATGGACCATCGAGACCGACCACGAAGGACAGGCCATCGCCGCCCGCAAATCCCGAATGCTGCCCGACGGGCGCCTGGAGATGATCACGTTCGTGCACGGCGTGGAGGTCGACCGGACCGTCCTCGACATGCTCAGCCCGCCCAACCCCGAGCCCCAAGGCCATTGAACGCCACCGTGGCAGATGCGACTTCTTACGCCGCCTGCCTGCGGCTTTCAACGCCCGCTGCCGTGGGGGATAATCTTTGGTGTGCGGCGGTGCGGCGGGCCGGTGACCGGACCTCCCGGCCCGTCCCGCCAGCTCGAGGTCCGGAACGGAAGCACGCCACAATGGGAGCCGCAGCCCGAGGGATCAACCTCGCCGCCGGCCAGCTCACCACCGGCCCCGGCGTCTACCAGGGCATGGCCGTCATCGCCAGCGCCGCCGCGACCGCCGTCTTGTACGACAACACCGCCGGCTCCGGGCCCATCATCGCGGTGGCGCAGCTCGGCGGCGCCGGGACCGTCATCGACCAGCCCCCCGGCGGCGTCTTCTACGCGACCGGCCTGTTCGCGGTCCTGACCGGCACCCCGTCCGGCACCGTCCGAACCTGACCAGAAGGGAGCCACATGGCCATCTTCCGCAACACCTACCTCCCATCCCCCGAGGACTACGCCGCCCAGTCCGGCGCCGAGGACCTCGAGCCCGCCGACCGCACCACCACCGTCGGCCCACCAACCGACACCGCCCCAACCCACCCCCTCGGCGGCGGCCTCGACGCCAAGCACTCGGGCTTCGCCGACCTGCTCGCCTGGGGCGCCAGCGGCGCCGTCGGCCCAGCCCCCGGCGAATAGCCCAACCCCCGACCACCACCAGGCGACCACCAAGGAGGCGGCAGTGCGCTACACCGAAGCCGACCCATTCTCAAGCGAGCTCACCGACACCGACGCGCTCACCATCCAGACCGCCGCGGCCATGCCCACCGAGCGTGCCGCCTTCAAGCTCATCGACCAGACCTACGGCACCGGCACGCTCGCCCGCCACGCCGCCGCGTCCACCGCGATGTGCCGCGTCCGCGACGGCCACCCCACCATCGTCGGCAGCCAAGTCGTCCTACCCCCGGGTACGTCGGTGCTCGCCGACGCGACCGAGACGAGGCGTGCACCCGAGCGTGCACCCGAGCAGACCAGCCGGCCGCCAGCGGCCCACAGCGGCCCCTACGCGCAGCCGCTCACGCAGGCCCGCGTCCAGCCAAACGGGGAGCTGCAGGCCCGCGCGGTCGAGGCGTTCTGGTCGCTGCCCGCCCGGTCGATCGAGACGCTGGTCAACCTCGGCTACTCGGCGCCGCTCCCGGACGGCATGGTCTACGCCCGCGACACTGGCGGCCACGGCATGATCGGCGTGCGGGACCTCAAGCTGCGGTGACGCCGTGCCGACCATGCGCGCGTCAACCTCACCGCCGCTGGAGTCAGGCGTCGTGCCTCCTTGGCCAGCGGACGGACGGAAGGCAGCGAGCGGTTCGTCGTGCTGTGCGACCTCCTGCCGCGTCGACCTGCCTGCGCGCTCATCGTCGCACGATGCGGGCCGAGCGGCCGGGCAGGCGCCTCCGGCTTGGCCATCGGCCCGCCATACCGGACACGACCACCCCGGGGGGAATGTCCGTTTAGCCGGAAAGGCCGGGGACCCCGCCGACATCAGCATGTATATCCACGCCAAAAAGAAGACGGTCAGGCCATGAAAGCGGTCGAACGGGCAGCCAGAGCCGACCTGCGGGCGCTTCCCGCCGAGCTTGGCTCGAGTGCGCTTGCCAGGGCGGTGCTCGGCGTCGCGCGGGCACTCGACGACGAGCCGGCCGATACCGCTCGGGTGCTGCTGGTCCGCGAGCTGCGCCTGGCGATGGGGGACCTGCGGGCGCAGGCCAAGGGCGATGCGACCAATGACGTTGAAGCGTTCCTCGCTCGGGTGTCCACCCCGGCATTCGACGCCGGCCACTGACCGGCCGTCCTACGCCGCCGGGGTGGTGGAGGCGGCAGTCTCGCTCGGCTGGGACCTGATGGCGTGGCAGCGGCTCGTCGCACGGACCGGGCTGGAGCACGACGCCGGCCGGCTGGTGCACCGCGATGTCGACGTGGCCGTCCCGCGGCAGCAGGGCAAGTCGTCGCTGGTGCTGAGCCTGCTGGTGCACCGGATGCTGGCCGCGCCGGGCCAGTGGTGCGTGTATGGCGCGCAGAGCCGGCTGGCGGCCCGCCGGCGGCTGCTGAAGGTCTGGTGGCCGCGGGTGCGCCGCTCGCCGCTCGGCGGGCTGTTCGAGGTGAGTCGGGGGACCGGGTCGGAGTCGCTGGAGGCGGCGAACGGGTCGCTGCTGACGCTGCTGTCGATCGACGAGAGCGCCGCGCACGGCGACGTGGTTGACCTCGCGGTGCTGGACGAGTGCTGGGCGTTGGGCGTAGATGCGGAGCAGGCCGTGCGGCCGGGCATGCTGACCAAGCCGAACGCGCAGCTGTGGCGGCTGTCGACGGCCGGGAAGGCGAAGTCGGCGTACTGGCGCAGCCGGGTCGACGCGGGCAGGGCCGCCGCCCAGCTCGGCGTGACCGATGGCGCCGCCTACCTGGAGTGGTGTGCGCTGCCCGACCAGGACCCGTCCGACCCGGCGACCTGGTACGGGTGCATGCCGGCGCTGGGCCACACGATCAGCGAGGAGACCGTCGCCAAGGACCTCGCGTCGGGGATGCCCCTGGTGGAGTTCAAGCGCAGCCATCTCAACTTGTGGCCGGACGAGAGCCTGGAGGGCTGGGGTGTGATCCGCCGGGACCTGTGGGAGGCGTCGCGGTTGTGAGCGGCGCGGGCTTGTATGGCGGTGAGCATCAGGCGGTCCGCCGGGCGCTCCTCGCCATCTACTCGCCGACCGACCGGTGCTGGCGTTGCGGCCGGCCGCTCGGCCCTGACCCGGGCGCGCTCGACCTCGGCCACCGTGACGACCGGACCGGCTGGTCCGGCCTAGAGCACGCTCGGTGTAACCGGCAGGCTGGCGCCGTCAAGGGCAACCGGCGGCGTCGGGAGCGTCGAGAGAGGATGATCCGCATGGTGGCCGTGGTCGCGCTTGGGATCGAGATCAGCGAGGACCGGCAGCACACGTCGATCGTCGGGGCCGGCCACCTCGACGGGGACCTGGTGCTGGTCGACCTGCTCGCCTACCTGGACGGCACCGACCCCGTCCCGGCGGTGCTGGGCGTCCGCGAGGCGCGGACGGTGCTGGCGGTGGTGGTGGACCCGCATTCCAACGCGGCGACGGCGATCAAGCCGCTGGAGGCCGCCGGCGTCGTGGTGACCCGGCCGACGTCCAGCGATCTGGTCGTCGCGCACGGCTTGTTCCTGGACGCGCTCGCCGCCGGCCGGGTCCGCCACGCCGGCCAAGCGGAGCTGACCGCGGCGGCCAGGCACCTGGAGCAGCGGCGGCTGGGTGGTGCGACCGCGCCGGAGCGCCGCGGCGCTGCCGTGGACGTGGCGCCTGCGGTCGCCGCGGAGCTCGCGGTCTGGGCGCTTGAGGCCCGGCCTGCGGTGGTGGCGCCGGCCACGGCCCGTTCCAGCGTCCAGGTGGAACGTGCGCCTGCGGGCGAGCGTGGGCTGTGGGGGCAGGCGGGCGTTCGTGGGCCGTGGCGGCCAGCCGAGCGGCTCGGCCTGTAGACCGACCGTCCCCGTGGAACCAGGAGGATAGGTCGCTGGCCTGCATCGCTATCCGCCCGTATCCGTGGGAAACTACGGGGAGCGGCGATGTGGTGGTGGTCGGCTGAGGGCCATCTCCGGCCACTACCCCGCCCTTGGAGATGGCCCAAGAGGGAGTGACCGAGTCGTGCAGGCGGTGACCCAATAACTCGCGCGGTCCGCTTCGATCTTGTGGGGCGTGATCAAAGCTACTCGTCGATGCTCGACAAGGCCGGCCGGAAGAACCACGAGTTTGAGCGGTCCTTCCAGCAGGCCGGGAAGCGTGGCCGCGAGTTCGGCATCTCTGTCAAGGGCCTCGCGACCTCGATCGCGGGCTCGTACGCGGTGATCAAGGCGACCGAATTCCTGAAAGTGTCGGTGGAACGGTGGGAGGAGCACGAGAAGGCCGTCCGCCAGACCGCCGCGGTCCTCAAGTCCACCGCAGACGCCAGCGGCGAGACCGAAGCCTCAATCACGCGGCTGTCGGACACCCTGGAGCGCAAGAACACCGTCGACCGGGACGTGATCCGCGGCGGCCTCGACATGGAACTGACCTTCAAGGGCATCCGCAACGAGGCCGGCAAGGGCAACGACATCTTCAACCAGACCGCCCAAGTCACCGAGGACATGGCGGCGGCCATGGCGCACGGCGCGGTCACGGCCGACTCGCTCCAGGCGAGCACGATCCAGGTCGGCAAGGCGTTAAGCGACCCAATTGCCGGCCTGACCGCGCTGCGCCGCGTGGGCGTGACGTTCGACGAGGGCCAGAAGAAGCAGATCAAGACGCTGGTCGAGCACGGCCACAAGCTCGAGGCGGAGAAAGTCATCCTCAAGGAGCTGTCGAGCGAGTTCTCAGGGTCGGCGGCGGCGCAGGCGACCGCTGGCGGCAAGCTTTCCATCGCGTACCACCACATCGAGGACGCGATCGGGAAGGTGCTGCTCCCCGCGGTCGAGAAGGCCGCGTCGTGGCTGGCCGACCGGCTTCCCGCGGCGGAGAAGACGCTGGAGGGGGCGCTGCGCAACGGCAAGAAGTGGTGGGACGACAACAAGGACGCCGTCGAGAAGCTCGGGAAGCTCCTGCACGACGTGTTCGTCCCGGACCTGCAGGGCGCCGGTGATGCGCTGGGTGAGCAGGCCGACAAGCTGAAGACCGTCCGGGGGTTCCTGGACCGGGTGACATGGGCGGCGGCGACCACCGCCAAGGACTTCCTCCTGCTGGAGCGGGCGGTCCTCATCGTCGGCAAGGCGTTCGACGACATCGCCATCGCGGCCGGCTACACGATCAACTTCCTCGACCGGCTGCGGGGCGGCAGCGGGCATGCGGCGGATGCGATGGTCGCCGACGCACGCAAAGAGCGGGACCACATCACTTCGGAGCTCGGCACGATCGACCGGAAGCTGAAGGAGACCCAGCGGATCATCGACGGGACGCATGGCAAGACCGTCTCGGTCAGCGTGCAGGGCACCGTCCACTGGGACAAGAACGCGGCGCTGCTCAAGCAGCTCACCGGGAACTTCAGCCACAAGCTCCCCGCGTTCCAGCAGGGCGGCCGGATCCCCGGATATGGCGGCGGCGATCGGCATTTGATCGCGGTGGAGGGCGGCGAGGCGGTCGTCCGCAAGGATCTGGCGAGCCGCCCCGACTTCGCCGCATGGGCCGCGAAGCAGGGCATCCCCGGGTATGCCGCCGGCGGCCTCGTCGACGCCGCCAGGCAGGTCCGGCCGCTCCCACCGGCCAGTGCCGACGCGCTCTTCTACGCCAGCCGTTCGGCGTTGACCGGGGCGAGCCGTCTGCATGGCCTGGACGCCATGGCGCTGCTGGGCGGTGCCGTCCCGTCGGGCGTGAGCGCGAGCGTCGCCAAGGTCGCCCAATGGACCGCGATGGTCCTGCACCAGGCCGCCGCCGCTGGCGCGTGGGCGCGGCGGCTCATGTTCGAATCGGGCGGGAACTGGTCGGCCGTCAACCGTACCGACATCAACTGGCAGCAGGGCCACCCCTCGGTGGGCGGCGCGCAGGTCATCCGGGGGACCTATGCCGCGTACGCCGGCCCGTACCGGAACGTCGGCCCGTTCCTGTACGGCGTGAGCATCAACCCGTACGCGAACAGCTACGCGGGCGCGAACTACGCCACGCACGACTACGGGAGCATGGCGGCCGTTGATCCGCGGGTCCGTCCGATCGGCTACGACGCCGGCTATGGGGTGCTCCCGCCGGGCCTGTCGCTGTCGTGGAACGGCCTCGGCCGTCCGGAGACGCTCGGGCCAGCCCGGCGTGGTGGCGATGCCTACAGCTTCGATTTCCGCGGCGCGCTGGTCGGCGATGAGCACGCCCTCGTCCGCAGGGTCCGCGATGGGATCCGCCATCAGCAGCGCCGCGAGGGCGTTCCCGCAGCGCAGCAGCTCCGCTGATGGCATCCCCGTTCAACGGCACCAAATGGCCGAAGATCAGCGTGCTCGCCGACCGGGACCGCCGGGCAGCGAAGGGACCACGAGTCTGATGGACCTGGATACCAGCGAGGTCGAGGACTACCTCGCGTAC
The DNA here is from genome assembly GCA_046727955.1 of bacterium. Classification (GTDB taxonomy): domain Bacteria; phylum Actinomycetota; class CALGFH01; order CALGFH01; family CALGFH01; genus DASVXQ01. The sequence goes on along the minus strand of JBKPDO010000072.1, from coordinate 6,104 downwards.
TGCGCGATGATGCGCCGCGAGGCCAAGAGATTCTCCGAGCGGATGCAGGACGCCGTCGCGGACGTGCTCACCGCAGTCAACGTGATGGGTGGGGACGTGCGCATGCAGGCCGCCACGATGGCGGAGGCGCTGCGTGGCATGGCGGGGCGCCTCGACCACTTGGCCGAGCACGGCACGGTCGACTAGCGCCAGCTGATCGTGCGGTTGGGGCGGCTGGCCGGGTCGAGGCGCGGCGGTCGCGGCTTGGGTGGCCGCTGCAGGCACTTACCGGCGTGCTGCCAGCCGAGCAGCAGCCCCGTCACGGGCAGCGCCACGGCAACCATGAACGCGGGGACCGCCAGCAGCACATGCGTGGTCACGATGTGAGACAGTGCCAGCACCCAGACCGAGGTGAGCGCCCAGCCGGCCGCCAGACCCAGGGTCGTCCAGGCCAGGCGGGTGAGTATCCGTCGCGCGCGTGTGGGTGTCGGTGTCGTGGTCATCTCGTGCTCCTTCGTCTATCGCGTGGCTACCTGGCCTGCGCGAGGGCGACCTTGGCGGTCACCTTCGCGAAGTACCCCGCGCCCAGCGCGACGCACTCCAGGACGTACCAGAACCGCTCCCAGCCGGTCAGCTCGTCGGCCATGCCGAGCTCGGCCGCCGCCTTCCGGACCGGGACTTTCGCGAGGTAGCCCGCGCCGAAGCCGATGTTCATGATGGTGTACCAGGCGCGTTCCGCGCCGGTGAGGTGCTTACCGTTGTTCATCTCGTGTTCTCCTCTCGTGCCTTCGAGTCTGACAGGGGATCCGGCCTTCACCTTCCCTCGCGGGTCATGCGGTGCAGCTCGAGGATCGCCGCGGCGGCCCGCTCGTGCAGGGCCCGGGCGGTGATCTTGGCGCGGCGTTCCCGCCACCCGGGATAGTCACTGAACGCCGCGGAGAACACGTCGGGGGCGACCTCCTGCAGCGCCCGGACGAGCTCGTGGTGCTGCAGGTGGGCGAGGTACAGGGCCCGGTCGACGCGCTCGGCGAACGTGCTCACCCGCCGGTCCACCGGCCGTCACCTCCTCGGGTCGCGCAGGCTGTCCGCCCACGCCTGCAGGATGCCGATGGCGTCGGCGAGCTCTGGCGGTGTGGGCAGGCCCCACCGTTCGGCGCGGTGGGAGAGGATGCGGACGTCGCTGAGGGCCGCCTGGACGCCGCGGCGGAGGTGGCTACGGCCGATGGCCAGCCGCTCGGGTCCCGCCGGCCGGCCGCCGATGCCGACGCGCCTGTCGCTCATGCGACGTCACCGCCCCGCCAGGACTGGACCAGCTGCCGCAGCGCGCTGGTGGCCCACTCGACGCGGGCGGGGTGCTCACTGGCCACCTTGACGATGCTGGCGGCCGTCAGGCACCGCGCGGCGGTCCGGTGCGGCGCGTTGAGGTCGATGGCCTCCTCGAGCGCTGCGGCGACCGCGGCGACCAGCTCGCGCCAGTCCTCCGCCTCGCCGACCCGCTCCAGGGTCAGCGGCGCCCTGGGCATGCTCGAGTCCGCGAGGTCGTAGTCGGGGACGGTAGGCTTCTCGTGCATGGGAGCTGATACCTCCTGTGCCATGCCCGGGGGCGGTTGCGGCCGTCGCCCGGGCGCTTATGTGACGGCGGCAGACCCCGGGGTCGCCTGGGGGGTCAGCCGAGGCCCGCCGCACCGGGCCAAGACTCGCACCATCGTCATACCCCGTCAACCCTCGGCATCCCCCGATACTACCCGTAGCGGTTCGCCGTACCCCGATGTGGTGCGTCAGAATGCGCGGACGCTGGCCTGGGGGGTCGCGGTGTACAGAGACGACGACATGCTGACCAAGCGGCAGCTCGCCAAAGCGCTCAACGTCTCGATACGGACGATCGAGCGCTGGCACCAGCGCGGCTCGGGGCCGCCGGCCGTGCGCCTGCCGGGCGGTCAGCTGCGCTGGAAGTGGTCGGCGGTCCAGGCGTGGCTCGCCAACCGCAGCGAGTCCGGCAGGTAGCGCGGTTGCATTCCCGCAGACCTGCGCCCGTGCAACCCGATTGCAACCCAACGGCGCGGGACGCCCAGGTTCAACCGCCCGATTCGGACACGAACACGCATGCGGAAACCCGCCCTGACCAGCACGGCAAGTTACGGCGGGGGACAGCCGGCTATGGGTGCCCCGGGACGCCACCTCTCGAGGCAGGGACCGGCGGGAAAACGGCCTGACCAGAACCTGGGGATGCCGGCAACGTAACACGGCCACCAGGGCTGGGCAACGACGTTACCGGGTTACCGGGCGGAAGCCATCCAGCCACGCCCACAGGCCGACCCGCCCTGGTCACGCGGGGCCGTGAAGGTTGCCGTGCCCGGCCGCGTGGCTCGAGTCGGGGACCGGGCCGCGGGCGGTGGCCACGGCGTGGCCGAGCACCGGCGCGAGCACCGCCCACTCCTCGCGCACCGCCTTCGGGTTCCCCGGCAGGTTCACCAGCAGCGTGCGCCCAGCGAGCCCCGCGGTTGCGCGCGAGAGCATCGCGAACGGCGTGATGGCGAGACTGGCGTGGCGCAGTGCTTCCGCGATCCCTGGCGCCTCCCGGTCCACGACCTCACGGGTCGCCTCTGGAGTCACGTCGCGCGGCCCGAGCCCAGTGCCGCCGGTGGTCAGCACCACGTCCGCCTGGCCAGCCAGAGAGCGCAGCGCCGCGACGATGGCCGCCCGCTCGTCGGGCACGACCTCGCGGGCGGCCACGGTTGCCCCGGCCGCCGCCAGCAGCGCGTGCAGGGAGTCGCCGCCGGCGTCCTCGCGGCTGCCCTCCGCCACCCGGTCGCTCACCGTGAGCACCGCAACGCGGAGGCCCTCCAAGGTCATCGGGCCTCCCCGCCCGGCTCCGGTTCCGGCTCCGGCTCCGGCTCCGGCTCCGGCGCGGCGTACTCGCCAGAGCGGCCGCCGCGCTTGGCGAGCAGCCGCAGGCCGTCGATGCGGGCGTCGCGCTGCACGCCCTTGACCATGTCGTAGAGCGCCAGCGCGGCGGTGGCCGCCGAGGTGAGCGCCTCCATCTCGACGCCGGTGCGCGCCGTCGTTCGCACGGTCGCGGTGATGGCCACCCCGTCCCGCTCCAGCGCCAGGTCCACCTCCACGCCCGTAATCGGCAGCGGATGGCACAGCGGCACCAGGTCGGGAGTGCGCTTGGCGCCCATGATTCCCGCCACCCTGGCCACCGCCAGCGCATCGCCCTTGGGCAGGCCGCCGGCCGCCAGCAGCTCGAGGGTTGCCGGGGCGAGGGCCACCCTGCAGCCGGCCACCGCGACGCGCTCGCTCTCCGGCTTGGCCGAGACGTCGACCATCCGGGCTGCGCCGCGCTCGTCGAGATGGCTCAGCCGGCGCTCGCCCGGCGGGTCGCTTCTCAGCGGACCCACGCCAGGTCCTCGCGCAGCAGGATCACCTCGACCTCGACGCCGGTAGCCAGCCCGGTGACCTCGGGAGGCACTACTGCGAGCCCGTCCGCGGCGACGCAGGAACTAAGCACGCCGGAGCCTTGCGCCCCAGTCAGAGTGGCCTCCAGGCCCTCGTCCTCCACGCTCAGGCGCACGCGCAGGAACGAGACCCTGCCACGTGGGCTTCGCACCGGCTCGCCGAGCCGGGCCACCACCCGCGGCCGGTCGAGGCGGTCGTCCGGGTAGCCGGCGAGGCGGCGAAGCGCCGGACGCACCAGCGTCTCGAACACGACGAAGCAGGAGACTGGGTTACCGGGCAGGCCGTACAGCGGCGTCCCCGCGGCGAAGCCGAATGCCTGCGGCATGCCCGGCTGCATCGCCACCCGCCAGCCGCGCACGTCGCCGAGCTCCGCCAGCACCTGCTTGGTGTAGTCGCGGTCACCCACCGAGACGCCGCCGGAGGTGAGCACGAGGTCGCCCTCTGCCGCGGCCAGCGCGAAGCCGCGGCGCAGCGCCTCGGGGTCATCGTGCAGGCGGCCGCAGCGGAACGCCTCGACCCCGGCGGCCCGCGCCTGCGCGACCAGCAGCCATGAGTTCGAGTCCCGGATCTGGCCCGGGCCGAGCGGGTCGCCCGGGTCCACCAGCTCGTCGCCGGTGGACACTACGGCCACATGCGGCCGCGGGTGGACCGGCACCTCGCGCCGCCCGACCGAGGCGAGCATGCCGATCGCGGCGGGCTCGAGCAGCCGGCCGCGCTCCAGCACGACCGTCCCGGCGGGGACGTCCTCACCGGCATCGCGCACAAAGGCGCGCTCGCCAACGGCCAGCCGCACCTTGACGGTCACGTCCTCGGCCGTGGTCTGCCCCGCCGCGGGCCCCCCCGCCGTGGGCTCCTGGGCCGAGCGTTCCCCCGTCGTGGGCTCCCCCGCCGCGGGCTCCCCCGCCATGGGCCTCCCGGCCGCGGGCCCCCCCGCGCGCCCTCCCGCCGTGGTCTTCTCGACTGGGACCACGGCGTCCGCTCCGGGCGGCAGCGGGCCGCCCGTCATGATGCGCACTGCCGTGCCCGGCTCGACTCTCGGCAGGCGGCCGCTGCCCGCGAACACCTCGCCGGTAACCCGTAGCGGCACGGGCGCGTCGTCGCTCGCGCCGGCGACATCGGCAGCGCGCACCGCGAAGCCGTCCATAGCCGAGTTGGCGAACGGCGGCAGGTCCTCGGCCGCCGTGACCTCCTCGGCCAGAACGCAGCCAAGGGCGTCCTGCAACAGCACGTTGCGTGGGGGCAGCGGCCGCAGGCGCTCGAGCACCCATGCGCGCGCCTGCTCGAACGAGACCGCGTCGGGCGGGCTCGGCCAGTCGGGCGGGAACGGACTGCTCATTCCAGACCGGCCACGAACTCGCGCAGGAACTCCACGAAGCCGGGGCCGACGTCCGGACGATGGGCGGCCAGCTCGACCGTGGCGCGCAGGTAGCCGTTCTTCTCACCGACGTCATAGCGGCGGCCGTTGAAGCGCATCGCCAGCACACCACGGGCGCCAGGGGTGTCCACCAGGCGCTTGAGGGCGTCGCTGAGCTGGATCTCGCCTCTGGCGTCCGCCTCGGTCACTCGCAGCGCCGAGAAGATCTCCGGGTGGAGCACGTAGCGGCCGATGACCGCGAGGTTCGACGGCGCGTCCTCCGGATCGGGCTTCTCGACGACGTCGGTGAGCCGCAGGACGCCCGGCTCGACCTCCTCGCCAGGGGTGATCGCGCCGTAGGCCTTGATCTGCGAGCGCTCGACCTCCATCGCGGCGATCACGCTGGTCTGGTGCCGGTTGAAACAGTCGACCAGGTCACCGAGCAGGTTCTCTTCGTCACCGATGAGGTCGTCGCCGAGCAGGACCGCGAACGGCTCGTCGCCCACGTGCTGCCCGGCTACGCCGATGGCATGGCCGAGCCCGAGCGGCATCTTCTGTCGGATGTAATGGATCTCCGCCATGTCAGAGATGCTTCGTACCTGCTGAAGGCGCTCGTTGTCGCCCTTGTTCGAAAGCAGGCCCTCGAGCTCCCAGGACCGGTCGAAGTGGTCCTCGATGGCGTACTTGCCCCGTCCGATGACGATCAGGATGTCCTCTAGACCAGCTCGGACGGCCTCCTCGACCACGTACTGGATGGCCGGCTTATCCACAACCGGGACCATCTCTTTGGGCTGCGCCTTCGAGGCCGGCAGGAAGCGAGTGCCGAGTCCGGCCGCGGGAATGACCGCCTTTCGTACTTTCACGTCTGGCAAACCCCCGACCCGAAGTTGAGTTGAAGTTGTCGTGAAGTCGTCATGGCTCACGAGGTCTCGCGTTCACCTCGAATGCGGCGGCCAATCAAGCGATCCGCGAGTAGCGCCGAACGAGCCTCGTCGAGCAGTTCAAGAAGGTGATACTACAGATCGTCGCGCTGGGGCGCGCTGGGGCGCGATCCTCTAGCGCCGCGCAGCGGACCGCAGCTTGCCGCATGGGCCGCACGTTGCCGCGCGGAGTGCACCGCAGTTTGCCGCGTGGGGAGCACCTTGCCGCGCGAAGGGGCGCCTTTGACGCCCGACCTTGCCGCGTGGGATGCACGTTGCCGCGCGCAGCGCACCTTTTGGCGTCTGACCTTGCCGCGTGGGGTGCACGTTGCCGCGTGGATGGTTGCTCGGGCGTCCGCTTTGGGGGCTCTGACCAACGTCCCGCGCGGCAA
>JBKPDO010000071.1:0-6823 GCA_046727955.1 bacterium | reverse complement strand
TGGTGTGCGGCAGGCCCCGGCCGGCGAGGCGGCCCGCCAGCACCAGCGCGGCCACCACCGCCAGCGCGGCCGCCGCCGTGCGCCAGCTCCGCGCCGCACCGGTCATCCTGGCCCCTCTAGCCTGCTCAACGTCTCCTACATGATGCGCCGCGTCGGATTCCCACAGACAGGCGATGAAGGCCACGGCCGTTTGTGAAGGCCATGGCCGTTTGCGCAACACGCCGTGTTATCTCAAGGAGGCGTTGCGAGCGACGCGGCTGCCCGGACCGCCGGGATGACCTCGCCGGCCAGCCGTTCGGCCTGCTCCCGCGGATCGGGGCCCACCGGCGCGAAACTCATCGCGGTGAAGCCGAGCCCGACGAAGCCGGTGAGGCGCTCGGCCACCGCCTCGGCAGAGCCTGCGATCACGCCGGGGCCTGGGTCGGCCTGGTCACCCACGTGAACCAGGAGGTGGTAGGCGCAGGTGATGTCGGCGGGATCGCGGTCCGCGCGCCGGGCGGCGGCCAGGACGCGCTCGCGCATGACGAAGGCCCGGCCTGGCGGGGCGAAGCCGTAGGAGGGGATCCATCCGTCCATGGTCGGCAGATCAAATTCACATGATTGAGCTTGACTTCACCTAAGTGGTAATGAAGCATTACCACTTATGCGAATAGGACCCCCGCCACTGCTGCCACTCCTTCGTTCGCAGGTACAGGGTGACCTGCTGGCGCTGCTCTACCTTCATCCCGACCGGGAGTACAGCCTTTCCGAGGCGGCGGCAGCGATCGGCGCGAGCGCGAAGGCCGTTCACCAGGAAGCGTCCCGGCTGGTCACGGCCGGTCTGCTCCGCGACAGACGGCGCGGCAATATGCGGCTGCTCCGCGCAGTCACCGACAACCTGCTGAGCCGGCCGCTCACCGACCTGCTCGCGGTCACCTACGGACCGCTGCCTGTCCTCTCCGACGCACTCGCGCGGGTACCCGGCGTGGAGGAGGTGTTCATCTATGGCTCGTGGGCGGCCCGCTACAGCGGTGAACCGGGCCCGGTCCCCGCGGACGTGGACGTTCTCGTCGTGGGATCGGCAGACATGGACGATCTCGAGGACGCAGCAAGAGCCGCTCAGCAACGGCTCACTCGACCCGTGAACATCCGTCGGGTACGGCCAGAAATCTGGCGCAACCCAGATCCCTCCGATCCATTCCTCACCTCCGTGCGCTCCCGCCCGCTGGTCAAGCTCAACCTCGACGCTCGTGACGACACCGAACAGGTGAGAGCGATCTGGAAGAAACTGTCATGAGACTGTCATGAGATGGGAGCAGGGTAGGCCGGCCATCGAGCGGATGCTGGCTGCCGGCGAACTGCAGGGCGTTCCGGCTGGGCAAGGCGGAAGCGATACTCAGCCTGGCTGCCCGTGTCCTCGATCAGATGTCGCCATTCTGAGACGGCCCAGGCCCTTCCCCTTGTCCTTGCCGCTCGTGCGGCGGAGCAGGTAGACGACCGGGTGGTGGCCCTTCTGGTAGACCTGCACCGCTCGCTCGGTGCGCCAGTGCCCCGCCGCGGCCTGGAGGCAGCGCTCGAACAGCCTGAGCTCGTGGGTCACGGCGAGCAGCGCGCCGCCTGGCCTGGTCACCCGCGCGGCCTCGGCGAGCACCGCCGGGTACAGGGCGGCGTTGTCCTGGTGCGAGCCCATGCGGTGCCCGTAGGGGAAGTCGGCGAGCAGGACGTCGAACCCGGCGTCACCGAAGCCCAGCGCGGTCGCGTCCATGCGGGCGAGCGCGACCGAGCCAGCCAGGCCGGCCGCCTCCAGGTTGGAGCGACTGGCCGCCAGCGCGGCGGGGTCGATGTCGCAGCCGGCCGCCAGCGCCGCGCGGCCGCGCGCCAGTCGCTCGATCAGCAGCGTTCCAGAGCCGCACATGAGGTTGAGCACTCGGTCGGCCGGCCGCGGGCGCGACAGCTCGACCATGGCCGCGGCGATGGTGGCGTTGAGCGCGCCGGGGACGTTGACCGCGCGCCACGCCCTGGCCGACAGCGGACGCGGCGAGAGCCGGGTGAGCAGGTCCCAGCCGCCCACGCCGGCGGAGCGCCGGATCCGCAGGTACAGCTCGCCGTCGTCGGGGTCGTCCCGCAGGCCGGTGCGCACGCTGAGCTCGTGACGGAGCCTCCGCAGCGCGGCGGAGTCCCCGCCTGGGACGCTCAGACGAAACGAGGAGAAGGAGCCGAGCGGGTGCAGCCCCCGGACGGTCTCGACCCGGTCGAACAGGGTGGTGTCGCCGAGCAGCGCGCTGGGCCGGCGGCCGGGCACGCTGTCGAGCAGGTAGGCGGCCACCGCGGTACGCAGGCCGAGCAGTTGCCGCAGCGGACCGGACCAGGCGAAACGCACCGCACCGGGCGTCACGCTCCGCGCCAGATCCGCCTGTCGGCCGAGCACGCGCCGTACCTCGGCGGCGCAGAACGGCTCCAGCCCAGGCAGCACCTCACATTCGATCAGCTTGGCCGTGGCTCGCGGCCGCCGCGCTCCAGCCATCGGACCACCTGGCTGCGCCAGTAGCGCGGCCGGTGCGAGCCGGCCCAGACCACCGGCGGGCCCGTGGTCTCGGCGCGCCAGCGGCGTACCGTCCGCACGGAGACCTTGAGGAGGTCGGCCAGCTCCTGCTCGGTCAGCAGCTCGTCGCCCTCCCGCTCGCGCTCTGTCATCTCTCCCCTTGCCTGCTCCCCGAATTTCCACCGGTATCCTCTTTTGACAACTTGCGGGCGGCAGGATAGCATGCCTGCACAACCAAGAGAAGAGGCCCGGCGGCGTGCAAGCGCCCCGGGCCCGGGACACGAGGAGAAGACCCTCATGCCCACCGCTCAGCCTATCCCGAATGGCCCTACCCGGCGCAAGCCTGCCGTCTCCTCCCTCCTCCGTTGCGAGGCTCGCAGGCCGCGCTCTGCCCTACCAGGGATCCCCGACCGCGCCCTCGCGCGGGGTCTCGTCGCTCTCTTCGCCCACCTCGGCCGGGACCGGGGCCACGTCTGCGCCGGCTGCCCGATCGTCCCCGGCGTGCCCGACCGGGCGATGCGCTACCCCACCTGCGAGGTCTGCCGCTGGCCGGCGGTCGACGTGGGCCCGGTCCACGCCTGGCGCTGCGCCTTCTGCCGCCACTGGAACGAGCACGGCAGCCGCCGCCCGCGCTCGGCCGCGGTCGTGCTCCAGCTCCGCCGCGTCACCCAGGCCGCGCACGAGCTCGTCGGCATCGCCATCCCGCTGGTGTTCGGCTACCCCACCCCGCCCGGCACCGAGGTGTGGCGCGACGTGGCGGGCAACACCCAGAGCGCAGCGCTGCGCGGCTTCGTGGAGTCCATGCGCCTGCGCCGCGACCGCCGGCCCGTCTACGTGCGCGGCCGGGTCGCCGGTCATCACGTGCTACTGGTCGGCGGCGACCGGTCCGACCCCTACCCGCTGGGTCTGGCCGAGCACTGGGCCGACCTGCGCTCGGTCGGCCGCTGGGTGACGCGCGTGTCCTGCCCGTGCGGCGCGCCGTCCCCGTGCGTCCACGCCCAGGCGCTGTACGCGCAGGTGGTCGGCGTCCTGGAGGCGCGCAGGCAGGACCGGCACCGGCGCCATGGCGCTTTCCACCCCCGGCGGGGTCAGGGCCGGGAGGGGGGCGGGGGTACGGTGAGCGGCCCTGGCGTCGCGGCGGCCAGGCTGGTCGGCTGCACCATGCTGGCCGACCTGGCCCTCTCGCAGGAGCTGGCCGCGGCCGTGGAGCAGGTCGAGCTGTACGTCGCCGAACTCGAGGGCGCCCTCGGTCGCTTCGCCGGTCTGGAGGTGCGCCTGGAGCACGCCGCCGACCGTGCTGCCCGGCTCACCGACCACGACCCCAGCGACGAGGAGCTCGCCTGGATCTGGGAGCTTTTCGGCACCGCCGCCGTGCGCCCCGTGCTGGAGCGCCTCGACCAGGCCCATCCCGACCATCCCCGCTCCTGAGCCGGGCGGTGCGGGGCGGCGCGCCGGGCTCAGAGGCGCGGGACGCCCGGTTGAACGCCCCGCTGTGTTCCGTGTGGTCTGCGCCGGTAGCTGCCGCGGCAGGGGTTGTTGGCCCAGCACTCGACGGAAGTTGTTGGTGCGGTTGATCGGCTGGAAGCCTGGCCCTGGGTAGGGCTCAGCTCGAGGGTGCCCGATCCCACTCCTGATCGAGAATGACAGAGCCGGTACGACGGATCCGCTCCGCCAGAGCTGAGATAGCACCGGCGTCGCCGTCGCGGGAGAAGACGTAAAACGAGCGCCGCGCCGGCGAGTTCCGCCGCATGTACTCGTTGTAGCGCTGGTGCAGCCCGCGCTCGACCGCGGGCTCGCGCTGCAGCCCGGCGCTCTCGAAATGTCGCACCCACCAGGCACTGTCCGCCCACACCAGATGACCGTGGAAGGGATAGCCCTCGTCGTCGACCGGCAACAGCGAGAACGGCCGCCCCACGACCGCATCGTGGTCCCACGCCTCCAGGTCCATCGGGAAGACCGTGCCGAACACCGGGTCGTCGCCGAACGCCGGGAGGTTGGTGAACACGAACCCCCCCGGGCTGGTCAGCGCCCGGACTCGGCCAAGGTATGCAGCCATCTTGTTGGGGTTGAGATGCTCGAAGACGTCCAGCCCAAAGACCACGTCATAGGTCTTGGGAAGCGTGGTGGTCAGCAGGTCGCCGACGTGGATCCGCTCGCGGATCGACGGGTGGACGCGAGCCACGGCGGATACGCTGACGTCAAGCCCAGCCACCTCGATCCCGCGCTCGTGGAGGCACTGCAGCACGGTGCCGTTCGAGCAGCCGATCTCGAGCGCGGAGGTCGGCTCGAGCGCGCCGACGATCTCCGCCATCAATCGCTTGTCACGGTTGAGGTCAAACTCCCAGATACCGGGCTTGTCGTAGTAGTTATTCGACAGGATCGCCGCCTCGAGCCGGTCGAACCAGTCCGGTGTCGAAGCGTGGAACGCCGGCACGCTCCCACCCGCCCCGCTGCGCGCCTCGACGTAGCGGTCGGGCCACCTCCGGCGCAGGTTCGGTAGGTGGTACAGCTCGGCGGTCACGCGGTTGACGTGCTCGTCCGAGTCCAGCAGCGTGCGGACGACGCCACCGCGATCGACCCCCTCCTTCAGCATCTGTCCGTAGTAGCGCAGCGCCTCCGGGTCGATGTCGCGCCTCAGCAGACCGGAGTACAGGCCCGCCAGGAAGACCTCGTCGGATGCCTCGGGCTGCAGGTCCACCTGGGCGGCGGCGCGGTCGAGGTACTCGTCCGACCGCACGATGCTGAGCAGCACCTCGCTGCGTTGCGAGCCAGCGAGCAGCATCCCCATGTAGAAGCGCATACCGTCGCGGTCTGGCCTGCGCCTGAGTAGACGACGGTAGGCGCCTGCGAGGAACCGCCGATCACGGGATCCCGGCAGGCGCCTGGGAAGCGTCCGGACCTTGCGACGCACGATCGCTGTGGGTGAGCTCATGGTCGACCCCAAGAATCTGCTCCTCTCATCGGCGGGAGACCGCGTACAGGGCGCTGTCCCAGTCTCGCAGAAGGAACTCGCGTCCGGCCGAGAGGATCTCGCCGACGTCGACGACCCGCCCGCCCGCAGCCTCCACCCAGCTCAGCACCTCGGCCCGCGAGACATTGTGCATCTCCATGGTCGGCTCGCGCGCGGGCGAGGCAGGGTCGGCCGACCCGACCGCCCGCGCCGCCCGCGACCACACGGCCAGTCTCGGAGCGGCCACCAGGACCTTGGCCCGCGCCGGAGCGGCGCCATGGTCCTGGAACCAGGCGACGCCCTCCTGCACCAGGTCCACTTCGAGCACATAGGCGCTCGGCCGGCCCGGCGCCACCACCTCGAGATCGATGACTCGCTCGTCGCCGGGGCCCAGGTCGGCCGGCAGCGCGGCGCGTGACTCGGTGCCCGCGAGCTCGCCGCCGCCGGCCCGCCACCGCCCGCCGACGCTCACCTGGTACCAGCCGTCGTCCCCGCGCATTGGCCACGTCCGGGGGCTGGTGTTGCGCACCCAGACCCGCACGGTCCCAGTGCTGCCCGGGGCCAGCCGTCGAGGCGCCCTCTCCAGCGTCAGCTCGCTGCGGAACGCCTCCGCCGGCAACGGGTCCGACCGGCCGCGACGCTGCTCGGTCGGCAACTGGAACACAGCGATGCCTCCAGGAGCGAGCAGGCGCACGAACTCGGCGACGTAGCCACGGCTGTAGCGGGGCTCCATGTGCTGCAGGACGTACACCGAGTAGACGAGGTCGAAGCGGCCGTCTGGGAAGATCGCCAGGTCGGGCCGATCGTTGACGTGGTAGACACAGCGGTCACCGTGGCGGTTCAGCCGGCGCGCCTGAGCGATCATGGAGGGCGCGATGTCGACGCCGTCGACCCGGTCGAAGTGGCGCGCGAGCGCCTGGGTCACCCGGCCGACGCCGCAGCCGAAGTCGAGCGCCCGCCCGCTCCGCGCCGGCGCGCCGAGACTGGCCAGATAGCCCATCAGCTGGGCCACCTCCTCGCCGCCGGTGCGGAAGAACGCGCGCCGCTTCCAGCGGTTGCCGCGGGTGCCCGGGATGGTCAGGATCGACCACATCGCGTCGCGCTGGCCGAACTCGTGCCAGTTACGAGCAAGCTCGCGAAGGTTCATGGTCCCCCGGGTCGCTCGCGGTCCTGCTGGCCGGCGCGCTCGAGCGCCTGGATGGTGACCTCCCTGAGCGCGTTCACCTGCGTGACCAGGGGGTCGACCTGCCAGGCGGTCGCGCGGCGGACGAGCCGCTTGAGCAGCGAGGCCCCTGGCCGGGCCGAGGTCGGCGCCGGGACCCCCAGCGGCGGCAGCCGCCGCAGCGGCAGGC
>JBKPDO010000070.1:0-12669 GCA_046727955.1 bacterium | reverse complement strand
GGATGATGCGGTCGGTCAGCTCGACGTACAGTGCGGTCAGGAGAGTGTCCAGGTCGGCGATCACGATGACCTCCCAAGGTCAGACGTGTACAGACACGCCGATCTTGGACACTCTTCACTTCTCAAGTCACGGACCGGCGGCGCGTGTCGTGACACGCTACGACCAGCGCCGAATCCCCGGTCAACGATCTAGTTGGTATAGGCAATCGCCTCCGGCAGCACGCGCTTGGTGATATGCGGTATGAGAGTCGCTGCGGTAGCGTCCGGCACGGTCTTGGCGACGACCGGAGCCTTCTGGCGGCCGCCCCGGCCCGGCCGGTCTTGCCCTTGCGCTTGCTGCCGACGTAGATCTCGTCTGCCTCGACCTCGCCGACAACGGGTCATCGCCGTCCAGTAGCAGGTTGTGGATTAGGTGGAACATCCGCCACGCCGTCTTGTAGGTGACGCTCAGGGCGTGCCCAAGCTGTTTGGCTGAGATGCCGCAGCGGGTGGGGGGCCATGAGGAAGATGGCGTGGAACCAGTGGCGCAGCGACGTGGATGACTTGTGGAAGATCGTCCCGGCAGTTGGGTGGATGTGGTGGCCGCAGGAGTCGCAGGAGTAGGACGAGCGGGCCGCGACGCGACGCGGTGGAAGGTGCGGGTTCGATCGCACTTCGGGTACATGGCGGTCTTGCCATCACGGCTGTAGAGGTAGCGCCAGAACCGGTCCAGGCAGGCCACGTCGTCGGGGAAGTCCCGAGCGAAGTCCATGTTGGTGTAGGTCGCTTCGCTGGAAGCGGCTCGCTTCGGGTGGTTGCAGTCGATTGGAGGCATACCCGTAACCCACCGTGCGGGGATGCCTACCGTCAAGGGATAGTTACCACCTGAGTAGGGTGAGCGACCTCGCTGCGAGGAGGTGCGACGATGGCAGACGCGACAGCACGCCACGACGCGGGACGCGAGTTCAGCGGTCCGTTCGGGTTCCTCGTCGGCTTGGCGATGACGGCGCGACGGGGCCGCGTGGCCAGGGCCCTCGCCGACCTCGCCGGGGTGGAACCCGGGGACCGGCTGGTCGACGTGGGCAGCGGTCCCGGCACCTTCCTGCGGGAGGCGGCCAGGCGCGGCGCCGCGGCCGTCGGGGTCGAGCCGTCGCCGCAGATGCGGCGCCTGGCGGTCCGGCTCACGCCGGAGCGGCTTCGGAGCGCCGTCACGGTGCTCGACGGCACCGCCGAGCACCTCCCGCTGGAGGATGGCAGCGCCACGGTCGCCTGGGCGGTCAGCTCCGTCCACCACTGGTCCGATGTCGACGCCGGGCTGGCGGAGCTTCAGCGGGTGCTGGCTCCGGGCGGCCGGCTGCTGCTAGTCGAGCGCCTGGCGCGGCCGAGGAGCTGGCTCCAGCACCACGCCCTCACTCCCGAGCGGGCAGAGGGTCTCGCGGCGCGGGTGGCCGCCGCCGGCTTCTCCGGCGTCGTAGTGCAGCAGCACGCGCTCGGCCGGTCCCGCTTCGTGCTGGTTCGCGCCTGGACAGGCGAGCTGAGTCAGTGAAGGGGCGGCGACTTTTGCGGCGGCCCGGGTGGCGCCCTACGGGACCAGGCGGTAGAGGCGCCAGAAGGGCGTCTGGACCGGGAGGGTCTCCACCTCGCGGAAGCCGGCCGCGGTCGCATAGCGACGCAGCGTCGTGGGGCGGAGAACCGCTCCGGTCGCCGCGGTCCGCGGGTCTCCCATCGCGTCGGGCAGGCACGCAACCACGCTCCAGCCGTAGTGGTAGCGCTCCATCTCCGAGGCGGGAGCGGTGAACTCGTCCTCGACCAGCTCGTCGAGGACCACCACCGACCCTCCCTGGGCCAGCCTCGCGCGCACCGACCGGAGCGCGTCGACCGGCCGGGACATGTCGTGCAGGGCTTCCAGGATCGTCACCAGGTCGTAGCCGCCGGACCCGCCGGACCCGCCGGACCCGCCGGACCCGCCGGGCTCCGCGGCGTCGCCGACCGAGAAGCTCACGCGGTCGGCCAGGCCGGCCCGCTCGGCATGCCGGCGTGCGGCGGCGATGGCGTCCTGGTCGAGGTCGAAGCCGTCCACGGTGATCCGCGGGTATGCCTGCGCCAAGGCGATGCTCGACCAGCCGGTGCCGCAGGCCACGTCTGCGACCCGGGCGGGTGGCTCGTCCCGCAGCCGCTGGTGGACCTCCGGTATCGCCGGGAGCCACTGCTTGCCGAGCAGGTTCAGGAAGAGCGCGCGGTTGGTGTCCGCCCGGCCCTCCGGCGCCCAAGCCAGCGGCGGCGGCGCGCCGCCAGTCCGGAACGCCTCGACCAGGCCGGGGAGGGTACGGGCGGCGCGCGCGATCTCGACCCCCCGGTTGGCGGCATAGCGGACGTCGTCGGGGTCGGCGAGCACCGGGACGTGCGCTGGCGGCAGCCGGTAGCGGCGGGCGAGAGCCTCCGCCCCGGGCTCGTCGACCTCCAGGAGCCCGCTGCTGGCCTGGTGCTCCAGCCACTCCCTGACATAACGCTCCGTGGTGCCGGTGTGCCCGGCCAGCTCCGAGGAGGTCGCCGGGCCGCCGTCGGCGAGCGCCCGGTACAGGCCCAGCCGCTCGCCGAGATAGGCGGTGTAGAGCTCCAGCGCCCCGACAGCGTCCCGGAAGAGGCGCTCGGCGAGGGCGCTGGTCAACTCACCCGCGGAGGGCGGGTCCGTTCCTGGTGTCTGTGCTATTTCGGACTCTCCAGCCATGGATCGCGCAGATCGAAATAGCGCAGGTCGCTCATGAGGCTGAAGACCTCCGCCATCTCCGGGTCGGACTCGGCCGGGTGCTCCCGCTCGTAGCGCCGGGCCTCCTCCTCTGAGGTGAAGTAGACCGCAAGCCTGGCCTCCCCGCCCGCTCGGGTCAAGTAAGGAAGAGGGCGGGGAGCACCGCGATCGAGCCGGTCGCTCTTCCAACCGAAGCGGAAAGATCACAGGATGGAGCAATAGGCCGCCGCCGCGGCGGGTCAGCGGTCGGCCAATGGGGGTCCGGGTGTGAGCTGGCCGTCGCGGCGGCAGCCGTTCCGCAGGGTTGCGGGTTGCGGGGTTGCAGGGTTATGGCTTCGAGGCTGTGCTCTGGGCGTCGAGTGGCACCGCCGCGGCCCGCACCAGTCCGAGCTGGACGCTCTGCCTCGGCAGGACCCCGTCGAGCAGCCAGTCGGCGGCGATGCGCAGCCGGTTGGAGGGAATCGACAGAAGGTGGTACCCGCGCGTCACCACCTTCGCCAGCACGCCGGACAGCGGCACGCACAGCGGGTCGGCCGCCGCCTTGACCCCGGCGAGATCGACGACGAAGCCCAGATCGTGGTGCTTGTAGGGCCCGCGGCGACCGTGACCGTAGGCGGCGGCGACGTTGTGCGCGACGCGCTTGCCCTGCCGCTGGGCGTGCTGCGCGGTCATCGGGGTGATCTCACCCGGTCTGGTGAGGTCCGGGACGGCCGCGGCGTCGCCGCAGGCCCACAGCTCCGGATGGCCAGGGACGGCGAGGTACTCGTCGACCACCAGCCGGCCCTTCATGGTCGGCAGGCCGAGCGACTCGATCAGCGGGTCGGGACGCACGCCGACGCACCAGATCAGCGAGCGGGTGGCGACGAACTCCCCGTCAGAGAGCTTCACGCCTTCCCGGGTCGCCTCCGCGACCGAGGTGCCGGTGCGGACGTCGATGCCACGCTCTCTCAGCACCTGGTCGGCGCTCTTCGACAGGCGGGGGTCCAGCTCTGGCAGCACCCGCGGGGCGAGGTCGAGCAGCAGCCAGCGCACCGGCTGGTCGCGCAGGCCGGGCCGGCGGCGGGCGGCGTCGCGGGTGAACAGCTGACACTGCGCGGCCACCTCGGTCCCGGTGTAGCCGGCGCCCACCACGACGAAGGTGCAGCGCGCGTCACGCTCGGCCGGGTCGTCGCTGGCGTCGGCGAGCTCGATCTGCCGCACCAGGTGGTCGCGCAGGTACAGCGCCTCCGCGATGCTGCGGAAACCGTGCGCGTTCTCGGCGACCCCGGGGATGGGGAGCAGCTTGTTGACGCTGCCGAGGGCGAGCACCAGGCGGTCGTACAACACGGTCCGGCGATTGCCCTCCGGGTCGGTGAGCTCGACGCTGCGGGCGTCCAGGTCCACCTCGTCCACCGCGCCGAGTATCAGGCGGACTCCGTGGAGGTTGCCCGCAAGCGGGACCGATACCCGCCGCGGGTCCAGGATCCCGCCCGCCACCTCGGGCAGCAGCGGCAGGTAAAGGAAGTAGTCGGCCGGGTTGATCATGACCACTTCGACGTCGTCCCGGACGAGCTTCGCAAGGCTCCGCGCGGCATGGAACCCGGCGAAGCCGGCCCCGATGATGACGACCCGCTCGCGGTGGCGCGGTCCGGACACGGGCACCTCCCATCCGCCGTCGTGATGTCACCCAGACCCAGCCTACCGGGGTCCGCCAGCGCACCCAGCGGTCCGCTTGCCCTGCGGCGGCGGGGCGCGCGACACTACGCGCATGCTGGGCAAACTGAGAGTGTACATGGCCACTGTCGGGGTGATCGGCCTCGTACTGCTCGTGTTGCTCGCGATAACCGTGGATCTCGGCCGCCTTCGCACTGAATGGGCACTTGTCGCCACCCTCGGCGTGCTGCGGCTGCTCAGCACGGGCGCGCCGCTCAGCCCCGGGGAGCGGCAGGAGATGCTCGAGATGGCCGACCGCCAGGGCCGCCGCCTGCGGACCCTGATCGAGCAGCTCCTGCTGGCCGCGCCGCGCAACTGACGGCCGTGACGCCGCGCTGATGCAGGCGTACCCGGACGAGCTGCAGCCCCTGACCGCCACCGCGGGTGGCGAGCTGGTGGTCGAGCGGTATGGCGAGGCGGCCGACCAGGTGGGGGAGCTGTGGCCCGCCAACGCTCCGACCAGGTCCGCGACCCGCCCGGACGGCCCGCACCCGGTGGTGGTGCTGCTCCACGGCGGCTACTGGCGCAGCCGCTACCGCCTGGACCTGATGCACGCCGTCGCCGCCGACCTGCAGCGGCGCGGCGTCGCGGTGTGGAACCTGGAGTACCGCAGGGTGGGCTCGCCGGGTGGCGGCTGGCCGGGGACCTTCCAGGACGTCGCCGCCGGCTTCGACGCTCTCAGCCGCCTGGCGGGCCGCCACCGTCTCGACCTGCGGCGTGTCGCGGTGGTGGGGCACTCGGCCGGCGGGCACCTGGCGCTGTGGCTGGCGGGCAACGGGCCGCCGCGGCTCGGCCTGGACGCGCCACACCGCCCGGGCGCGCGCCGCTCTGCGCCAGCGCCCGCGCTGGTGGTCGCGCTTGCGGGCCTGTGTGACCTGGTCGAGGCCGCTCGCCGGCACCTCAGCCAGGACGCGGTGGTCGAGCTGCTCGGCGGCGGCCCCCAGGAGCGGCGCGAGCAGTACCTGCTGTGCTCGCCCGCCGCGCTGCTGCCGCTGGGTGTCCCGCAGGTGCTGGTGCACGGCACGGCCGACTCGACCGTCCCCTTCGACATCAGCGAGCGCTACGCGCTCGCGGCCCGCGCTGCCGGCGACGCCTGCGAGCTGGTGGCGCTCGACGGGGTAGGCCATTTCGCCCTGATCGACCCAGCGACCGCCGCCTGGCGGGCCACCGTGCAGCGGCTCGAGCGGGCGCTCCAGATTGGCCGTGCCAGAGGGTATTGATGCCCGGGTCCTTGCTGCGCCCCGTATCGTGGTGTGCATGTCAGCTCGCAAGCAGACCCTCGAGGTCGCCGGCAGGCAGGTGACGGTGACCAACCCGGGCAAGGTGTTCTTCCCGCGCACCGGGCACACCAAGCTCGACCTCATCCGCTACTACCTCTCCGTGGCCGACGGCGCGCTCCGCGGCGTGGCGGCGAGGCCGATGGCGCTGAAGCGGTTCGTGAACGGCGCGGAGGGGGAGTTCTTCTTCCAGAAGCGGGCGCCGGAGTCGCGGCCGGAGTGGATCGAGACGGTCGAGCTGACCTTCCCGTCCGGGCGCAGCGCCAGCGAGGTCGTCGTCCGCGACCAGGCGCAGCTCGCCTGGGTGGTCAACCTCGGCTGCATCGACCTCAACCCACACCCGATCAGGGTGGACGACCTCGACCACCCCGACGAGCTGCGGGTCGACCTCGACCCCGTGCGCGGTGTTGGGTGGTCGCAGATCCGTGAGGTCGCCCTGCTGACCAGGGAGGTCCTCGAGGACTTCGGCCTGGTGGGGTGGCCGAAGACGTCCGGTTCGCGCGGCTTCCACGTCTACTGCCGGATCGAGCCGCGCTGGACGTTCAACGAGGTCCGCCGGGCCGCGGTCGCCCTGGCCAGAGAGGTCGAGCGGCGCGGGCCCGACCTGGCCACCAGCAAATGGTGGAAAGAGGAGCGGCACGGCGTCTTCCTCGACTACAACCAGAACGCGAAGGACCGGACGGTGGCGTCGGCATACTCCGTGCGCCCACTCGCCGACGCGCGGGTCTCTTTCCCGCTGCGCTGGGAGGAGGTGCCCGGGTGCGAGGCGGAGGCGTTCACGATCGAGACGGTGCCGGAGCGGTTCGCGCGGGACGGCGATGCCTGGGAGGGGATCGACGACGCCGCGGGCTCCCTGGAGCCCTTGCTCGAGCTGTCGAGGCAGCACGAGGCGGCCGGGTTCGCGGACGCCCCCTGGCCACCCCATTTCGTCAAGCAGGCCGGTGAGCCGGACCGCGTCCAGCCCTCGAAGCGGCGCAGCGGGCCAGCCATGCCAGCCATGCCGGAGGGTGTCGTCCCGCCGCCGGCACCGGGTAAGACCAGCGGGCCGACCGGGCGGCGCCGGACGACCATGCCGCTGATCGAGGTCGCCCGGGCAGCCACCGAGGCGGAGGCACTCGAGGGGCTTAACCGGTGGAAGGCCCGTCACGCGAAGGTCTGGCCCTACCTCGCCCCCGCCGACGTGCTGATCGACGCTATGCGCGGGCGCAGCACCATCTGGACGCGGATCCGCCTCAACCTGCGCAACGTGCCGGAGGCGGAGCGCCCACCACAGGAGGCGCTGGAGGTGGACTACGACCCCTGGGCGGGCTACGAAGGCCCTGGCCCCCAGAGCCCCGCGGGCCGGGAGGGCCGCGGCCAATGAGCAACGGGCCCCCCGGCCAGTAGAGCGGGAACTCAAGGGACCGGGGGGTCCGCCCGCTCCCTCGCATGCCCGGTGGGGCGGCCAAGCCGTTCGTCGGGAGGAGTGAGCGGCGACCTGAGCGCCCGTGTCAGCGAAATCTCAGCCTGACGTGGGCGCGCGGGCGGCGTGACAGCCCAGCTCAAGGCGCAGGTCGGTGAGCAGGTCCTGGAGGTGCGCCCGGTGCGCGACGGCGACCTCGGCACGGTTGTCGGTCGGGTCGCCGACCTCTGCGCGACGGTCCCTGACACCGCGGGGGGCGTGGTCTCGGCCCGGGTCGCCGACCCGGCCGTGCCGCCCGCCGTGCTGCAGCGGCTGAGCGTGGCGGGCGTGCCCGTCGCCGAGCTGTCGCTGCGCAAGCCGAGCCTCGACGAGGTCTTCTTCGCTCTCACCGGCCACCGTACCGGCGACGCCGCGCCCGGTGACCGGGACGACACCGACAGGAGTGCCGCATGACGACCATGACCGAGACCATCAGCCCACCCGCCCGACCCCTGCCTTCGCTGTCCACGAGGGTCAGCCCGCTCGGCGCGGTCAGGCACGCGCTCACCCTGGCCTGGCGCAGCCTGGTCCAGATCAAGCACAACCCGATGGAGCTGTTCGACCTCAGCCTGCAGCCACTGATGTTCGTGCTGCTGTTCGTCTACGTGTTCGGCGGCGCCATCGCCGGATCGCCAAAGGAGTACCTGGAGTTCGGCCTGGCCGGCATCATTGTCCAGAACGCGCTCTTCCTGGCCATGAACACCGCGGTCGCGCTGAACACCGACATCGGCAAGGGCGTGTTCGACCGCTTCCGGAGCCTGCCGATCGCCCGCTCGTCGCCGCTGGCGGGACGGATCATGGCCGACGTCGTGCGGCAGGCCTGGTCGGTGGCGATCCTGCTCGGCGCCGGGTTGCTGCTGGGCTTCCGGGTCCAGACGAGCCCGGTCGGCGTGCTCGGCACCTTCGCGCTGCTGGTGGTGTTCACGCTCGCCTTCTCCTGGTTCCCGGTGCTCATCGGCGTCCTGGCCGACGCGCCCGAGAAAGTGCAGATGCTCGGCTTCGTCGTGCTACTGCCGCTGACATTCGGCAGCGGCGCGTTCGTTCCCGCGGCGAGCATGCCTGGCTGGCTGCAGGCGTGGGTGAAGGTCAACCCGGTGACCCTGCTCGCCGATGCGATCCGTGGCCTGCTGGTGAGCGGGCCGGTGGCTCGTCCAGCGCTGCAGGCGCTGGCCTGGGCCGCGGCTATCGCGGTGGTGTTCGCTCCGCTCGCCCTGCGGGCGTTCCGGAGGCGGACCTGACCTCCGCGGAGAGCACCTCCGGCGGGCCCAGGATGCCGACGACATCCTCCGGCGCGTCCGCGCCGCCCCGTTCGGTATCCGGTTCGAGGACCGCCACGGCTTCGAGGCCAAGCGGCGCCGCTTCCTCGGCGTGGCGGTCAGACCGCCGCCGACAGATCGGCCGTATGGCCGCCTCGCGGGGGGACGCCGGCCGCCTTGACAAGGCGGGGACGTGAGGCGAAGTTGCTGCAAACGATTGCCGAAGGCGGGAGGACCCGGGGTGACGAGCGGCGAGGGCCGGCTGCCGGACGAGGGGATACCGGACGACCGGGTGCGGGAGGAGCGGGTGCGGGGGGCGACGGCTCACTGGGCGCTGCGGTTCGTCGCCAACGGCACCGACTATGCGGACCTCCAGGCGACCCTGGGCCGCATCGCGCGCTGGGAGGAGTGGTGCCGCGAGTGGGGGCGGACGGCGGCCGGCTACGAGGCACTCGCCGAGCGCGCCGACCAGCACGGCAGGCGGCTCACCGCGGCTGGCGCCTGGCGCCGCGCCGCGCTGTGCTGGCACTGGGGCAAATTCCTGTTCACCGAGTATCCAGACCAGCAGCGCGCCGCGCACGAGCGCGCGGTCGCCTGCTACGCCCGGGGCGCCTGGGCGCTCGAGCCGCCCGCCGCACGGGTCGAGATCCCGTACCAGGGCACGCGCCTCGCCGCCTACCTGCGCCTGCCGCCGGGCGAGCGCCCAGCGCCCACCGTGCTCATGGTCCCCGGCCTCGACTCGGTTAAAGAGGAGCTGCAGGCGACTGCCGAATACCTGCTCCGGCGCGGGCTCGCCACCCTCGCGGTCGACGGGCCGGGCCAGGGCGAGGCCGAATACGAGCTGCCGATCGAGCCTGCCTACGAACGGGTGGTGGCGGCCTGCTTCGACTGGCTCGAGCGCCGGCCCGAGGTGGACGCCGAGCGGCTCGGCGTCTTCGGCGTGAGCCTCGGCGGCTACTACGCGGCCCGGGCGGCGGCCTTCGAGCCGCGTGCCAGGGCGGCGGTGGCCCTGGCCGGTCCGTACCGCTTCGACCAGGGCTTCGAGGAGCTCCCGCTGCTCACCCGCGCCGCCTTCCAGCGCCGCTCGGGCGCCGCCAGTCCCGAAGCGGCACACGCGCGCGCCGCGGCGCTCACGCTCGCCGGCGCCGCCGAGCGCATCACCAGCCCTCTGCTGGTCGTCTTCGGCAGGTTGGACCGTCTCATCGCGCCGTCCCACGCGGAGCAGCTCGCGGCCGAGGCGCCCGGCGCCGAGCTGGTGATGTTCGAGGACGGCAACCACGGCCTGACCAACCACGTCTTGGAGTCGCGCGCGCTCATGGCGGACTGGCTGGCCGAGCACCTGAAGGCGGCGGCCTGGCGGCGTCTGGAGCGGTGAGGGATGTGAGGGGCGTCGCCTCACCGCCGCTCTAGAGCGCCGGTCAAGCAGCCGGTGTTGAGGTGATTGGGTGGCCACCGGGGGCGGCGCGCAGGGCTGGGAGCTGCACATATGGTCTGACGCTGCATGCTGCGCCGGCTATTTGACCGGCGCTCTAACCGACATAGAGGGCGAGCAGGCGGGGGTCGTCGCGGATGGCGGCCGGCTCGCCGGAGAGGGCCACGCGACCTCGCTCCAGCACGCAGGCGCGGTCGGCGAGGGCGAGGCCGCGCTCCACGTTCTGCTCGATCACCAGCATGGCCACGCCGCGGCGGTTGACCGCGGCCAGCGCCTGGTAGAGGCGGTCGACCACGACGGGGGCGAGACCCAGCGAGATCTCGTCGAAGATCACCAGATCCGGCGCCGCCATCAGCACTCTGCCGATGGCGAGCATCTGCTGCTGCCCACCGGAGAGCAGCCCGCCAGAAAGGCCTCGGCGCTCGGCCAGGTCGGGAAACAATCCGTAGACGGCGTCCAGCCGGTGGCGGCGCTCGGCCCTGCTGGCGCCGCGGCCGCCGAGCTCGAGGTTCTCCTGGACGGAGAGGTCGGCGAAGATGCGGCGCCCCTCCAGGCAGTGGGCGATGCCGCGGCCCGCGACCTGGTCCGGACGCCGCCCGTCGATCCGCTCGCCGCTGTACCAGACCGTGCCGGCCGCCAGCGGCGCCATGCCGG
This sequence comes from bacterium, assembly GCA_046727955.1. Taxonomy (GTDB): domain Bacteria; phylum Actinomycetota; class CALGFH01; order CALGFH01; family CALGFH01; genus DASVXQ01. The sequence goes on along the minus strand of JBKPDO010000070.1, from coordinate 2,192 downwards.
TGATCGCTCGGGCCGTGGTGGTCTTGCCGGCGCCGTTGGCGCCGAGCAAGGTGACGATCTCGCCGCGGCGCACCTCCAAGCTGACGTCGTGGAGGGCACGCACCGCCCCGTAGCGGACCGTCACCCCGTCCAGCCGCAGCACCGGCTCGGCCCCGGACGCCTCAGTGACCCCGGGGACTTCAGTGACCCCGGGGACTTCAGTGACCCCGGGGACCTCAGTGACCGCGGCCGCCCCTGGGACCCCGGTGACGCTGGACGCCCCGCCAGCCCCAGCGGCCGGCTCCCGGGTGGCGCCGGTGCCCAGGTAGACCGCGACGACCTGCGGGTCCCGCAGCACCTCGTCGGGCGTGCCCTCCACCAGCTTGCGGCCCCAGTCGAGCACCGCCACGCGGTCGCAGCAGGCCTGGATCAGCTCGACCACGTGCTCGATCACCAGGACCGCCTCCACCTCCCCGCGCAGCGAGCGGATCAGCGCGATCAGCTCTGGCAGCTCCGACTCGATCAGCCCGGCGCCGATCTCGTCGAGCAGCAGCAGGCGCGGGCGCAGCGCCAGCGCCCGGGCCAGCTCGAGTCGCTTCAGGCGCAGCAGCGGCAGCGACCCGGCGGGCTGGTCGGCCGCAGCGGCGAGGCCGGTGCGCTCCAGGATCTCGAGCCCTTCCCGCCGCGCCACCCGTAGGCGCCTGGTCCCGGCTCGGTAGAGCCGGCCGAGCAGCAGGTTCTCCAGCACCGTCATGCGGGCGAACGGCCGCGGGACCTGATGCGTGCGGCCGATGCCCAGCCTCGCCCTGGCGGGCGCCGGCAGCCGGGTCACGTCCTGCCCGTCGAGGCGGATGCGCCCGGCGCTGGCGCGCAGCGCGCCGCTGACCAGTTCGACCAGGGTGCTCTTGCCGGCGCCGTTGGGCCCGATCACGCCGAGCGTCTCGCCGGAGCGCACCACCAGGTCGAGGCCGCCGACCGCGGACACCCCGCCGAAGCGCTTGGTGAGCCCGGCGATCTCGAGGAGGGGCGCCTCCCGTGCGGCGGGGGCCGCCCCGGGCGCGGCGGTCACGGCGCCCTCCCCGCCCGCCTGTCCGCCGGGGGGCTACGCTCGGCTCTGCTCGGCGGGCCTGGTACCCCGGCCATGGCCTCGCTAGCGAGCCCCCCGGACCCTGCATCCACCGAGGGACGAACGCTCGGCTCTGCTTCACTCTGTGGTGCCCCGCCTTTGGCCTCGCTCTTGCGCCCCCCGGACCCCCAGTGCGCCGCGGCTCGTGACGCCACCCCCCACAGACCGTGGGGCGCGAAGCGGACCACCGCGACAACGATCGCGCCCGTGATCGCCAGGTGCAGCGACGGGGAGCCGCTCAGCAGCTCCGCCAGTGCCACCATGAACACCGCGCCGACGAGCGGCCCGCCAGTGGTGCCGAGCCCGCCGATCAGCACCACCGTGACGATGTCCACCGTCCACTGCAGCCCGAAGGCGCCGTACGGCTCGATGTGGGACAGCTTGCCCGCCTGCAGGCCGCCGGCCACGCCCATCAGGAAGGCGGCGAAGGTGAAGGCGAATAGCTTCGTCCGGAACGACCACAGGCCCATCTGGCGCGCGACGTCCTCGTCGTCACGCACCGCGCGCAGGCTGATCGTCAGGCGCGTGCGCAGCACCAGCAGGACCAGCCCGGTGGCGGCGGCCGCCACGCCGAGCGAGAGCCAGTACAGTCCGGCCGTGGTGGGCGCCGCGCTCTCCAGCAAGACGCCGATGTTCCCGCCGAGGCCGTTGTAGTTGACCATGAACAGCCGCAGCGCCTCCGCCAGCGCCAGCGTGCCGATGGTGAAGTAGAGCCCGCGCAGGCGGAACAGCGCCGGGCTGACGATGGTGGCGAAGGCCGCCGCGAACGCCCCGGACACCAGCATCCCAGGCACCAGCGGCAAGCCGTGGTTGGTCAGCTCCGCGGTGGTGTACTCGCCGATGCCGATGAACGCGGCCGAGCCGAGCGAGACCAGCCCGCCGTACCCGGCCAGCAGGTTCCAGGCCTGCCCCAGCGCCGCGTACTCGAAGATCCGGAACGACACCTGCTGCGCGTAGTCGCCGCTGAAGACGGGGGCGAGCGCCAGCAGCGCCGCCGCGATCAGCAGCGCGCCCGCCGCCCACGCCCGCGCGCCACCACGGGCATGGTGAGCGGCCGCGGTCGGCGCCGAGGCGGCCGCCCCCTGCC
>JBKPDO010000069.1:0-26885 GCA_046727955.1 bacterium | reverse complement strand
TGCCTGGCCGGTCTGTCCCGCGGCGGGCCGCGGCTGGCCCTGCTGCCCTGCCCCGGCCTGCCCCGGCTGGCCGGGCCCCTGCTGTCCCGGCCGGCTGGCGCGGGCCTGGGCCTGCTGCTCGCCCTGCGCGCGGGCCGGGGCGCCCTCACGAGCCTCGGCCTGCCGCCGTGTGCCCTGTGCGGCGCCGTCCCCTCGGCCAGCTGCCCCTCCAGCACTACCGGCGCTGGCGCCGGACCGCTGTCGGCTGCCGCCACCCCCGCGTACCGCCGAGCGCAGCTTTTCCGCGACATCTGGCGACACGGTCGAGGCATGGCTCTTCACCTCCACGCCCATGGAGGTAAGCCTCGACAGGAGGTCCTTGGACGGGACCCCAAGTTCTTTGGCTAGTTCGTAGACGCGCGGATTGCTCAACCAGTCCTCACTTCCTCGTTTGCTTTATTCCATAGCGGAAGCTCCCACCATGCTGCCGCTCTCCTCTGTCGCTCGCACGGCCTCAACTGCGCTTTGCACCTCGGCGGGGTCGGCCACTCGAAGGGCCCGCTGGAGGGCTCGCCGCTTCCCCGCCCGCTCCAGGCAACCCGGCCGTGCACACAGGTACGCACCGCGGCCGGGCGCCTTGCCCGACGGATCGTATCGAACGGCGCCGTCCGGTGAGCGAACGATGCGGTGGAGGGTGCCCTTGGCAGCCGAGCTACGGCAAACCACGCAGGTGCGCTGAGGTTCAACACGCCGACGCTCCAGTGTCATTCCCGTTGCTCCCTCCATCCGCTCCCGCTCATCCCCTCTGGTCGCTGAAGCGCCCGCCGGAGCCGCCCTGCTGGCTGCCTGCTCTGCTCGTCCGGCCAGCCGGCCCGGCCGGCTCGTAGACGCGATCCGAGCGGCGCTCGGCCGCCTGGCTCTCGCTCGAGATGTCGATCCGCCACCCGGTCAGCCGCGCCGCCAGGCGGGCATTCTGGCCCTCCTTTCCGATCGCCAGCGAGAGCTGGTAGTCGGGCACGACGACGTGCGCAGTCCGCTCCGCCTCGTCGATGTGGACGCTCTTGACTTTGGCTGGGGAGAGCGCCTCGGCGACGAACTGGGCCGGGTCGTCGGAGTACAGGACGATGTCGATCTTCTCCCCCCGCAACTCGTTGACCACCGAGCGCACGCGCATGCCGCGCGGGCCGACGCAAGCGCCCTTGGGGTCCACCCCCGGGTCGTTCGAGCGCACCGCGATCTTGGTGCGGTGCCCCGGCTCGCGCGCCACGTTGGTGATCTCGACGATGCCCTCGGCGATTTCTGGCACCTCCAGCTCGAACAGACGCCTGATCAGGTCAGGGTGCGTACGAGAGACGACCACCCGGAGCCCGCGGGGCGAGCGCGACACCTCGGTCACGTAGACCTTGATGCGGTCGTTGTGCTGGTAGTGCTCGCTCGGCACCTGCTCGGCGTAGGGCAGCTCGGCCTCGATCTTGCCGAGGTCGACGGTGACGTGCCGAGGATCGCGCTGTTGCACGATGCCGGTCACGATGTCGCCCTTGCGGCCTTCGTACTCGCCAAAGGTGACGTCGCGCTCGGCCTCGCGCAGTCGCTGCACGATCACCTGCTTGGCGGTGACCGCCGCGATCCGGCCGAAGTCGGAGGGCGTGTCCTCCCACTCCCGCACGACCTGCTCGTTCTCGTCCAGTTCCTGGGCGTAGACGGTGACCTCCCCGCTGGCGCGGTCGACCACCACACGGGCGTCGTCGGGCGCGTTGGGCCGCCGCTTGTAGGCCGCCGCCAGGGCGCTCTCCAGAGCCGTGATGACGGTCTCGAGCGAGATGCCCTTCTCTCGCTCGAGAAAGCGCATCTCCTCGATTGGAATGTTCACGTCGCCGTCCTCTCGTCAGGGGTGCTGGGAGTCGGGTGGTTCGGGTGGCTTGTGTGGTCTGGACCACTGGTTGTCACCACGGCAACACCACCTTTCCTCGCACCACGTCGGACAGCGGCACCTGCAGCTGGTCGCCGCCTACGTCGACTGTCACCGCCTGCTCGTCGGCGGTGACCACGACCCCGCGGATCTCGGTCCTCGGCTGGTCGCCGGAGGTCTCCCGGCCGGAGGTCTCCCGCAGGATCTGCACCTCGTGTCCGCGCTGCCGCCGGAAGTCACGCCCGGTCCGAAGGGGACGATCCAGGCCGGGGGTGGTCACCTCGAGGGTGTAGCTGTCCGGCAGCGGATCGTAGTCGTCGAGCGTGCGGGACAGGTCCCTGGTCACCCGCTCGATCACAGTGGCGTCGATCGGCCCGTCCGAGTCGAGCACGACGCTCAGCACACGGGACCTGCCATTGCGGCGGAGAGCGAGCTCGAGCACCTCGACACTGTGGTCGGCGGCGACCTGCTCAGCCAGTTCCCGGACGCGCGAAGGGAGCACCGTCATGGTCGATGACCTCCCTCACGTGTCTACGTTGCTGGTCGCCCTCTCGGTAGCGGCACCTCTCCATCTTGTCGCCATACGGTGAACCCCCGGACAAAACAGAAGTGGGCGAACGCCCACTTCGTGATTTATATCACCCGTCGCGGGGGTGCCACACGTCAACACAATGCACGATAGCACCAGCCATCTGGCCGGGCAAGCGGATTGACGGGCTGGCCTGCGGGTTTGCCGCGACGCGCCGGTCTTGGTGCCAGCCATGCGGGCGGCCGCTCCGCGCTGGGCAAGCAGCCCGAGCAGATCATGGCGCGGGGCCGGCGCGAGGGCGGAACGAGCTCCCGTCGATCAGCACGAGCACGGCGCCGTCACCGATCCCGCACGCGGCGAGCGTCCGGTCGGCCGGCAACGGCGCGCCGCCGAGCGGTGCGAGCGCCAGCTCGCGCCAAAGAGGCAAAGCAGGCGCCGGGGCCGCCCCACCATCGCCGGCAGGCACGAAGGCCGAGGCCGGGGCCGCCCCACCATCGCCGGGGGGCACCGGGGTCGGTCGGTGAATCACCATGGCCAGGGCTAGCGGCCAGAGGAGGTCGGCGACGGGCACGTCCGCGGGGACCGCGAGGTCGCGCCGACGGCCTTGCCAGGCCACCGTGACGACCAGGCTGGTCATGTCACGGTGGGTGGGACCGGAGGGTCGTGGCGGTGGCCGGGGGTGGCGTCCAGGCCACCTGGATGAGGCCGCTCACCCCCCGCCGGCGGACAAGCACGCCCCGCCCGGGCGGGAGCGGAACGGCCGTGCGACCACCCAGCAGCGGTCCGTCACGCGGGTCGCCTGACATCATCAGCCCCGGGCTGCCCACATCGTGCAGCCGGCGGAGGAACGGGTCGAAGGCGGCGCGAGCGGCGCCGGCGGCCGCACACGCCAGCAACACGTGAAGGCCGACCTCACGTCCTTGGGCGATGAGGTCCAGCAGCGGCTCGAGCGGGTTGCCGCTGGTCCCGGCGACCAGGTGATAGTCGTCCACCACGAGCACGTGCCGAGGCCCGCCCCAACCGCGCGGCGAGACCGCCTGGCGCCAGGGCGCCCGTTGCTCCAAGACAGAGCGCAGGTGCGCCACCGCCCCGGCCGCCATCGCCGGAGTGCATGCGTAGACGGCGCAATGCGGCAGCTCGGACAGGTCGACGAGCGTGCGGCGGCAGTCGACCACGACGAGCCGCACCTCGTCCGGAGGGTGACGGGCGCTGAGCCCACCGGCGAGGCACCGCAACACGCTGGTCTTGCCGCACTCGGCGTCGCCGAGCACCAGGAAGTGGGGAGGCCCCGAGAGCAGGTCGACCCAGACGGGCTCGAGCCGATACTCGTGGAGCCCCAGCGGGACGCCGCCGGGCGAAACCCCTCCTGAGGCCGGCAGGTCGCTCAGGCTCACCGCCGTGGGGAGCATACGCAGGGCCGGCGCCATGGCGCCGCCCGGGCTCCGCAGCGCCCGCCGCGCCAGCTCCCCGCTGGCATTCGCAAGCCAGCGATCCCCGCCGCATTCGGGGACCGCCGCACCGACGACCGGCAGCGCCACCTGGAACTGCAGCCCGGCCGAGGTGAGACCTCGGCCGGGCCGGTCGTCCGGCAGCGCGCGCTGCTCCGCGACGCGCCCGATCGCGGAGTCGAGCGGGTCGTTCAGGCGGAGCTCCAGCCGGCCGCCAAGGTTGTCCCGCAGGGCCAGGCGCAGATCGGCCCAGCGGTTGGCGGTGACGACCAGGTGCACGCCGTGCTGCAGGCCGGTGGCGGCCAGTGCCTCGATCTCCGGCTCGAGGTCCTCCAGCTCCTGCCGGAGCCTGGCCCAGTTGTCGACCAGCAGCAGCACCTCGCCGTAGCCGCCGTCGCCCGGTGGGGGGTCGCGCGGATGCTCGCCCGGGCCGGGGACGCGTGGCCGAGCGCCTCGATCACGGAAGCCGCCCTCCCGCATCGCTACCAGGCCGCTCTCCCGCATCGCTACCAGGCCGCGGAGCTGGTGGACGAGGTGGCGAGCCTCTTCCCGGTCGCCCCTGCCGCAGACCGCACCCACATGCGGCAGGCCCGCGAGCTGGTGGAGCAGACCACCGCCGAGGTCAATGCAGTAGAGCTGCAGGGCATCCGGGGCGTGGGTGAGCGCGAATGCGGCGGTGACGGTGGCGAGCAGCGTGCTCTTGCCGCTGCGGGGTGCGCCGACGATGGCGAGGTGCCCGGCCGCGCCGCCGAAATCCAGCATGAGCGGCTCCTGGGCCTGTTCGAGCGGCCTGTCTACCACACCGACGGGCACCCGCAGCCATCCTTCGGCCCCGGGTCGCGGGCCCACGCCGCTCAGGTGAGGCACCTGGGCGAGCACCTCGTCGAGCGAGATCGCGCTTGTCAGCGGCGGGAGCCAGACGCGGCAGGCGCGGCCGCCGGGCCGGTCCGCGCCGGACAGCGCCGCGCCGGACAGCGCCGCGCCGGACAGCGCCGCCACCACGGCATCCCCGTCGGTGTCGCCAAGACCGTGGCACCGCTCCGCGTCGGGGACTGGCGGTGAGGAACCCGCGGCGGCGGGCCCGACCGGCTCGAAGGGCAGGATGGCCGGCGCGGGAGTTGGCGTCTGACGCCCGGGGCCGGTGGCCGGCGCTACCGTGCCGTGCCCGCCGGTGGCGACCGACACCACCGCGCCCTCGAAGCGCTGTGGCGGGTCGCTGTCCACCTTGAGCCAGCCGCCGCCCGGCGACGGCGGCAGCCTGTGGGCGTCGGTGGTGCCGAGAACCGCCACGGAATCGGCGGCCGCGAAGGTCCGCAGGCAGACGCGGTAGCGCAGGTGGCTCTCCAGCCCGCGGATACGGCCCTCGTCGAGCCGTTGTGAGGCGAGCAGCAGGTGCATGCCGAGGCTGCGGCCGACCCGCCCGATAGCCGTGAACACGTCGAGGAACTCCGGGCGGGCAGCGAGCAGCTCGCCGAACTCGTCCACCACCAGTAGGAGATAAGGCAGCGGCCGAAGGCTCGGGTCGACGGCTCGGCGCGCGTGGTACTGCGCGATCCCGTCGAGGTTGCGGCGCCGCGGAGCACGCGCTGGCGGCGCTCCTGCTCGCCCTGGAGGGCGGCGCGCACGCGGTCGACCAGCGCAAGGTCGGAAGACAGATTCGTGATCGAGCCGGCGGTGTGCGGCAGGGCGTCCAGCCCGGCGAAGGCCGCTCCCCCTTTGAAGTCCACCAGGACGAACGAAAGCAGCTCAGGCGGGTGGCTGATGGCCAGCCCGGCGACGATCGTGCGCAGCAGCTCGCTCTTGCCAGAGCCGGTGGCGCCGATCAGCAGGCCATGCGGCCCCATGCCGCCCTCCGCCGCCTCTTTGAGGTCCAGGACCAGCGAGTCCGCGAGGGTGCCCTGGTCCCGGGCGCCGCGGCGGCCGATGGGGACGCGCAGCAGGCTGGCGCGGGGTCGGGATCGCCAGGTCTTTGCTGGGTCGATCGCGGCGGCCTCGCCGACGCCCAGAAGCTCCAGCAGGCGCACAGGACCGCCGGGCGCGGCTCGCCCACGGGCCTGCGACCGGGCCAGCCGCAGCGGGGCCAGTCGCCGGGCGAGGGCCTCACAGGGCGCACCGTCGGCGGCGTCGGCCCGCGCCCGCCCCACGGCGCCGCCGGGCCCCGTCTCCTCGAGAACCATGCCTCCGGCGCCGTCCAGCCTGATCCGGACGCGCAGCTCGGCGGGCTCGTCAGCGTGCCGGTCGACCAGGCAGAGCACGGTTGCACCGAGCTCCGCCGCCCGTTCGAGCAGCCCGCTCAGGGGCGGCAGCCGCCCGAGGTGGCCGCGCGGTGAGAACCCGTCGATGATGACGAGCAGATGAGCGACCCCGTTGGGCGGCCCGGCCGTACCGGAGGCGGGCGACGCGAGGGCATGGGGGCCGGGCGACGCGGCCAGCCGGGAATGGAGCTCGCGCTCGAGGTGGGCCCTGAGCTGCTCGGCGGTGGTGGCGAGAAGAGACCCTGGGACGGCCGGGCCGGGCTCGGCGGCGCGGTCGCGGACGTGCGGCAGCCACTTCAGCCATTCCCAGACCGGGGCGTCGGCCGGAGGGCAGGCCAGGAGGATGTGCAGGTCCTCTGGCGCGTGGAAGGTCGCGACCTGCGCCAGCACGAAGCGGACCAGCGCGCGGGCGGGCGCCCTGGGCCCGGTCAGCGCCAGCACTCCGGCGCGGCGCAGCGGGACGACCACGGGAGACGCCCCGAGCCGGCTGCCGCGACGCACCAGGTCCTCGGCCGCCGCCAGGAGGAACGGATCGCGCTCGGCGAGCGGGTCGTGGCCGGGGTCCAGGCGCACCGGCGCCGCCAGCGGCACCGCACCCCGGCCGAGCCGCACGGCCAGGAAGTCCTCGTTGGTCGGCCGTCGTTCCCACAGCCGCCCGCCCGGAGCGGCGAGCGCAAGGATGCCGGGCAGGTCGGGATAGAGGTATTCGGCGGCGGTGTGCTGGGCTGCCGCGACGCGCTCGAGCGATCGTGCGACCTCGTCGAGGTGGTCGAGGTAACGTGCGCGTTCGCGGTGGGCGCTGCGCCGGTGCCGCAGCCACGGGGCGAGGCCGGCGCAAAGCGACAACAGCAGCGAGGCGACGACCAGGAGGATCAGCCAGCGGCGCCGCTGGACGGCAGAGCTGAGCAGCAGCAGGGAGCCGGCGCTGCCGAGCAGCGGGAACAGGGCGGGGAACCAGCCCGCGGCGCCTCCACGGCGCAGCGGCGGGGGTGCGACCACCACCTCACCGGCCGGCACTGGCCTTGGATGGACGCGTGCGGGGCGGTGCACGGCGAACCGATCGGCCTCGGGGTCGGTGTCGCTGGGTTGGAGCACGGAGTCGGTCATGCTGCGATGCGTGGTCTCGGTCATGCGGCGGGCCGAGCGGGGTCGGGGGAACGTCGTTCGTCTCGGCGGTCCGAACCTACCGTCCCGCTCCGGCGCTGTGGCGCCTCCATACAAATCTGTGGACAACGAGCTGCGGGGCATTTCGGGGGTGTTCGATACGTCCGAGGGAGCCCAGCTTGCCGCGTGGTTTGTACCTTGCCGCGCGAGGCGTCGGTCAGAGCCCCCATAGTGGACACCAAAGCAACCGTTCGCGCGGCAACGTGCACCCCACGCGGCAAGCTGAGGTGCGCTGCCCGCGGCAAAGTGGGCTACCAAGAGGTGCGCTGCCCGCGGCAAACTGCACCTCACGCGGCAAGGTCGGATGCCCGCACGGGACAAACTGGCCGACTAAGGCAGGATGATGGTCTGGAAGTCGTAGGGCTCGCGGTGGAAGCCGAGGCGCTCGTAGAGGGCGATCGCGCGGGCGTTGAAATCGTTCACGTACAGTGACAGGGCCGGCTGCCGCTGGAGGGCGAGCTCGCAGCAGGCGCTCATCGCCGTCGTGCCGACCCCGCGCCCGCGCAGCTCAGGCGGCACGTAGACCCCCTGCACCTGGGCGCTGCGCCTGCTCGCGCAGCCGATGTCCATCTTGAACTGCAGCTCGCCGCCGAGCTCGTAGACGTAGGTCCAGCCGCGCGCGGTGAGGACCTGGACCCGCCGGCGGTAGCCGGCCGGGTCGCGCGCGAGCGGGTTCTCCCCCATCTCCTCGGTGTACATGGCCGCGGAGAGGTGCAGCACCCGCTCCTCGTCGGCGGGAGTCGCCAGCCGCGCCCGGCCGCGACGCCGGCCCGCCGGCCGCGGCTGCAGCAGGTCACCCGGTTCCAGGGAGTAGACGTACTGGCGCGCCCGGACCTCCCGAGCGGCCGGGTAGCTGTGCCCGATCAGCTTCCAGAGGTGCCCGACCGAGCGGCGCTCGCCCACCAGCATGCGGGTGGCGACCGAGCCCGACGCCGCCGGCGCGAGCGCCTCGCAGGTGGCCGCGTCGTCGACCGCCGGCACCACGTTGGGGCCGACGTGGAGCACGCCGCGCAGCGCGCCCGAGCCGGAGAACGCCCCCCACAGCGGGCTCCAGCCGGGCGACCGCAGGACGCCGTCGTTGAGCACGCGGCTGGCGATGAACACGTCCCTCGCCGGATAGCGGTCCAGGAACTCGAGCACCCCGCCCTCGTCGCCACGACCGAGCAGGCGGGTCTGGAGGCCGGGCGACCCGCGTGCCCCGCCTCCGGATCGCGCCAGCCGCATCTTCAGCCCCGGATCACCTCCGCCTTGCCGCCGGCGGCCGCGCTGGCAGCCTTGTGCTCCTCGGCCAGCAGCTTTGCCTCCTGCATCAGAGCATCGACGATCTCCGACTCCGGCACCGTGCGGATCACCTGGCCACGGCGGAAGATCTGTCCCTTGCCCTTGCCGGAGGCCACGCCGATGTCGGCCTCGCGCGCCTCGCCAGGGCCGTTGACGATGCAGCCCATCACCGCGACCCGCAGCGGCGCCTCGATCTCGCCCATCCGCTCCTCGACCGCGTTCGCCAGCGCGAACACGTCCACCTCAGCACGGCCGCACGACGGGCAGGCGACCAGGTCGAGCTTCTTGGGCCGCAGGCCGAGCGCGCCGAGGATGGCGTTGCCGATCTTGACCTCCTCGACCGGATGCGCGGTCAGCGAGACCCTGATGGTGTCGCCGATGCCCTCGGCCAGCAGCGTGCCGATCCCCACGGTCGACTTGACGATCCCGTCGCGCGGCGTGCCCGCCTCGGTCACCCCGAGGTGCAGCGGGTAGTCGCACCTGGCCGCAAGCAGCCGGTACGCCTGGATCATCATCGCCGGGTTCTGGTGCTTGACCGAGATCTTGATGTCCCCGAACCCTACCGACTCGAGGATCCCGATCTCGAACAGGGCCGATTCCACCAGCGCCTCCGGCGTCGGCCCGCCGTGCTTGGCCAGGATCTCCTTTTGCAGCGACCCGGCGTTGACTCCCACCCGGATCGGGATGCCCCTGGCCTGCGCTTCCTGTGCGATCAGCTTGACCTTGTCGTGCTTCTTGATGTTGCCCGGGTTGATCCGCACCCCGGCGCAGCCCGCCTCGATCGCGGCCATCGCGTACTTCCACTGGAAGTGGATGTCGGCGACCACCGGGATGGTCGACTTCTTTGCGATGGCGGGCAGCGCGGCTGCGTCGTCGGTGTCGGGCACTGCCACGCGCACGATGTCGCAGCCGGACGTGGCCAGCTCGGCGATCTGCTGCAGGGTGGCGTTGATGTCGGCGGTCTTGGTGATCGTCATCGACTGCACGCTCACCGGCGCGCCACCCCCGACCGGCACTTTCCCGACGTTGATACGGCGCGAGCGCCGGCGACCCTTGCCTGCCGCGACGTCGGTCATCTCCAGGGGGAAGGCCACAGTCGATAGCTCCTTTCCGCGACGGGGCCAGCGGCTCGATGGGGGCGAGCCCACATGGCCCATCCAGGCTGGCTCATCTGAACGGGTTGGGGATCGGGTTGGTGATGTCCAGCCACGCCACCACCACCACGAACACGAACAGCAGGCTGACCGCGACCGCCGCGATCGGCGCCACCTTGCGCAGGTCGACCTGACGCCTGGTGATCGCCTCCCAGCCGACCATCGCGAGGTAGCCGCCGTCCAGTATGGGAATCGGCAGCAGGTTGAAGATCCCCACGAACACGTTGAACGTGATCAACAAGATGAGGAACCCGACCCACTGCCCGGCGGACACCGCCTGACCAGCCAGGCGGGTGATATTGATCAGCCCGATCGGCCCATTCGAACCGCCGCCGCCACCCCCGCCCACGGCCGGGGTCTGGTTGATGCGGTCGACGAGTCCGGGGATCAGGCCGCCGATGCCTTTGAACGAATTCACCACCAGGTCCTTGAACATGGTGGCGCTCTTGGCGACCCCCTCCAGCGGGCCCTCCCGCTGGACCGTCCCCGCGGGGCTGATGCCGAGGAAGCCGTGGGGCCGGCCGTTCTCGTCGGCCTCGCTGGCGGGGACCAGGGTGGTGGTGCGCAGCTGCCCGTCACGCTCGTAGCTGACGGTGATCCGCCGGCCCGCCTTGTTGGCGAGGGCCGAGCGCAGCTGGTCGAAGGTGGAGACACGCTGCCCGTCGATGGCGACGATGTGGTCGCCGGAGCGCAGGCCCGCCGCCGCGGCGGGGGCTGGCTGGCCGTTGCGGGTGGTCTCCACCGTGCTCTGGATCGTGGTCGTCGGCGGGCCGACCTGCAGCCCGATGAAGACGACCAGGCCGTAGATGAGCAGCAGGGCCACTATGAAATGCGTGACGGAGCCCGCGGCCAGCACGATCGCCCGCTGCCAGGCTGGCTTGTTACGGAACTGGCGCTCGGGAGGGACCGGCTCGGGCTTGGAGCCGCGCTCCTGCTCGAGGAAATTGCCGTCGAACTCGTGTGGGGTCATCCCGGCGATCTTGCAGAAGCCACCGAGTGGCAGCAGCTTGATGCCGTACTCGGTCTCGCCGCGACGGAACGACCAGAGGGTCTTACCGAACCCGAGGAAGAAGCGCTCGACCTTCATGCCGAACAGCTTCGCGGTCGCGAAGTGCCCGCCCTCGTGCAGGAAGATGGCCAGCACCAGGGCGAGGAAGAAAAGCAGAATGCCGAGCAAGCTCATGCGGTCTCCCCGGTGGGGGTCAAGTCTCCAACAAGTCTCCAAACAGTGTACGGGCGCGCTGCCGGGGCTGGAGCAGTGGCGGCTCGGTCCGCCTGCCGGGCCGGCCGGCGGCGCTGCGAAGCTGCCCGCAGGCTGCGTCGATGCCCACGCCGCGGTTGGCCCGCACGCTGACCGGCAGGCCGTGGGCCGCCAGCTTGTCGCGGAAGCGCCGCACGGCTCCGCTGGAGGGCGTGCGCAGGTCGAGCCCCGGAGTGGGGTTGTAGGGGATGAGGTTGACGTGGGCGGCATGACCGCCGCTCGAGGGCACGCGCAGCGGCGCGAGCAGCCGTCCCAGCTCGTCAGCCTGATCCAGCCCGTCGTTGGTGTCGCGGATGAGGGCGTACTCGAAGGACACCCGCCGCCTGGTGGCGGCAACGTAGGCGCGGACGGCCTCGAGCAGCGCGGCGATGGGCCAGGTGTGGTTCAGCGGCACGAGCCGGTCGCGCAGCTCGTCGGTGGCCGCGTGGATCGACACCGCCAGGTTTACGGGCAGCGCCTCGCGGGCGGCGCGGCGGATGCCGGGGACCAGCCCCACGGTGGAGATGGTGATCGCCCGGGCGGAGAGGCCGAGGCCCTGGTGCAGGCGCCAGGCGGCGCCCCAGGTGGCGCCGGGGTTGGCGAATGGCTCGCCCATCCCCATGAACACCACGTTGGTCAGGTGGTCCGGCGCGGACGGCGCGGGCCGCAGCTCGCCGAGCAGCGACCATACGCGCGCCACCTGCTCGACTACTTCGCCGGTGGACAGGTTGCGGGTAAAGCCGAACTGCCCGGTCGCGCAGAAGGTGCAGCCCATCGCACAGCCGGCCTGCGTGGAGATGCACAGCGTCGCCCGCCCCTGCCCCTTATAGCGTGGGCCGGCCTCCCAGTCCTCCTCCTCGGCCGTATCCACCGGGGGGCTACGCTCGGCTCTGCTTGGCGGGCCTGGTCCCCCGGTCCTGGCCTCGCTGGAGAGCCCCCCGGACCCCCCGTCCACCGGGGGGCTACGCTCGGCTCTGCTTGGCGGGCCTGGTCCCCCGGTCCTGGCCTCGCTGGAGAGCCCCCCGGACCCCCCGCCGCCTCCGGCCTCGCCTTCGCCGGCGGGCGGGTAGAGCATCAGCACCGACTCGACGCTGTCCCCTCCGGGTAGCCCGAACAGAAATTTGTGGGTCCAGCCGCCGTCGCCCACCTGATGGCGCTCGAGCACCAGGCCGCTCCCCGCGAACCGCTCGGCGAGCCAGCCCCGGAAGCCGCCCGGCAGATCGGTCATTGCCCCAAGGTCGGCCTCCTTGCGCCTGTCCAGCCAGCGGGCGAGCTGGCGGGCCCGGTAGGGGGGCTCGCCGGCCTCTTCGACCAGGCGCGCGAGGTCGGCCGCGCCGAGGTCGTACAACGACCTCGGGCCGGCGGCGAGCGGTCGGGCACCCGTCACGGGGTGCGGAGCAGGTTGAACCATGCCATCACGTAGTACAGAGCCGGGGCCATGAACAGGAGCGCGTCGACCCGGTCGAGCATGCCACCATGTCCCGGCAGGAGCGAGCCCATGTCCTTCACCGCAAGGTCACGCTTCAGCATCGACTCCGACAGGTCGCCCAGCGGCGCCACCACACAGGTGACCGCCGCCAGGGCCAGGCCGGGCGCGAGCGTCCACGGGTCCCAGAGCGGCAGCAGAAAGGCGCCGGCCAGTAGGCAGGCCACGCTGGCGCCGGCGGCGCCCTCCCAGGACTTGTTGGGCGACACGGCCGGCGCCAGCGGATGGCGGCCGAGCAGCGCGCCGGTGGCGTAGGCGAAGGTGTCGTAGATGACCGTTAGCACCACGTAGCCGATGACGGCGCCGACGTAGTGGTCGGCCTGACGCACCACCAGCGACAGGTGCGCGGCCATGAAGGGCACGTACACCGTGGCGAGCACGGTGGCGCCGACGTTCCTGGTCACCTCGGTGCGGTCGCGGTCGACCAGATACCAGCCGAAGGCGGCCAGGACGGTGACGAGCAGGCCGAACGACAGCGCGGCCAGGCCCTCGAGGTAGGCGCCGATCACCAGCACCGCCGCCATGACCAGGACCACCGCGCGAGCCGGCCGCATCGCCCGCGCCCGCAGCACGGCCAGCAGCTCGAGCAGCGCCAGCACCACGATGAGCAGCAGGAACCCGACGAACGCCGGACGCGAGGTGAACAGCGTGCCGAGCAGCGCGCCCGCCAAGACCACCGCGGTGCCGATCGCCAAGGGCAGGTTGCGGCCCACCCTCCGCTGACGCCGCGGCTCGGGTGCCGGAACCGGCTCGACCGGGGCCGGGTCAGTCATGGCGTCCCGGCCCGTGCTCTCGACCACGGCCCCCTCCTCGGACTCCTGCCGACCCGCCGGATCCCCTCAGACCTCGAGCAGCTCCCGCTCTTTGTGCTGGAGCAGTGAGTCCACCTCCGCCACGTACTTGTCGGTCACCTGCTGGAGCCTCTGCTCTGCCCGGCGCTGCTCGTCCTGAGAGATCTCCGCGTCCTTCTCGAGCCGGGCGAGCTCGTCCTTGGAGTGCCGGCGCACGTTGCGGACGCTGGTCCTGGCGTCCTCGGCGCGCTGCTTGGCAAGCCGCACGTACTCCTTGCGCCGCTCCTCGGTCAGCGGCGGGAACGCCAGCCGGATCACCTGCCCGTCGTTGGCGGGGTTGATGCCGAGGTCGGAGTTGCGGATGGCCTTCTCGATCGCGGCGCTGGCGTTGCGGTCATAGGGCGAGACCACCAGCAGGCGCGCCTCGGGCGCTGCGATCGAAGCGAGCTGCTGCAGGGGGGTGGGCGCGCCGTAGTAGTCGACCATGAGCCGGTTGACCAGCGCGGGGTTCGCGCGGCCCGTGCGGATGCCGCTGAACTCCTCCTTGGCCACCTCGACGGCGCGGCGCATCTTTGCCTCGGCGTCTCGCAGCGTGTCCTCGATCATCTGCGCTCCCTCATCGCTAGGTGTCGCTGGGCTGGCTGCTCTCGGCGTCATCCCGACCGCCGGCGCTCATCGAGCTGACGATTGTCCCGATCGGCTCACCGAGCACCGCACGCCGGATGTTCCCTTCGGTGAGCAGGTCGAACACGATGATGGGGAGATTGTTGTCCTTGCACAACGAAAGGGCGGTCGTGTCCATGACCTTGAGCTCGCGCCGGATCGCCTCGAGGTAGTCGAGGTGCAGGAACTTGCGCGCCTCGGGATGCTTCTTGGGGTCGGCCTCGTAGACACCGTCCACACCGTTCTTGGCCATCAGGATGGCCTCGGCGCCGATCTCGAGCGCGCGCTGCGCCGCGGAGGTGTCGGTGGAGAAGTACGGCATGCCCGTGCCCGCGCCGAAGATGACGATGCGGCCCTTCTCGAGGTGCCGGACGGCGCGGCGGGGGATGTACGGCTCGCCGATCTGGGTCATCTGGATCGCCGTCTGCAGCCGGGTGACCACTCCGCGGCGCTCCAGGGTGTCCTGCAGCGCCAGCGAGTTGATCACCGTGCCGAGGATGCCCATGTAGTCAGCCCGGGCGCGGTCCATCCCCGCCGCCGCGGCGGCCTGCCCGCGGACGATGTTGCCGCCGCCGACCACCACCGCGACCTGCACGCCGAGGTCCACGATCTCGGCGAGCTGGCCCGCAATCCCGTCGATCTTGCCGAAGTCCAGGCCGAAGCCGGAGTCATCGGCGGCGAACGCCTCGCCCGAAAGCTTGATCAGGACACGCTGGTAGTGCGGCTTGTCGCTGAAGGGCTCGGGCGCCTGCTGCTCGCCCGCGATCACGAAGGCCACCCGTCTCTCCCTTCCAGGGTCAGCACCTGCCTCGCTCGCGGCGGCGCCGCGTCGGCGTCTATGCGCCCTCCCCTACCTTGAAGCGGGAGAACCGGCGCACCACCAGCTTCTCGCGCACCTTGCTGGAGTATGCGTCCAGCAGCTCCTGCACGGTCTGGCTGGTGTCCCTCACGAATGGCTGGTCCAGCAGCACGACCTGCTTGTAGAAGTCGTTCAGCTTGCCGTCCACCATTCGCTCGACGACGTGCGCCGGCTTGCCCTCGGCCTGCTTGGCGTAGATCTCGCGCTCGCGCTCGACCACCTCCGCCGGGATCTCCTCCCGGCTGATGTAGGCGGGGTCCGCGGCCGCGATGTGCAGGGCGAGGTTCCGGGCCATGCGCCGGAACTCCTCGGTCTTGGCGACGAAGTCGGTCTCGCAGTCTAGCTCGACGAGAACCCCCAGCTTGGCCGGGAGGTTCGGGTCTGGCGTGTGCAGGTATGCATCGACGACTCCCTCGGTGGCGGCGCGGCCCGCGCGCTTCTCGATACCGGCCTTGCCGGCCTCGCGCAGGATCAGCGTTGCCTTCTCGAAGTCGCCATCCGCCTGTTCCAGCGCCCTCTTGGAGTCCATCATCCCAGCGCCCGTCGCGTCGCGCAGGGCCTTGACCTGGGCGGACGTGATTTCCATGTGGTGTCTTGCTCCTTGTGGATCAGGTCGCCTGCCAAGCAGCCAGGCTCGGCAGGCAACTGCTCAATCGTCCTCGGCCGGGAGCCGCCTTCGGTCCCGCGGCCCTAGGACCGGCTCCTCTCGTTCTCCGAGCGCTCGTCCGCGTCGCGCGCCTGCGCCTCGCCGGACTCCTCGGTGGTGGCCTCCAGAGTGCCAGTCTCCTCGGCACTGGTCTCCACCTCGCCAGCCTCCGCGGCGCCGGCGTCCGCAGTGCCGGCGTCCGCAGTGCCGGCCTCCTCGGTGCGGGTCTCCGCGGCACCGGTCTCCGCGGCGCTGGCGTCGGCAGTGCCGGCCCCCGCCGCGCTGGCGTCCGCGGCGCCAGTCTCCGCGGCGCCGGTCTCCGCCTCGCCAGTCTCCGCCGCGTTGGTCCCCGCCGCGCTGGTCCCGGCGGCGCCGGTCTCCGCGGTGCCAGTCCCCGCGGTGCGGGCCTTGGCCCTCGCGGTGCGGGCCCCGGCCCGCGGCGCGCCGTTCCTGGCGGCACCGGTCTGGGTGGCGCCGGTGCCGGTGGCGCCGGTGCCGGTGCCGGTGCCGGGAGTCTCCTCCTCGGCCTGGGTGGTCTCGCTGGCAGACAGCCTAGTGCCCACCAGCGTGGTCGGCGTGACCTCGCCCTCAGCCTCGAGCAACTCGCGCTCCCACTCGGCCAGGGGCTCCTCGTCGGCCGGGCTGGCCGCCACCGGCGCCACGCCCTCCCTGGCCGCCTCCGCGGCGCCGTACACGCTGCGCAGGCGCAGTCCCTCGGCCACCGCGTCGGCGACGATCCGGGTGAGCAGGCTGCCGGCCCGGATCGCGTCGTCGTTGCCCGGGATCGGGTAGTCGACCTCGTCGGGGTCGCAGTTGGTGTCGAGGATGGCCACCACGGGGACGCCGAGCTTGCGCGCCTCGGTCACCGCGATGTGCTCCTTGCGGGTGTCGACCACCCAGATCGCCGCGGGGGGCCGGGTCATGTCGCGGATGCCGCCGAGGTTGCGCTCGAGCTTCTCGCGCTCGTGCCGAAGCTTGAGGACCTCCTTCTTTGGCAGGACGTCCATGGCCCCGGTGGTCTCCATGGCCTCCAGCTCCTTCAGCCGCTGGAGCCGCCGGTAGATGGTGGCGAAGTTGGTGAGCATCCCGCCGAGCCAGCGGTAGTTCACGAACGGCATGGTCACGCGCTCCGCCTGGTTCCTGATGGCCTCCTGCGCCTGCTTCTTGGTGCCGACGAACAGGACGTTGCCGCCCTTGGCCACGGTGTCGCGCAGGAAAGAATAGGTCGTCTCGATCGCCTCCATGGTCTTCTGGAGGTCGATGATGTAGATGCCGTTGCGCTCGGCATAGATGTAGCGCTTCATCTTCGGGTTCCAGCGCCGCGTCTGGTGCCCGAAGTGGACGCCAGCTTCCAAGAGCTGCCGCATGGTGACGACTGCCAAGGTGGTCCTCCTTGGTCGATCCGGTTGGGCCTCGGCCTGCCATGTGTCCCACGGGCGTCACGTCGTGGGGTTTCCGGTATCTCGACCCGCTCCGCGCGAGCGTTGCGGGCACCGTTCGAGCTCCGTAGGCAGGCGTGCGTTGTAGCCCGGGAAAACCCAGGCCCGGGCGGACGATAGCACAGCGGCCATGTTTCCTGCTTTTGGGCGGCGTTGACGGGCCGTCGCGTCGTGTGTCGTGTACTGGCTATTGGACGGGCGTCGGCGGATGGGTGGAGCAGCGGAGGATCAGTGCGGGCCACCGGGCTCGAGCAGAGGGGCTAGGCGCGGGCGGCCGTAACCAGTGAGCCAGGGGAGAGGATCGACGTAGGCGCCGTCGATGCGCAGGCCGAGGTGCAGGGTGGTGGGGTGGCGGCCACTGCCGTGACCTGGTGCCAGGTCCGCGAGGCGTGCTCCGGCGGCGACCCGCCGCCCGCTGGTGACGGCCAGCGCCCGCAGTGGCCCGAGCGTGGTCACCACCCCCGGTGCGACCTCGATGCTCGCCCACACCGTCCCGGCCACGCCGCCGGCGAAGACCACACGGCCGGCCGCCGGAGCCCCCACCGGCGCCCCCGTCGCGGCGGCGAGGTCCACGCCCCGGTGACCGGCGCCGTAGGGTCCGGCAGGTGCCTCGTAGCCGCGCACCACCGGCCCCGCCACCGGTGGCCGCAGCGGCGGGACCCGTTGCAGGTGGGACCCGGTGGCGGCGGCCCGGGCGCGGGACCCGGCGGCGGGATGACCGCGGGACCCAATGGAGGCGGGATTCGCTCTCCCCGTTGCCGCGCCGAGGGCCAGCGCGCTCGGCGCGGCGAGCAGCCCCACGACGAGCCAGACGAGCGGGAACAGGGCGCCGGCGGGCAGGCCGACGGTGCGACCGGGGCGCATAGAGGGGCGCATAGAGCCTCCTTGGTGCCCGGCGCTGCGCCGCGAGCGCACCGCCGGGATGAGCTGTCACCAGGAAAGCTAAGGCGCCGCGCCGCCTCTGTGGGATGCCGGCTGGACAATGTGGATAACTTTCGGCCGGGTCAGCGGACGTCCTGGAGCTTGCTGCGAAGCTGCAGCACCGCCTTGGTGTGCATCTGGCACACCCTGGACTCCGTCACCCCCAGCACCTGACCGATCTCGGCCAGCGTCAGCCCCTCGTAGTAGTAGAGCGTGATCACGATCTTCTCTCGCTCGGCGAGCCGGTTGATGGCGGCAGCGACGATCGTCTTCATCTCCTCTGACTCGAACGCCCGCACCGGGTCCTCGGCCGCCTTGTCCTCCAGGGTGTCGACAAGGCTGAGCCGGTCCCCCCGCTCCGACCCGACCGACAGCAGCTCGTCGAGCGCCACCACGGACACGAACGAGATCTGGCTGAAGATGTGGTGCAGCTCTCCGGTGGTAATGCCCAGCTCCTGCGCGACCTCAGCATCGGTCGGGCTGCGGTGCAGGCGATTCTCCAGGTCAGCGTAAGCCTTCTCGACCTCCCTGGCCTTGAACCGCACCGAGCGTGGGATCCAGTCGATCGCCCGCAGCTCGTCGATGATCGCGCCCCTGATTCGTGAGATTGCGTATGTCTCGAACTTGATGCCCCGATCGAGGTCGTATTTCTCGATGGCATCGATCAGACCGAATATCCCGTAGGAAACTAGATCGGCCTGCTCGATGTTCGGTGGCAAGCCGACCGAAACGCGACCCGCAACGTACTTGACGAGCGGGGCGTAGTGGAGGATCAGCCGCTCGCGCGCCTCCGCGGACACCTTGAGCTTGAACTCCTCCCACAGCCGGCTTA
Organism: bacterium; assembly: GCA_046727955.1. Taxonomy (GTDB): domain Bacteria; phylum Actinomycetota; class CALGFH01; order CALGFH01; family CALGFH01; genus DASVXQ01. The sequence continues at coordinate 8,289 of JBKPDO010000069.1, read as the reverse complement.
CGGACGACGGCTCGTCCAAAGAAGCCCCCCTTTGGCCGTCCGGCGCTCGTCGAGCCCCTCTGGCCTTTGGTCCCCCCGGTAGCGACTTGGCCGAGCCCCTCAGCCTGCCGTTTCGGCGGGGGGCTCAGGCACGCGGATGAGCCTGCTCGTACACCCGGCGCAGCCGCTCGTTCGATACGTGAGTGTAGGTCTGGGTGGTGGTCAGGGCAACGTGCCCCAGCAGCTCCTGAACCGACCGGAGATCCGCGCCACCCTCGAGCAGATGGGTTGCGAAGCTGTGCCGCAGGGTGTGTGGACTTGTCTCAGTCGGTACCCCTGAGCCTGTGCGGTAGCGCTGCAGCATGCCCCGAACGTCCCTGGGCGTCATCGGGCGGGCGCGGCGGTTGAGGAACAGCGCCTGCCGCCCGGCGCCTTCCTTGGGCAGCATCATGCGACGACCCTCGAGGAGATACTGCAGCAGCGCGGCCCGAGCAGGCTCACCGAACGGGACCAGGCGTTGCTTGCCACCCTTGCCGTGCACCTGGGCCACGTCCGAGGCGAGGTCCACGTCGCCCAACTCGAGGGCGCACAGCTCGCCCACACGCATGCCGGTGGCGTAGAGCAGTTCGAGGATGGCACGGTCCCGCAGCCCCACGGGGTCCCGCGGCTGCGGGCGCGACAGCAACTCCTCGACCTGGCGCTGCTTGAGCACCACGGGAAGGCGCCGCGGCAGGCGGGGCGAGCCCAGGTCGGCCGCAGGGTTGGCGGGGATCAGTCCACGCCGGACCAGCAGGCGGAAGCACGCCCGCAGTGCGGCGGCCTTGCGCGCGATCGACGATGCCGCCAGGCCACGGGTCGTGAGCTGAGCGAGGAAGCGCCGGAGCAGCAGCGGGTCGACCTCGCCGGGGTCCGCCACCTTGCCCCGGGCCGCGAAGCGGAAGAACTGCACCACGTCCCGCTCGTAGGCCGCCACCGTATTGGCCGCCAGGCCGCGCTCGTCGCGCAGGTGGGCGATGAAGGTCTCGACCGCGTGCCGAGCGAGCCCTGGCAGCTCAGCTGCGGCCGGTCGCTCGGCGGGAACCCTGGGATCAGCGGGAACCCTGGGATCAGCGGCGACCCTCGGCTCAGCGGGAACCCTCGGCTCAGCGGGAACCCTCGGCTCAGCGGGAACCCTCGGCTCAGCGGGAACCACGGCGGCCGCCCCCCGGGCTGTGCCAGCCCCGGTGCCACGGCGCCGGGCGGGGCTCTTTCGCGGGGCGGGGCTCTTTCGCGGGGCGGGGCTCCAGCTCATGGCGGCATGATCGCGGGTGCCGACGCCCGCATCAAGCACCGGGCGCAGTGGGGCCACGGGGACCGCGGCGCCTGGGTTCCCGGGGGAGCCTGGGTTCCCCCGGGGGAGCCCCGAGTCGGCGGTTCGTGGATTCCGCGACCGGACTGGACGTTCTGGGGTATTTGATGCACTCACAGGCACCCACAGGCGGCCCAGCTTGCCGCGTGGGATGCACGTTGCCGCTGCGATGATGGTGGTGGTGGTTGTGGTCGGGTCTGACCCTCGTTGCCGCCGGCCTTGGTGCCTTGCGCGCGACCCGTCGGCCTGGCCACGGCCACCAGCATGAGCACGCCAGCGGGGCGAACGTGACCTGATAGGAGCCTGTCGTGGATCGGCTTGGACCCGTCGCAGTGCTGTCCGCCCGACCCGGCCGGCGTGTGCCATCACCGCTTCGCACCAGAAGGGAGACGGCCATGACTACCATGGCAGATCCGCAGGTTGGGCGCATCACGGTGGGGGTGGATGGCTTTGTCGGTCAGTAGTGACCGCGGATGTCGATCAGCGGCGACCACACCCGACCTCGGGTGTATGTGTGTGGGTGTCGCGCGACAGGTACCGCGATGAGGCGTGAGGCGGCTTCTCGCAGCGATCGGTGTGGTCGCCCTGTTCGCGGCCAGCGGCTGTTGCTCATGCTCGGCTGCTCGCAGGCCCCATGATCAAGTCGTTGACGTAGGCCTCCGCCCGGTCGCCGTCCTGCGTTGCGAGGGCGGGTCGATCGGGCGGAGAACGTCGGCCATGAGGCCGCAGTCCCTGAACCGGAAGCGGATCCATGCCGTCCGCCTCCAACGGGCCTCGGCGCCGAGTCGGGTCAGGGGTTCTGGTTCAGGCCTGCGTCGCGGCGTGGGCCGGGGAGGTGGGGCTGGGGCGGCGTTTGCGGGGGGCGGCGGAGCGGGGTGGCTGGGCGCGCATGTGGTCGCGGACGCGGGTCACGATGTCGCCGAGGTGGTGCAGGTCGTCGCCGGTCAGGGGGTCGAACAGCAGGCGGCGGACGACCTGGATATGGCCGGGCAGGACGCGGCCGAAGAGGGCCAGGCCGTTGTCGGTGATGGTGACCAGGGTGGCGCGCTCGTCGTCGGGGCTGGGTCCGCGGGTGATGAGGCCGGCCTTCTCCAGCAGCCCGGCCTGGTAGGTCAGGCCGCTGCGGCTGTAGACGACGCCGTCGGCCAGCTGCGTCATGGTCAGTTGGCCGTGGGCGTCGGCGAGGCGGGCCAGGAGCTGGAATTGCACGTAGCTGAGGTCGCCCTCGGTGCGTAGGTGCTGTTCGACCTGGTGCTGGAGCAGGCTGACGGCTTCCATGAGCGCGAAGTAGGCCCCCAGCTGCCGGGGATCGAGCGCCTGGACGCCGTCGGCACCGCTGTCGGTACCGGTGTGGGCGCCGACGTCGGTACTGGTGTCAGTGTCGGGGTGGGTGGCGCTCATCCCTCCATCGTACATGTTTCGAATCCAAAGCACTGTGCCGATCGTCACTCACCCAAGGTTGTGCTTCGAAGTCGAAGCGATTACTATCTCCACATGCTTCAACTTCGAAGCACCGAGTGAGGAGAGATCATGAAGGCAGTGCGTTACCACTCCTACGGCGACAGCGACGTCCTAGTCTACGAGGACGCCGATCGTCCGGTGGCGGGTCCGGGGCAGGTGGTGGTGCGGGTGGCCGGCACCTCCTTCAACCTGGTGGACGCCGCGATCCGCGCGGGCTTGCTGCAGCAGGTGTTCCCGGTGGCGTTCCCGCACGTTCCGAACTACGACATGGCCGGTGTCATCACCGAGGTCGGCGAGGGCGTGAGCGGCTGGAGCGTCGGGGACGCGGTGGTGGCGTTCCTGCCGATGACCGCGCCCGGCGCGGCCGCCGAGTACGTCGCCGCGCCCGCCGAGGCGCTGGCCGCCGCCCCCCGCACCGGCGAGCTGGCCGACGCCGCGGCACTGCCCTCGGCCGGGCTGACGGCCTGGCAGTCGCTGTTCGAGCACGCCGGCCTGAAGACGGGGCAGAGCGTCCTGATCAACGGCGCGGGCGGCGCGGTGGGCGGGTACGCCGTCCAGCTCGCCGCGCAGGCCGGTGTCACCGTGACCACGACCGCCAGCGCGCGCAGCCACGACCGCGTCCGCTCCTACGGCGCGGACCGGATCGTCGACTACACCGCCACCCCCCTCCCGCAGGCGGTGGCCGGGCAGCGGTTCGACGTGGTGCTGAACCTGGCGCCCACCAGCCCGGAGGAGACCGCGCAACTGGTGGGCCTGGTCGCCGACGGCGGAGCCTTCGTCAGCACCACCACCCCCGGCCCGGAGGATGCCGGGCGCGGGGTGCGGACGGTGCGGGTCTTCCTGCACAGCGACGCCACCCAGCTCGCCGAGCTGGTCACCCGCGTCGACGCCGGAGATCTGAAGATCAACGTGGCCGAGCGGCGGCCGCTGGCCGACCTGGCCGCCGTCCACGACCAGGCCGCAGCCGGACGGCTGGCCGGCAAGACCGTCCTGACTCCGTGACCTGCGCAACTCCAGACCCGGCAAACCGCCGGTCCGTCCCCGGACACACCATCAACCGCGAGCACACCGCTCATCCCGCACATCGCTCATCCCGAGTACATCGCTCGTTCGCAACGGAGAACCGTCATGTCCTTCACCCTTGACCCCAGGTCGCCGAGGCTCTCGCCCCTTTCGCCCCCGAGACGACCGGCAGCACGCCCCCGCCGGTCGGGGACGTCGCCGCCCGCCGCACCACGCTGGAGGGCATCTTCCGCTACGCCGACACCGCCCAGCCGTTCCCGGACGACGTCACGATCACCGACCACGAGCTGACTACCGTCGACGGCGCGACGATCCGGCTACGCTGGTACGCCCGCAAGGACGCCTCCGGCGAGCCCGGCCCTGCCGCGCTCTACCGGCCTCCGTCCGCCTCGCCGGGGGGTCAGTGAGGGGGATGGCCGGCGATCGGGCCGGTTGGGGAAGGGGAAGCCATCCGTGGGATGGCGATGGCTTCGACGCCGGCGGCGGAGCGGCGGACGAAGCCTGCCAGCTCGAGCTCGAGCACAGCGGAGGCGACCGTGGGCGGGTCGAGACCCGTCGCCGCCGCGAGACGCGCGAGGCCGAGCGGCTCGCCGTCGGCGAGTGCCTGAAAGACCGTCCAGGCCGCGCGGGTGGCGCTGGGAGGCGACCCGCCCGAGGCCCACGCGCCAGGTGACGACCCGCCCGAGGCCCACGCGCCAGGCGACGACCCGCTGGGAGGCGACCCGCCAAGAGAGGACTCCCCAAGAGGCGACCGGCCAGGTGACGACCCGCTGGGAGGCGACGCGGCTGAGGCCGGCGCGTCGGAGGGCGATATGTCCGGGGGCCACGGCCTGGTCGGCAACGTGTCAGGCTGGTCAGCCAGGGGCAGCCGGTCCGGTGACCCGCCGCGAGCGGCGGCAGCCACGGTACCGAGTGCCTCCAGGACGTCGTCCAGACCCCGGACCAGAGTCGCGCCGTCACGGATCAGGTCGTTGCAGCCGGCGGCACCCGGATCCCATGGCGCACCGGGCACGGCCAGCACCCGACCCGAGCCCCGGCTGCCGGCGGCCCGGGCGGTGGAGAGGCTTCCCGACTCGCTGGCCGCCCCGACCACCACCACCGCCGACGAGAGCGCCGCGATCAGGCGGTTGCGCGGCAGGAAATTCGCGGCGAGCGGCCGCGTCCCGGGTGGGTGCTCGCCGAGCAGCGTGCTGCCCGCGGCCCGCATCCGGTCGAACAGGGCGACATTGCCGCGGGGGTATGGCGTGTCGAGGCCGCAGCCGAGCACGACGATGGTACGGCCGCCGCCGTCGAGCGCACCAGCATGCGCGGCCGCATCCACCCCCACCGCGCCGCCGCTCACCACACAGAGCCCCGCGCCCACCAGGCCCTTGGCGAGCGACCACGCGGTGGCCCGGCGCAGCGTCGAGGCCCTCCGGCCGCCGACCACCGCGACCGAGGCCTCTGCCCCGGGCGGGTCGGGCCCGGAGACGAACAGCCACGCGCAGGGAGGATCCGGTGGTGCGCTCGTGAACGGCCATCCTGGGTCCTCCGGCAGCAGGAACCGAAGGCCGAGGGCGTCCAGCCGCGCGGCCACCAGAGCGGGCTCCGGGCTGACGGCGGACAGCAGGCTGGCCGCCTCCTCGCCGGCCGCCAGCCGGGCCGCGGTGACCGCGGGCAGTGGACCCGGCGTCGCCGCCAGGGCGAGCAGTACCTGTCGCGCCGGCAGGTCAGGGGACCACCACGCCGGCAGCTCGGAGGATCGCCGGCGCCGGCTCACGCCGCGCCCGCCTGGTCGTCGGGGCTGAGGGGGATGTGGCGCAGGCCCAGTGCCTCGCGGACGTGCTGCTCGTCCACGCGCTCCCCGCCGGCCAGGTCGGCGATGGTTCGGGCGACCCGCAGCGCACGGTGGAACCCCCGCGCCGACAGGCCCAGCCGGTCCACCGCCATCGCGAGGACGCGCCTGGCACCCGCGGTCGGCTGGCACAGTCCCGCCAGCTCGGCGACCGGCGCCCGGGCGCTGTCGGTGCCGGCGCGCGCCATGCCCAGCGACCGAGCCCGGTCCACCCGCGCGCGCACTACGGCGGTCGACTCGCCGCCCGCCGCGCCCTGCAGCTCACCAGCGCCGACCCGGTCCACCCGCACGTACAGGTCGATGCGGTCCAGCAGCGGGCCCGACAGCCGCCGCGCGTAGCGACGCACCTCCTCTTGCCCGCAGCGGCACACCCGCTCGCCGTCGCCGAGAGAGCCGCACGGGCACGGGTTGGCCGCCGCGACCAGCGCGAACCGGGCTGGAAAGCGCACGCTGGCGCCAGAGCGCACCACCATGACCTCGCCGGACTCCAGCGGCTGGCGCAGCGCCTCCAACGCGGCCCGGGGAAACTCGCACAGCTCGTCCAAGAACAGCACGCCCCGGTGAGCCAGGCTCACCTCCCCGGGGTGCGGCACGCGTCCGCCGCCGATCAGCCCGGCCACGCTGATGGTGTGATGGGGCGCGCGGAACGGCCGCTCGCACACCAGGCCCGCGTCCGCCGGCAGCAGCCCCGCCGCGGACAGCACCTGCGTCACCTCCAGCGCCTCGTCGCGTCCGAGCTCGGGCAGCAGCCCGGCCAGCCGCCGCGCGAGCATGGTCTTGCCCGCGCCCGGCGATCCGATCAGCAGGAGGTTGTGTCCACCAGCGGCCGCGATCTCCAGCGCCCGGCGCGCCAGCGGCTGGCCGCGCACGTCGGCCAGGTCCTCGACCGGTGCGGGCTGGAGGGTCCGTGGCTGGCCGGGCGCAACCAGCTCTCCCTCGCCGCGCAGCCACCGCTCCACGTGCGCGAGCGTCGAAGCGCCGGCCACGTTGACGCCAGGGACTAAACAGGTTTGGGTGTTGGGTTGACAGCGCGCCGTTGGGCAGACCGCAGGCTCGGGCTGTGCTGCCGATGCATCGGCGGCCGGAGGTCGTATCGGTCCACGACACCCCCAAAGGGACGGCTATCGCAGGAGGCGGACACAGAGGTCAGGGCGTGCCGGCTGCCGCCGCGATGCGCACGCCCGCGCGGCGCAACCGCCAGGGTTCCCGGGAGCTACCAGCCGGCCATGGCGTACGCGAGCAGGACCACAAGCGTCGGCCCGGCCAGCAGGAGGCTCAGCGCCGCAATGTAGATGGCGGTGCCCCACCCCACGTCGATGAAGGCGTGCTGTGGCTGGTCGGTCGGGTAGCGGATCAGCACCTGGCGCGGTTGTCGGCAAAACGCATTCCGGTACCGCCACGGACGGTGCCTGGGCCGCAGCTCCACCACGGCGTTGTCCTGGGTGGTGAACCGCACCACCGGCCAGTAGCTGCTGGTGTCAACCGGCGTGTCCCCGAGCATCAGCCAGCCGCGAAACAGCTGGTAGCGCACGATCTCACCGATCGCGGTGGGCCATTCGCGGCGGACCCGGCGGTACCAGACGGCATGGTGCACCGCCCAACCCGGCAGCAACGACACGACGATGGCGAAGCACCACGCAAACGGGTGCAGGCGCTTGCCACTGGCCACCAGCCAGCCCAGCGTGGCCCACCACGGCAGCGCAAGGACGGCGACCAACAGGAAGAAATCGCGCACGTTGCGCGCGTCCAGGATGGCCAACGGAAACTCGTTGGCAGGCGCCCGGCCCTTCTGCAACTCGACCGGCGCTGGCGGCTGCCGTGCCATCAGACACCTCCCGAGGGACGGTGGCAGCGCACTGAGCATAGCAAGAACAACGGTCGGCATCGATGGCTCGGCAGGGGCCAGACGATGCTCGCCTGTCAACCCAACCCCCAAGATCCTGTAGTAGGCGCATGATGCAAATGGTCCGATAGCGAAGCGTGGTCGACAGCTACTGGCTCGGCCGCGCGAACTCCCAAGAGAAGCACCCTGAGAACTTGAGGTCTCGTCACGCTGATTCCGAAAACTCTGTAAGCGGCGGCTGTCGGACGCCATCTACCGGTGCCTGCTGACCGATCAGCACCTCCAGCCGTGCCTGGCTAGGCTGGCCTGAGAGCGGGCGTGACTGCCGTCGGCTGCCGTCGGCGAGAGGGATTGCTGGTCGTGGTTCAGGCGAAGGCGTCCCGCCAGCGGCGAAGCTCGGTCATGATCCGCAGCGACGCCCGCAGCCCGGGGCCCACGCTGGCGGTGTGGCGGCGCGCCGCGGCCTGGTTGTCCAGGCGAGCCACCCACCCCCCGATCGACGACAAGGGTTGGCGGGCCATCGCCACCGGCAGCGCGGCGCGCTCGGCGGCAGAAAGCGGCAGGTCCAGGCCAGCGTCGTAGCTGGCGACCAGGCGGCGCAGTTGAGGCAGCTGAGCACGATCCTGCGCCGGGCCGGCTTGGGTGCTGAGGTCGGAGCGCGCGCAATGCAGCGTGAGCGCCAGGTCGTCGACGCGGGCCCGTTCCCCCATGAAGTCGAAGTCGGCCAGCAGCACCGCACGCCCATGGCGAAACAGCACGTTGTTGTCCCAGAAGTCGCCGTGGACCAACTGCCTGGGCAGC
>JBKPDO010000068.1:0-4306 GCA_046727955.1 bacterium | reverse complement strand
CCATGCGGGCATCGGCGGCGGCTCCTGGGCAAGGGAGGGGCCGCCGATGCTCTCTTGCTACCAGCCCGCCCGCAAGCCGGCTCCACACCACCCGGCCTGTTACCTCACCCCACCGGAAACCAGAACCGCGAAAGTCGAGTGGTACGAGTCACAGCCCGTTGACGCTTAACAGGGTGTTGCGCAAAGGCCGGCGGGAGCGGCTTGGCGGTTTCGGGACCTGCCGAGCCGGTCTGGGACAGCGTCTGGGAATTTCGCCGGTCGGTATGGACCGTCCGGCTCTACGGTCTGGTGTCAGCGACCGCCCTGGCGGACACTGTGGTCGGTTCAGCGTGGCAGCCAAGCAAGGCGCACGGCCTATGGTGCGCCGAACCTGGCGACCCGCCCTGATCCGCCAACCTCGGCTGCATGACGACGGGGCACAGCAATGTCGATGCGCTCGCCGGCCACCCGATCGGTCGTGGTCTCCGCCAGTGACGACGCCACGGTGCGGGTGTGGGACCTGGATTCAAGAGGACTGCTGTACCAGCCGTTGGAAGCCCACAAGGGCAAGGTCAACGCGGTCGCGGTGGGGACGCTGCGCGGCCGGCCGATCGTGGTGTCGGGCGGCAACGACCGCACGGTGCGGGTGTGGGACCTGCTGGAGGGACGACCGCTGGGCGCGCCGCTTGTGGGCCACGACCGCAAGGTCCTGGCGGTGGCCGTCGGCGAGCTGGGCGGCCGACCGATCGCGGTGTCGGGCGGCAACGACAACACCGTGCGGGTCTGGGACCTGGACGCCGGGGAGCTGCTGTACGAGCCGCTTGCGGGCCACGACGGCAACGTCCTGGCGGTGGCCGCGGGCGAGCTGGACAGCCGCCCGGTCGCGGTGTCGGCCAGCGACGACTTCACGGTGCGGGTGTGGGACCTGGCGGCGAGTAAACCGCTTGGTAGGCCGCTGGAAGGCCACGACAACATCGTCAACGCGGTGGCCGTGGGGCAGCTCCAAGGCCGCCCGATCGCGGTCTCCGGCGGCTGCGACAAGCTGGTGCGGGTGTGGGACCTGGCGGCGGGCGGGCCGCTTGGTGGGCCACTGGTGGGCCACGACGACTGGGTCAACGCCGTGGCCGTGGGGGAACTGCATGGCCGGCCGATTGCGGTCTCCGGCGGGAACGACAAGCTGGTGTGGGTGTGGGACCTGGCGGCGGGCAAACCGCTGGGTGGGCCGCTGGTGGGCCACGAGGGCTGGGTCAACGCGGTCGCGCTCGGGCAGCTGGGTGGCCGGCCGATCGCGGTCTCCGGCGGCATCGACGACACGGTGCGGGTGTGGGACCTGGCGGCGGGCAAACCGCTGGGTGGACCGCTGGTGCACGACCACTTCGTCAACGCGGTCGCGGTCGAGGAACTCGGCGATCGATCGCTTGCCGCTCCCCGTGATGCTGAAGAGACGCCGCGGCCAGTCATGGCAACGGCGCTCCCCACCCCTGGCCGGGAAGCTCACACAACCCCGGGATCTCGTCGGGTGGACCAAGGCGGCAGCGCGGGGAGCGCTGGGAGACCCTCTAGAGCAAGCAGACGCCGGGATCGTCGCGTGGCACCGGCACGCGGCCCGGGAGCGGGGACGATGAAGCCGCGGTGGCTGTTTGTCCTTGCCTCGATCGGGGTGGTGTTGCTGGGCCTTGTGCTCGTGGTCGTCGCCGTGCGCGACCTGGTGGACACTCTGCGTCCCCCGTTGTCGAGTCGGCGCGCCGACGGGGTGGTAATCGACGTCGACCGCCGCACAAGCTCCCAGGGTAAGACGAGCAGCTGCCCGGTGGTGCGCTTCGTTACTGCCCGCGAGCAGGTCATCGTGTTCACCAGCAACCTGTGCGGCAGCGGCTCCGGCCCCCACAGCGAGGGCGAGTCGGTTAAGGTCCGCTACGATCCCAACAACCCGCGCCATGCGCGGCTTGACTCAGTCTCGGACCGGGTCTGGTCCGGGTTCTTTGACATCCTCCTCCTCCTTTTGCTCGGCCTCCCTGTCACGCTCGGGGGTGGCTTGTGGTTCAGGGGTGAAGTCAGGCGGTTGCGGCCGGCACCGCCTCATGGCCGCCAAGCGCCATCGTCTGCGCCAGCACCGCCCGGTGGCGACCCGTCTGCACGGCCTCGTCGGGGCGCCGCTCGGCGACGCCGCCGCGGCAGCAGAGGAGCCGGGGATGACGCAGGGTCAACGCCTGCACACTAAGGATCTGGGCTCAACCTCCCTCCACCGATCGAGTCCTAGCAGCCCACGTGCTGCCGCGGCCTGCGGCCCTTGCCAACGGGGCAGGTGGTCGCTGAGGACCGGCCTCGCCCACCACGCAAGCTGGCAGCCATCGCCACCAGGCCGAGCGGCGCTCCCCCTCACCGGCCATGCCCTCCGCGTGCCCGTCGCATCGGTTTGGAAGCGTCGCCCACGGCCAACAGCGGCCACCCAGAAGGGCCGCGAGCTGGACGGGTGACCGACTACCCCGGCTTGCACGTCGGCCTGGACGCGCCTTCCAAGCTCGTGGCCTGGTCCGCGCTGGGTCCGCACTGCACCAGTTACCTACAGATCCCGGCGGGCACGAGCGGTCACCACGGGTACGAAGAACCCCCGGGTCGCTGAGCCTTCACGCTCCAGACCTCGGCCGGCGCGGCAGGGTGAGAGCGGGTTCGAACCCCTCCTTGCTATCCGCTTGTGGAGCTTTGTGAACTGACTCGTAATCAACGCATTTGCCTTTAAAGCGGCGAGAAGGTAGAATGGGCCATGACCTACAACTTCCTGCGCGCAGAGCGCGACCAGCCTTTCCTGTTGCCCCCGGACCTGCGCGACTGGCTGCCCGAGGGCCACCTGGCCTGGTTCCTCCTCGACGTGGTCGACCAACTCGACCTGCAGCCCTTCTATCGGCAGCACCGCGACGACGGGCACGGCCATCCCGCCTACGACCCCAAGCTGCTGCTCGGCGTGCTGCTCTACGCCTACTGCGTGGGCGTGCGCTCCTCCCGGCAGCTCGAGCGGCGCTGCCAGGAAGACATCGCCTTCCGCGTGCTCGCGGGCAACCAGACCCCCGACCACGTGACCATCGCGCGCTTCCGCGTCCGCCACGAGCAGGCCCTGGCCGGGTTCCTCGTGGAGTCCTTGAAGCTGTGCGCGGCCGCCGGCATGGTCCAGGTCGGCACCGTCGCCCTGGACGGCACCAAGCTGGCCGGCAACGCCTCCGACAAAGCCAACCGCACCCACGACCAGCTCCAGGCCGAGGTCGACGAGATCCTGCGCCAGGCCGCCGACGCCGACCAGCACGAAGACCGGCTCTTCGGCGACGCCCGCGGGGACGAACTGCCCGAAGCCCTTGCCAGCAAGGCCGGCAGGCTCGCGCGGCTGCGCCAGGCCAAGGCCCAGCTGGAGGCCGAGGCCGCCGCGCGGGAGCAGGCCTACCAGCAGCGCGTCGCCGCCCACACCGCGGCAGCCAACGCAAAGGGCACAACGCCCCGCCAGCTCAAGCGCCGGCCGCAGGAGACCCCCAACCCCAAGGCGACCGCCAACGCCACCGACCCCGACAGCCGCTTCCTGCACACCCGCACCGGCACCGTGCAGGGCTACAACGCCCAGGCGGTCACCACCTTGGAGCAGGTGATCGTGGCGGCCGAGCTTACCGACGAGGCCAACGACGTCCACCAGCTCGAGCCCATGCTGGACGCGACGGCTGCCACGCTGGCCGCGGCCGGCATCGACCAGCGACCGGAGGCGGCGCTCGCCGACTCTGGCTACTGGTCGATCGCCAACCTCACCACCATCCCCGACGCACCCGAGCTGCTGATCCCACCGGCCAGGCACGGCCGCCAGGGCAAGCCCCGCAAGGACGGCAAGCCGTCAGAGTCCAAAAGCGACGGGCTCCGCGCGGCGATGAGGGCCAAGCTCGCCAGCGAGGACGGCAAGGCCCGCTACGCCAAGCGCCGCGAGACCGTCGAGCCGGTGTTCGGGCAGATCAAGGAGCAGCAGGGCGCCCGCCGCTTCATGCGCCGCGGCCTGCGTGCCTGCAACGCCGAGTGGAAGCTGCTGTGCGGCACCCACAACCTGCTCAAGCTGTGGCGACACACCGTCACCCAGCAGGCCGCCAGACCGGCGATCGCCTGAGCGGTCGCCAGGCGAACTCGTCAAGGCTGGGGACAGCGCCGTCGACCAGTCACCTCAGGGCCTCGGCAAAGTGCCGGAGTGTCTGGTTCATGGGCTGGTGATGCCGAGCAGGGGCAGGACTCGGGTGGCGTCGCGGCCGTTGCGGCGTAGCGCGGCGGCGATGTTGCGATGGCCGCGGGCGTGCAGGATGGCGAT
>JBKPDO010000067.1:0-4387 GCA_046727955.1 bacterium | reverse complement strand
CGGATGACCTCGGCGTAGCTGCGCTGCTCAGAAGTCAGATCGGTGTCCAGAAGCAGCCCGGTCATCCCGATCACGGCGTTCATCGGTGTGCGGATCTCGTGGCTCATCATCGCCAGGAACGCGCTCTTGGCCTGGGTGGCGCCCTCGGCCTGCTCGCGTGCTCTCTGGAGCTCGGAGACGTCGTGATACAGGGCGTACAGGCCGACCATCTGATCCCCCACACGGATCGGCGCGGCCCGCACGTCGACGTCGACAAGGGACCCGTCCTTGCGAATCCGGCGGGTGGTGAGCCGCACCTGCCCGGCCTCGGTCTGCCGGTTCAGCCGCACGGCCTCGTCGTGGACCGCCTCGCTGTTGGCGACCAGCGAATCGACGTCTTGCCCGATGGCCTCCTCGCGGCTGTAGCCAAAGAGCCTCTCCGCCGCAGGGTTCCACGACGTCACCTTGCGGTCCGGATCGACGGTGACGATCGCGGTGGGACTGACCTCGAGCAGCGACTCGAAGTATCGCTTCTGCCGCTGCAGCTGGCTGATGTCGTGGTAGATGACGAGATACCCGGTGGGCTCACCCTCCTCGATCACCGGCACGACGATCAGCTCGACGTCCGCCAGCGTGCCGTCCCTGCGAGCCCGCTGAGTCACGGTATGGAAACGTCCCGCCCGAAGGACCTGCTCGTAGCTGACGGCCTCGCTACGCAAGTCTTCTCGTGCGACGACCAGGTCGTCGACCTGCCGCCCGATCGCCTCGCCCCTCGAGTAACCGAACAGCTCCTCGGCCGCCAAGTTCCACGACGTGACGCTGCCGTCCCGGTCGACGGTGACGATGGCGGTCGGGTTGATCTCCACCAGTGACTCGACGTACTGCTTCTGCCGCCGGAGCTCCCCCTCGCTGCGGCGGAGCGCGTCCGCCAGCTGTTTCTGCTCGGTGATGTCGCGGATCACGCCGGAGAACGCAGGCCCGTCGCTCGAGTCCCAGACGCCGATCGACAGCTCGACGGGGAACTCCCTCCCGTCCTTGTGGAACGCGACCAGCTCGAGGACGCTGCCGGCCAGCTTCGAGTGGCCGGTCTGGCGGACCCGCGCCAGGCCCTGCTCGTGGAGGACGCGCAGCCGCTCGGGCATGATCACCGTCAGCGGCCGGCCCACGATCTCGTCCGCCCGCCAGCCGAACATGCGCTCGGCGCCCCTGTTCCACGAGCGCAGCCGTCCGTCGCTGCCGGCCGAGACGATCGCGTCCGTGGCGGCGTCGGTCACCCCCCGGAACCGCGCCTCGGAGGCCCGCAGCGCCTCCTCGACGCGCTTCCGCTCGGTGATGTCGAGGAGAAAGCCGTGGAGGTAGGCGGGCCGGCCGGTCTCGTCGCGGATGACCGCCGCCTCGTCAAGGTACCAATGCACCGTCCCATCGCGCGCGATCATGCGGTACTCCGCCCGGAACGGCTCGTCGGTGTCGCGCGTGCGACGGTATTCGGCCAGTATCCGCTCGCGGTCCTCGGGGTGGAGGACCTTCGCGTACAGGTCCTTGTCGGAGACCCACTCCTGCACGGTGTAGCCGAGCTCGGCCTCAAGCCGTGGGCTGGTGTAGACGTTGGAGCCGGTCTCGTCCAACCGGTCGATATAGACGGTAAGCGGGACGTGCTCGATGAGCGCCCGGAGCGTCACCTCGTCCAGAATCCCGGATCCGGTCTCGTCAGCCACATCGGCGCGAGCGTCGTCAGGCATCGGGGGTCCCTTCTGCCGGTTCGCAGCAAAGGCCAGGAAGGGTAGGAATCATTGCTGAGCTGGGCAAATCTGCGCGCCCCAACGCCCGACGTATGGATGGCCGAGAAACTGGATAATGTGCCGGGCCTCCGTCTCTCCACCGCAGCCTCCCCAGGCATTCTGAGTGATCTTTGACAGAAGTGTCTACAAGGCTTTGGTAGTCCGGTGTGCAGATGCAGCCTGGTGTGCAAACTTCGCCCGGTGGGTGGGTTCCAGCTCTCGGCAAGCCCCGACCGGTCGCTCTGGCCGTGCCAGACGCCACCTCGGGCACCTGTTGCCGGCTTGCGCGAGCTGTGTCAGCGGGTGGGGAGGCGCACCAGCAGGGCGTCGCCCTGGCCGCCGCCGCCGCACAAGGTCGCAGCGCCGTGCTCCACCTGGCGGCGGCGCATCTCGTGCACCAGCGTCACGATCATCCGGGCGCCCGTGGAGCCCAGCGCGTGGCCCAGCGCGACCGAGCCTGTAGGGTGCGCAAACTCGGACGTGGCCTGTGAGCTGGGAGTTCGCACCGAACCCGGTGCTCGGTAGCATGACACCTTTCGAACCCTGGAGGTCTGTTTGCGTGTTGTCGAAACTCGTCTACGTCGCGCTGTGCCGCTTGATCGCCCTGTTCACCCTCCTCGCCCGCAGCGATCACGCCTAGGACCTGGAGATCCTTGTCCTGCGCCACCAGCTCCCGGTCCTACGTCGCCAACTTCCGCGACCAAAGCTCGAACCCGCCAATCGGGCGTTCCTTGCCGCGATCAGCCGTGTACTGCCCGAACCCGTTGGTCCTGCTTCCTCCTCACGCCCGACACGCTGGTGCGCTGGCATCGGCGGCTGGTCGTCGGCAGGCGGCGACACTGCCGAACCGCAGCTCAATGACACGAGCGAGTTTGCGCACCGCTCAGGCCGAGCGTGGGGAATCACCTGGGTCGACCTGCGGGGCATCATCTCGGGCAGGCGAATCACCCTGACTCGGAGTGGGAGAGAGCGCTTCGCAGGCCAGTAGGAGTGCCGAAGGCCACTTGACGGTGCTGGAGCTGGAGGTTACCGTCCCGAGTGACCAGTTTGTGCGAACGATGTTCGAAATATCGGACGAGGAGACGAGCATCGGCCAGGCTTCCGATCCCGTGGTCGGACTCCAGGTGTGGTCAGGTGCCCGACAGGACTCCGCCGTCGGGGCGCACGACCGCCGGGTTGGAGAGGATCTCCCTTACAACAGCGCCGGCCGCGCCCCGCACCGCCGCGTCGGGTCCGAGGCGCGAGGTGAGCACCCGGACCCGAGACCAGCGTCGCCCGATCACCCGCGCCTCCAGTTCCTCGGCAAAGGGCGCGCGCAGCCACGGCCCCAGCAGGGTGTAGAGGCCGCCGAGCACCACCGTGGTGGTGTCGACCAGGTTGACGGCGGCGGCGACGGCGATGCCGAGCGCGCGGCCGGCCGCCTCGACGGCCTCGAGCGTCCGCGCCTCCCCGCTGCGCGCCCGCGCCAGCAGCTCGGCCACCGAGCCTCCCGGCTGCCCCATGCTCGTGCCCGCCTCTCCGGTCAGCCCGGCGGCCCGCATGATCGCCTCCTGGCCGGCGACCTGCTCCAGGCAGCCCCGCGCCCCGCAGCGGCAGGGCGGCCCGTCCGCCTGCACGGTCACGTGGCCGACCTCGCCGGCGAAGCCCATTACCCCGCGGAACAGCTCGCGCCCGACGACGATGCCAGCGCCGACGCCGATCTCACCGGAGACGTGGACGAAGTCGGTGAGGCCCTGGTGGCCGCCGAACCACAGCTCGCCGAGCGCGGCCAGGTTGGCCTCGTTGTCGACCACGATGGGGAGGCCGCCCAGCTCGAGGCGGACGGCGAGGAAGTCGACCACCCGCACGTCCAGCCAGCCGAGGTTGGGCGCCAGCCGCAGCAGGCCGCGCTCGGCCTCGACCAGGCCGGGCAGGGCGACGGCGAGGCCGGCGACCGTGAGCCCGTCCGCCTCGGCGGCCTTGGAGGCGGTGCGGGCCATCCTGACGGCGCGGCTGAGCACCCGGCCAGGCGAGAGCCTGCGGTTGTCCCCCAGCTGAGTGCGGAGGTAGCGGACCTCGCCGGCGAGGTCGGTGACGCAGACGGCGAGGTAGTCGACGTTTACCTCCAACCCCAGGCCGGCATAGCTCGCCCGATTGAGCGCGAGCGCGCTGCCCGGCCTGCCGATCCCGCCGCCGGTACTGGGGCCGAGCTCGGCGACAAGGGAGGCCCGCAGCAGCTCGTCGACCAGGCTGGAGACGGTCGCGCGGGTGAGGCCGGTGAGCGAGGCGATGCGCGCTCGCGACAGTGGCCCGTCGCTGGCGATCCGCTGCAGGACGAGGGCGATGTTGTGCTGCCGGACGGTGTGCAGGCCCGCGGCCCGTTGCGGGCTCACCGCCGCCGCCCGGGCCGCACCCGCTCAGCCGCTGGCATGCCTGTCTCCTTCCGGGCCGAACAGGCCGCGCGTCGCGCCCTCGCGGACCTGGGCGTAGCGCGCCCGCACCGCGGCGCCTGGGTGTGTCCCGTCGTCGGAGCTGGGAACGGTGCTGTGGCTGCGCGGCCAGGGCGGCGGGTCGGGCGTGCCCGCCAGCGCCCACGCCGCCTGCCGCGCGGCGCCCAGCGCGACGTACTCGGCCGGCTCGGGCACCTGCAC
>JBKPDO010000066.1:0-56739 GCA_046727955.1 bacterium | reverse complement strand
CTGCTGCGCGGCGCCGGCATCGACCTGCCGGCCAGCGGCCTCGAGCTGCCCGCCAGCTCCGCCGCGATCGCGGTCGGCACCGGCATCGCGGTCACCGTGGCAGCGGCGGTCGCCCCGGCCCGCAGGGCCACCACGGTCGCGCCCATCCAGGCGCTGCGCGAGGCCGCGCCCACCCTGCGGACGTTCTCCACCCGGCGGTTGGTCGCCGGCGCCGCGCTGCTGGTGCCCGGGACGGCCGCGCTGCTCACCGGCCTGTTCGGCGGTACGGGCGGCGGCGCTGTGCTGGTCGGCGGGGGAGCGCTCGCCGTGTTCATCGGCGTGACCGTGCTCGGCCCGCTGTTCGCCCGGCCGCTCGCCTGGGTGATCGGCGCGCCACTGCGCCCCCTGCCCGCCCGCGCCGGCCAGCTCGCCCGCGACAACGCCATGCGCAACCCCAAGCGCACTGCTGCCACGGCCGCCGCGCTGATGGTCGGCCTCGCGCTGGTGAGCGCGTCCGCGGTGCTCGACGCCTCGCTCAAGCGCACCGCCGACCAGGCGATCGACCGCGGCAGCCGCGCCGACCTGTACGTGCAGTCGCCCGACCCGGACAGTGGGCTGGCGCCGGCGCTGGCGCGCTCGCTGGCGGCGCAGCCGGGCGTAGCCGCGGTCAGCGAGCTGCGCGAGGTCGACGCGACCGTTGCCGGCGCCAGCTTCCAGAAGGTCGACGGCATCGACCCCGGCACCGTCGAGCAGGTCGCCGACCTGGACGTTCGCTCAGGCAGCGTGGCGGCGCTCGGCAACGGCGACGCCCTGCTAGTCGCCAGCACCGCGGCGAGCGCCCACCACTGGACGATCGGCAGCCCGGTGACGATCCGGTTCGAGAAGACCGGGGCGAGCACCCTGCGGGTCGCCGGCACCTATGCCAACAAGGGCGCCTTCGGGGACTACTTGGTCAGCCTCGACACCTTCGCGCGCGCCACCGGCCGGACGGTCGACACTCTGCTCATGGTCAAGGCCGCCGGCACCGGGGTGGGCGCGCTGCAGGCGCGGATCGGCGGACTGCTCGGCCCCTACCCGGGTGCGAAGGTGCTCGACCAGAGCGGCTTCAAGAGGTCCACCGGCGCCGCCCTCGACCAGATCCTCAACCTGATCACCGCCCTGCTTGCGCTGGCGGTGCTGATCGCCCTGCTCGGCATCGTCAACACCCTGGCCCTGTCGGTGGTCGAGCGCACCCGCGAGTTGGGCCTGCTGCGCGCCATCGGCATGCGCCGCTCGCAGCTCGGCGCGATGGTCGCCGGCGAGGCCGTGATCATCGCGGTCCTCGGGGCCGTCCTCGGCATCACCCTCGGGGTCGGCCTTGGCAGCGCCCTCGCCGACGCTCTCACCGCCGCCAGCAACGGCTCCGCGGTGGTGACCGTTCCCGGTGCCCAGCTCGTCCTCTACGTGATCGGTGCCGGCATCGCCGGGATCGTGGCCGCGATCGCCCCCGCTCGCCGCGCCGCCCGCCTCGACATGCTCACCGCGATCTCCAGCGATTAGCGACCGCCACGACGACGACCACAGTCGGCGCCGACCCCTACGTCCAATCCGGGGTCGGCGCCGGCCCGTGGGCGGCCTGCCGCGCCCGCCCCGGGGCGGCTCGTCATGGCTTCGCGCGCTTCTTGCCTTCAAGGATCATCTGCGTCACGGTGTAGGTGCTCAGGCCGAGCCGCTTTGCGATCTCGTCCGGACGGACCCCTCTCGCGTTGTAGATGAGCGCGAGGTCCTGCTGCGAGTCGGTCCAGGGGCGCCGTGAGCTCTTGGAGGCGGTGGTGCTTCTTCGACTGGCTCGACTGGCTCGAGGGGCGTGGGCAGCGCTTCGAGCTCCCTCACGGCGCCGTCCTTCCTTTTTCTCGAAGACGGTGCCTCGTCGATCCTGCCGCCTGCCACTGGCCATCTCCTCGACGTATTTGCCAGTGTCCACCTTTTCCTGAGTCCGCTCATCCAGGACCTGATAATGATCCGCGGCCTTGTTCACGCCGAGAGCCAATATCGTCAGCCCTTTGGCATTCAGCTCCTGGCATTTACGGTCAGTGCAGTAGTCGTACTTTTCCGCTCGTTCGGGATGCAACTCCCTCCCGCACGTCACACAATTCGCCATACTCCTCCCAGATGGTGTCCTCGCTGGGCAAACGAAGTCCAGAGAAGTCCAGAGCGGCGGACACCCAGTTCGCCAACGCTCAGTGTTGGGCGTCTTGTTCCGCCGTCGCCAGACGCCAGACGTCAAACGCCAAACGCCAAACGCCAGACGGAGCCGCTGAGCGTGCCTGGATCAGGGGTGCGGCGCGGAGGCTTTGGCCTTACGGCAGCTCGCGCACAGACCGGAGATCGGGTGGTGGCTGAAGTCAGGGCGGAAATCGTGCTCGCGTTGGACCGATCGCTCCAGCCGGCGCAGCAGCCCCTGCGAGACCTCCTGCTCCTTGCCGCACGAGGAGCAGGTCAGGTGGGCGTGCCGCGCGTCGGTCACCTGGTGATAGCCGGTGCCGTGCTCCAGGTGGACGTGCGAGAGCACGCCGAGCTCCTCCAGCCGCTCCAGGGTGCGGTAGACCGTCGAGGGGCTCACTCCGGGGACGCGGGCCTGTACCTGCTCGATCACCCGCAGCGGGACCACGTATCCGGGGGTGGTCATGATCTGCTCGACGATCGCGATCCGCTGCGGGGTCATGCGCACGCCCTGCGAGCGCAGCAGCCCCACGGCGGTCGTGGTCTCAGCAGTGCTGGTGGTGACCATGCCATAAGTCTAGCAGTGCAGCTGCAACTTGTCGCAACAGGATCGAGGCGGCAGCGGCCCCACGCTGCCTTGCGGCCGGGACGGCGGTGCCGCAGAGTCGGGGCAGCACCTGAGCCGCGCCAACCGTGGAGAGCCGCGATGCGAGACGACCCCGCCGACCCCACTACCACAACCGAGATCGACTGGGCCGCGGAAGTGGCTCACCTGCGGGAGGCCGACGCCTTCTTCGCGCCCATGCGCGAGGACATGGCCGGATGGCTTGCGCCGGCGCCGGGCGCCAGGGTGCTCGACGCCGGCAGTGGGGCCGGCGGCATGACGGCGGTACTGGCCCGGGCGGTCGGCCCGTCCGGGCACGTAGTGGCCGTCGACGCCGAGCCGGCGGCGGTCGCCGCCGTCCGCGAATACCTCTCCGCTCTCGGGCTCGACGCCCGGGTCGAGACGATCCGCCACGACCTCCACGCCGCGGACTCTGCGGACCCTTCGGGTACGTCCACGCTGGGCGCCCCGGCACCGTTCGGCGACGACTTCGACCTGATCTGGGCGGCGCACGTGGTGCACCACCTGCCCGACCAGGCCGCGGGCATTCGCTCCCTGGCTGGATGGTTGCGCCTGGGCGGGCGACTGGCGCTGGCCGAGGGGGGCCTGCGCATGCGCTGCCTGCCGTTCGACGTCGGCGTCGGCGAGCCGGGCTTGGAGGACCGCATCGAGGCAGCCGTGAGCCGATGGTTCAATGCCATGCGCGCCAGCCTGCCCGGTGCCACCTCCAGCCCTTACGGCTGGCCGAGGCTGCTGCGCGATGCCGGCCTGGAGGAGGTCCGCACCCACTCGTTCCTGTTCGAGACCGGCCCGCCACTTGAGCCGGTGCAGGCAGCCTTCGTCCGCCGCCACCTCGAGGACCTGCTGGAGCGCGTCGGTGACATGCTCGACCCATCCGACCGCACCGCCCTGGCCCGCCTCTGCGACCCGGAGGACCAAGCCTGCGTCGACCGGCGCAACGACGTGTTCGCCCTCATCGTGGAGAGCGTCCACGTCGGTCGTCGCCGATCACTCTGATGACCAGGGCGGGCTACCTGGGGCGTTTTTGGGAGTTTGGGCCGCCAAAAGGTTCACCCGATGCTCCCACGGCCGTTACAGCGTCGTGATCACCCAGCGGGCACCCTGTGAATATGTTCACAAGAAACGCTGAGGCGTTGGAAGTGAGTAAGCAGATGCACGGCAACCAGACGATCGAGACCTACCTGATGGACATGGATGGCGTCCTTGTCCACCAAGAGCAGCTCGTCCCCGGCGCCGACCATTTCATCAAGCGCCTCCAGGAGACCGACCACCGGTACCTGGTGCTGACCAACAACTCCATCTATACCCCACGCGACTTGGCCGCGCGGCTCAGCCTCACCGGCCTGCAGATCCCCCAGGACGCCATCTGGACCTCGGCGCTGGCAACCGCCCGTTTCCTCGACCAGCAGCGGCCCGGCGGGACCGCCTATGTCGTCGGTGAGGCGGGCTTGACCACCGCCCTGCACGAGCGCGGCTACGTGCTGAGCGACCGCGACCCCGACTACGTAGTGCTGGGCGAGACGCGCAGCTACAGCCTGGAGGCGATCACCCGAGCCATCCGGCTGATCGACGCGGGGGCCCGCTTCATCGCCACCAACCCGGACCCGACCGGGCCGTCGCCGGCCGGGCCGCAGCCGGCTACCGGGGCGGTCGCCGCGCTGATCTCCAAGGCCACCGGGGTGGAGCCGTATTTCGTGGGCAAGCCGAACCCGCTGATGATGCGGGAGGCCCTGCGATCCATCGAGGCCCACTCGGAGTCGACCGTGATGATCGGCGACCGCATGGACACCGACATCGTCGCCGGGATCGAGGCGGGCCTGGAGACCATCCTGGTCCTGTCGGGCATCACCACCAGGGACCAGGCCGGGCGCTTCCCGTACCTGCCGTCGCGCATCGTCAACTCGGTCGCCGACCTGGTCGCCACTGTCGCCTAGCGGAACAGCCCACTGGCCACCGGCTGGCCGCTAGGGTGGGCTGACCCGGCTTTCGATCCAGCCCACGGGAGAGTGGTCATGCTGTCGCTGCCGACACCGCTGCCGACACCGCTGCCGACACCGCTGACGCCGTTCGTCGATGCGCTGCCGCTGCCGCCGCGTCGCCTGGCGCGTGAGCACCAGGGCTCGCTGCGCGTCCGCATCCGCACGGGGACCCATCGCTTCCACCGCGACTTGCCCGCGTCGCGGGTCTGGACCTACGACGGCAGCGTCCCCGGCCCGACGATCGAGGCCGAGCGCGGGCAGCCGGTCCGGGTGGACTGGCGCAACGAGCTCGAGGGCACGCTGCCGGTCGCCGTCACGCTCGCGCCCAAGGAGACCGACCGCGACGGTGTCCCGGTGCAGTGCCTGCCGGGCCTCAGTGGCGGGACCCCCGATGCGAGCGCCGCGTCGCTGCCCGGCTTCGCGGTCGTGCACCTGCACGGCGGGCTCACCGCGGCCCCCTACGACGGCTGGGCGGAGAACATGTTCGCGCCCGGCCAGCACGCGGTCGGCGACTACGCGATGGACCAGCGGGCGGCGCTGCTCTGGTACCACGACCACGTCATGAGCGTCACCCGGTTCACGGTGTACGCGGGCCTCGCCGGGCTGTGGATCGTCCGCGACCAGCTGGAGCGCGATCTCGGCCTCCCCGAGGGGCCGCCCTTCGAAGTGCCGCTCCTGCTCCAGGACCGCAATTTCGGCCAAGACTCCGAGGGGCGGCTGACCGGCGAGCTGGTCCACAAGACCGATCCCGGAACCATGGAGGCCTTCGCGCCGTTCACGACCGTCAACGGCAAGGTCTGGCCGGTCCTGGACGTGCAGCCCGCCACGTACCGCCTGCGGGTGATCAACGGGTCCAACGCGCGGACCTTCCGCCTCGTGCTGCTGGGTGACGGCGGGCCCGAGCTCGATCGCATCTCCCAGATCGGCACCGACGGCGGCCTGCTGTTCGCGCCGGTCGCGGTCCCGCCGCAGGGGCTCGTGCTCGCCTCCGCCGAGCGTGCGGACTTGCTCGTCGACTTCTCCGACCTGCGGCCGGGCAGCGAGCTCGCGCTCGTCAACACTGCCTCCGCGCCCTTCGACGGCGCGTCCTTCCCGCCGGAGCGCGCCCTCCAGGCAGCCAGCCTCGACGGCTTGCTGCCCTATCCCGACGTGATGCGCTTTCGGGTCGTTCCCGGCCCTCCGCTGCGCCGCTCCGTCGCCCGGCAGCTGGCGACCGACTACGCGCGCCCGACCGAGCGCGACCTGGCCGGCGCGGTGCGCCGCGCGGTCGCGCTCGTCGAGCAGGAGCTCGACGACGCCCCCAACATGCTCACCATGCGCGAGCTCGCCCCGGCGCCAGATGACGACTCGACCGAGCGGGTGATCACCATGGTCGACGAGGACGCGGACGGCCAGGTCGAGACGGTGGCCCGTTTCCGCACGGTCGCCTGCCATTTCGAGGACACCGTGACGTTCTTTCCGGTGCTCGGCCGTTGGGAGGTCTGGCAGCTCATCAACCTGACCGGGGACACCCATCCCATCCACATCCACCTGAATCCGTTCCAGGTGCTGGCGCGACATCCGGTCGTGGTCACCGTCCCCGAGGGCGGCATCACCGACACCGCCACCTCGGCCCGGGTGCGGCGCGGGCGAAGCCCCGACGATGAGCTCGAGCACGTCCTCGACGCCAACGAGCAGGGTCTCAAGGACACGGTCCGCGTCAACCCCAACGAGATCGTGGAGCTTGCCGTGCGCTTCCAGGGCTTCAGCGGACGCTACATGTATCACTGCCACATCCTCGAGCACGAGGACCGGGACATGATGCGCCCCATCGTCATCATGCCCGAGCAGCTCGAAGCCTTCATGAACTAGCGGTGAGGGCTCATAATTCGTCTCCCGTGTGGAGGGGGCCGAGTAGAGGAGACACCGTTTCCCGATCCTGACCGCCACGCGATCTACGCCGACGCCTTTCGCCGCTACCGCGACGTGTACTTCGCGCTGAAGCCCGTGTTCGAGCGCGCCTGATTTTCAGCCGCTGTGGTCAGGAACTCGGCGGTGGCGGTCGTGTCGAAGTAGAACATCTGCGCCCGCGCGAGCTTGCCGTCGCGGACCCGGTAGAGCCCCAGCACCGGGCACTCGAAGCGGTTTCCGGCGTGGTCGAGTCCTCGCTGCTGCCACAGGACGACCACCTCGTCGTCGCTGGCGGCGACCACCCGCGGGTCCAGGCGCCGCTCCGCCTCGGTGGGCTGGAGAGGGGTCCAGACGTCCTCCCAGCCAGGCCGCTGGCCGGCCTCGACCTGCCCGAGCCTCGTCCCGCCGTAGGGCAGCGAAGGTGGCCAGTGGAATTCGGCCTCGGGGTGGAACAGCTCGCGCTGCCGTCGTTCGTCGCGGCGCTCGACCGCTCGGAACGACTCGAGGACGACCTCCACGCTGGTGCTGGTGCTGGTGCTCGTGCTCGTGCTGGTGCTGGTGCTGGGCACGATTGCCTCCGTTCCGGGTCACCATGGTCACAGGCGAATCTCGCCTACAGTGCTGCTACATGGTAGAAGGTCGGTCGCTTGGCATGGTTGGGGCGCTTGTCGTATGTACGGGCAGCCCACCTTGCCGCGCGGCACGTCGGCGTCGCCAACGGCGGCCCGGGCGGCCCGGAAGGGCGTCAGCGCCACCTTTATCAGGTGCTCTAGCCGCCGTATACGGACCCGAACAGGTAATTCACGGCCAGGCTGCGGTGCGGCCGCCAGGCTTCCGCGATGGCCTCCACCTCAGCCTGACTGGGGAGGTGGTCGAGGGCGTAGGCGCGCTGGATCGCCTTGCGGAGCGCGAGGTCCCCGGGAAGGACGACGTCGTCGCGGTGCAGGGCGATCGCGAGGAACCCCTCAGCGGTCCAGCGGCCGATCCCCGGCACCTCCGTGAGCCGCGCCACGACCTCCTCGTCGGAGAGCCGCTCCAGCTCGTCCACGTTCAGCCGGCCGTCGACGAAACGCTCGGCAAGCTCATGCAGGGTCTGCACCTTGCGGCGGGACAGGCCGGCGGCGCGGATGTCCTCGGGGTCGGCGGCGAGCAACTGCTCGGGCGAAGGCAGTCGCCCGCCGAAGCGGTCCATCAGGCGGCCCAGCATGGTACGCGTGACGGCGACCGAGAGCTGCTGGCCGATGACCTGGAAGATCAGCACGCCGAAGGGGTCCATCTTCGGGAAATGCTCGAGCCACGCATCCGGGTCGTAGTCCGGGTTAGCGTCGATCAGCGCAGCGATCACCGGGTCGGCCTTACGGAGGGCCGCGATTGCCGCGGCATTACGCTGCTTCACATTCTCGCTCAAGCTAGCCCCCGAATTCCGTCAGTCGTCCTAAAGTTGTGCTCTGCGCATAGAGCGCAGCCGATGGCCGCCTGTATTCCTGCACCCGCACCGCCACCACCGCCGATCCACCGGGTCGGTCTGATTTTGACTTGCTATCACAGGCTGCATACAGTTTCGAGCCTCAGCGTGGCGTGTGGCGGCGGTTTCTTCCTCGGTCGGCGCGGAAGCGCAGGTGAGGAGGCCACGGTATGGCGCGGTCCGGAGTGCACGAGGTCGGTTCGCCGCGCGTCGAGATCGGCGATCGGGTCGAAGACCTGGATACACCCCTGATCCTCGCGGACCTCGACCGGATGGAGCGGAACACCCGCGACTGGCAGTCCTGGATGGACGAGCACGGGGTCAAGTTCCGCGTCCACGTAAAGACCCACAAGGTGCCGGAGATCGCGCTACAGCAGATGAGCACCGGCGCCAGAGGCATCTGCTGCGCCAAGATCAGCGAGGCCGAGCCGTTCGCGGCGGTCGGCGTCGACGACGTCTGCATCGCCTACCCGGTCTTCGGCGAGCAGAAGTGGGCGCGGGTCGCTGAGATGGCGGAACGCGGGGCGCGCATGACGGTCAACTGCGACGGCGAGGAGGCCGTCCGGCAGGCGTCCGGAGCCGCGGCGGCCCGAGGAGTCGCCCTGAACCTCCAGATCGACGTCGACAGCGGGATGCATCGGGGTGGCATCGACATGGACGACGTCGACCAGATCGAGCGCCTGGCGGGGGCGATCGAGGGCCTTCCCGGCGTCGACTTCGACGGGCTGACGACCCACCGCTCGTACTTCTTCGAGGACAAGCGGAGCCTCCAAGAGGAAGGCCACACCGAAGGGCAGCTTCTGGTGGACATCGCCGAGCGGCTCCGCTCGCGTGGTCTCGAGGTGCGCGAGCTGAGCGCCGGCGGCAGCTTCACCGGCAAGTACGTCGCCGAGGTCCCTGGTGTCACCGAGGTGCGGGCCGGGACCTACGTCTTCTACGACGTGATGCACCTCAACGAGGGCAGCGCCAGCGAGGACCAGCTGGCGCTCACAGCCCTCTGCCGGGTGGTCAGCCGCTGGGGCGAGGGGGGCCTCACCATCGACGGCGGGTCGAAGACGTTCTCCGGAGACCGTGGTGTCACCGGGGCCGGGAGCGCGCAGGGCGCCCCACAGGCGATGACGTTCTCGACCGACAACCGCGTGGTCATCGAGCGGCTCACGGAGGAGCACGGCATGGGCCGCGCGGAAGGCGACGTAGCGCTGGGCGAGAAGCTCCGCTTCTATCCGTTCCATGCCTGCACCTGCTGCAACCTGAGCAACGAAATCGTCGGAGTGCGCGGCGGCCGCGTCGAGAGCGTCTGGCGCGTGGCCGCCCGCGGGCTGCGGACCTGACCGGAGGCTCGCCGCGCGGCAAGGTCGGCCTCTGGGTGAGCCGGACGACCGAAACCGCCCCAGGTGGTCTGTGAAGCTGGGGCCGCTGAGCCCCTTGGCAGTCATCGGGCTCATGGTCGAAGGTTTCTTCGACATATAGTGCGGCGTCGTTGGCGTTTGGAGCGAGAATCAAGGACCGCGGCGTTGCGTGGGAGATGATCGGCTGAGGGGAGCTGGGTGATGTTCGGAACATCATGGCGCGTGGCAAGGATCGCTGGCATCGACGTTCGCATCGACAGCTCCTGGGCGGTGATCGCCCTGCTCATCACCTACAGCTTGTACCTGCGGTTCTCCTTCGTGTACAAGAGCTTGTCCACCGGGGGAGCGATCGGGATCGCCATCCTGGCCGCGGTGCTGTTCTTCGGCTCGGTCCTCGTCCACGAGCTGGCCCACGCGGTGGTGTCCCAGGCCCGAGGCATCAAGGTCCAGGACATCACCCTGTTCCTGTTCGGCGGGGCGACCCGGGCCAGGGTGGAGTCCCGCGGGCCGGGCGACGAGTTCGTGATCACGGTGGTGGGGCCGCTTACCAGCGCCGCCCTGGCGGGGCTGTTCTGGGGAATCGAGGTCTTGGCCCGCGGCAACCTGTCCAGACCACTGACAGGCATGTTCGGCTATCTCGCCTGGGTCAATCTACTGCTGGCCGCGTTCAACCTGGTCCCTGGATTCCCGCTGGACGGTGGGCGGCTGTTGCGCTCGGTCGTGTGGAAGGTCACCGGCAGCCTCCGCCGGGCCACCCAGATCGCCTCCTACTCCGGCCAGCTGGTGGGATGGCTGCTGGTGGCCGGCGGGGTGGCCTTCCTCCTGGCCGGGAACCCCGCGAGCGGTATCTGGTTTGCGTTCATCGGCTGGTTCCTGGTCCAGGCCGCCCGAGCCTCGTACCAGGAGCTCCAGGTCCGGCAGATGCTGCGCGGGGTCCAGGCCCATGACGTGATGGCCGGCAACCTGGTGCGGATCCCGCCGGACGTCTCCCTGCAGGAAGCCATGGACCGCTACTTCATGCGCTACGACCACAGCGCCTTCCCGGTGGACGAGCAGGAGCGGACGATCGGCCTGCTGACCTTGCGGAAGGTCCGCCGGGTGCCGAGAAACGAGTGGCCGACTCGCCGGGTGCGGGATTACATGGTCCCGATTGGCGACCAGGTCGTCGTGGGGCCGGACGCCCCCATGGATCAGGTGATGGCCAAACTCGAGGACGGCGAGGCCGGGCGGGTGCTCGTGGTCGACGATGGCGAGGTGGTGGGGATTATCACCCCATCCGACCTGACCCGGTGGCTGCGCCGCTGGCGGGGGATCGACAGCAGAGCGCGCTGAGCGGGCAGCCCGAGCGATGGCGCGCTCTGGTGTTTGGTGAACCGCTCGTCATCCTCGATAGTCTCTGCGTGAAGGCGAGCCGAACCGGAGGAAGTGGGGCGATGAGCGGAATCGTGGTCGGTGTCGATGACTCACCTGGCGGGAGGAAGGCGCTGGCCTGGGCGGTAGCCGAGGCAAGGCTGCGCGGGGCGCCCCTTCAGGTGGTGTACGTGCACAAGTCGGAGGACTGGACCGCTCCGCTGTTCTTCTCGTCGCAACATGCCCTGCCTGGCGTGCCCACCGGTTCGGTGGGGGAGCCGTCGGCGGCAGACCTGTCGAACGTGCTGCAGGAGCAGGAGGACCTGCGCGAGGCGGAGCGCGGCCGCGCCGAGGAGCTGGTGGACGCGCTCATCGCCGAGGCCGGAACGGCGGGAGTCGAGGTGCAGCCGACCGTGGTGCAGGAGCGCCATCCGGCCGACGCGCTGGTCGAGCTGTCGTCCGACGCCGATCTGCTGGTCGTGGGATCGCGGGGAAGGGGTGGCTTCAGTGGGCTGGCGCTCGGTTCGGTGCCGCATGCGCTGGTCCTGCACGCCGCTTGTCCGGTGGTGGTGATTCCCTCTCGGCGCTGAGCTTGGCCCACACATAGTTCCCGGAAAGCGGTTGCCTTCGCGTCTGTCACGTGACTGACCAAGGGCCTCCATACCGGTATACCGGGTCTTCATTGACCTGACCTCCTGTCGTAGGCTGGGACGCTGATCGACACGGGGGTGTCGACCATAGCGGCCCGGCACATCGGTCACCCGCAGGGGGCTCGCGACGATGAGCCAGGACTACCTGTTCCAGGCACGTCAGATGCAGGCGATGTCGTTTGCCGTGCACATCCCGCTGGTCTGCTTCGCCATCGCCCTGCCGTCGCTGGTGGTGTTCACCGAGGGGCTGCACCTGGGCACTGGCGACCCGCTGTACCGCACCCTCGCCAGGCGCTGGTCGAAGGTGATGATCGCCCTGTTCGCCGTGGGCGTTGTGACCGGCACGGTGCTCAGCTTCGAGCTCGGACTGCTGTGGCCGGCGTTCATGGCGGCGTACGGCGACGTCTTCGGTGTCGCCTTCGCGGCCGAGGGCTTCTCGTTCTTCGTCGAGGCGATCTTCATCGCCATCTATAGTCTACGGCTGGGACCGGCTCTCGCCGCGCATGCACCTGCTTTCCGGGATTCCCGTGGTGATCGCGGGCTTTGCCGGCTCGCTGTTCGTCATCTCCGTCAACGGCTGGATGAACCATCCTGGCGGCTTCGCGCTGCTGGACGGCAGGGTGGTCGACGTCCACCCCTTCTCGGCGCTGTTCGCCAACTCGTTCTTCTGGCACGAGCTGATCCACATGTACCTGGGCGGCTTCATCGTCACCGGCTTCGTCGTCGCCGCCGCCTACGCCTGGGGCTGGCTGCGCGGCCGCCGCGGCCGCTACCACCGCACCGCCCTGGTCATCCCGCTCACGCTCGCCGCGCTGGCGGCGCCGGTACAGGTCGTCGTCGGCGACTGGGCCGCGCGCACGGTCGCCAAGCAGCAGCCGATCAAGCTGGCCGCGATCGAGGGGCTTCCCAGGACCACCAGGGGCGCGCCCGAGCACCTGCTCGGCTGGTACGACGGCTCCGGCGTCCGGTACGGGATCAAGATCCCCAGGCTGCTGTCGCTGCTCGCCTACCACCAGCCGAACGCGACGGTGACGGGGCTGAACGCGGTGCCGCCCCAGAACCACCCGTCGAAGAGCCTGATCAACGTCGTCCGCTTCTCCTTCCAGGGGATGGTCGGGATCGGGCTGCTGCTGGCGCTTCTCGGCGTCGTCTTCGTCGCGGTCTGGGTGCGCAAGCGGCGGCTGCCGCGCTCGGTCTGGTTCTACCGCGGTGTGGTGCTGGCCGGCCCGCTGTCGGTCGTCGCGCTGATCTGCGGCTGGGTGACGACCGAGGTCGGCCGCCAGCCGTGGATCGCCTACGGCGTCATGCGCACCTCCGACGCCGTCACGGGCGCCGCCGGGATCCCCGTCGGCTACGCCAAGCTCGCGCTCGTCTACCTGGCGCTCATCGCGGCGGTCGTGTGGATCCTGCGCCGGCTGGTCCGCGCGCCGCTGGAGCTCTGAGCCGCCCGTGCAGCTCGCCTACGCTCCGCTGGTCCTGATCCTGGTCGGCCTGATCGCCTACACGGTCCTCGCCGGCGCCGACTTCGGCACCGGGGCATGGGAGCTGCTCGCCCGCCGCGGCCCGCGGGCGCTGGCGCTGCGCGACTTCGCCCACGACGCGATGGGGCCCGTCTGGGAGGCCAACCACGTCTGGCTGGTTTTTGTCCTGACCGTCTACTGGAGCGCGTACCCGACGGCGTTCGGCTCGATCATGTCGACGCTGTCGGTCCCGTT
Source organism: bacterium (assembly GCA_046727955.1). Taxonomy (GTDB): domain Bacteria; phylum Actinomycetota; class CALGFH01; order CALGFH01; family CALGFH01; genus DASVXQ01. Next base: position 43,535 of record JBKPDO010000066.1, on the reverse strand, counting down.
CTTCGTCGCCGTGGTGGGCATCATCCTGCGTGGTTCGGCGTATGCCCTGCGGTCGGGCGCGGGGACCCGCCGCGAGCGGGGGCTCATCGACGACGTGTTCGCGTTGTCGTCGGTCCTGACGCCGTTCGCCCTCGGCGCGGCGGTCGGCGGCATCGCCTCTGGCCGCGTGCCGGTGGGCAACGCCGCCGGCAACCTGGTCACCAGCTGGCTGAACCCGACGTCGGCCATGATCGGCGCGATCGCGGTGGCGGTCGCGGCGCACTTAGCGGCCGTCTACCTGGCGGCGGACGCGACCCGGGTCGGGGCGCTCGAGCTGGTGCGCGGGTTCCGGATCAGGGCCCTGCTGTCCGGCGTCGCCGCCGGTGTGCTCGCCCTGGCAGGGCTGGCAGTGGTGCATGGCGACGCTGAGCACCTGTTCGAGGGCCTGACCCACGGCGCCGGTCTGGCCGCCGTGCTCGTCTCGGGCGTGGCCGGGGTCGCCACCCTGCTGCTGGTGTGGGCCGGCCGCTTCGAGCCCGCCCGCTATGCCGGCGCGCTGTCGGTCGCGGCGGTCGTGGCAGGCTGGGCCGCGGCGCAGCGACCAGACCTCCTCCCTGGCCTGACGGTCAGCGAGGCGGCCGCGGGCCGCGCGACGCTCATCACCATCCTGGTCGTGGTCGGGATCGGCGCTCTCGTCCTGATTCCCTCGCTCGCCCTGCTGTTCGACCTATTCCTGCACGGCAGGTTCGACCTGTCTCCGGCACCGGCAACCGCCGTCGCGCGGCACGAGAGCAGCCCGCCATCCCCGGCGCTCTGGGTGGTCCTACTCGGTCTGCTCGTCGCGGGCGCCCTGCTGGCCGTCTTCGGGGCCTCCTGGGGGCTTGCGCTGGGCATCGCCTCGCTGCTGGTCTTCGTCGCGGGCGGGTTCGTCGTGCTCGCCAGCGCCACCGCCGCCGGTGAGGCCGCCGCCGGTGAGGCCGCCGCCGGTGAGGCCGCCGCCGGTGAGGCCGCCGCCGGTGAGGCCGCCGGCTCGCGCCCTGGCTCGACCGGTCGTCCAGGCCCAGGCGACGACGATGCGTGGCACGTGGCCCGACCACCCGTTGTGAATCGGCGCAGCGACGGCGCACCCGCCACTCACGCTGGCGTGGGCTGGCGTGGAATGCGGGTCGGCTATGCCACGCTCGCGCTCGTCGCGACCGCCGCCTGGATCCTGCGCCGGCTCGCCCGCGGCGCCCGGACCCGCAGACGCCGCTGACAATGGCTGTTTGGAGAGCCGTGAGGGGGAAACATTGAGTGGCATGCGCGTCCGCACCTGGATCCAGGGTTGGCCGATGTACCGCCAGCTCACCGGCACCGATCCGCTCGGACGCGGCGCCGCGGCCATGTCCGCGCATTCCGCGGCGCTCACCGCGCGCACCGAGACGGCCGACAGGATGGCCCGCTCGGTCTGCCCGTACTGCGCCGTCGGCTGTGGCCAGCGCGTCTTCGTCAAGGACGAGCAGGTCATCCAGATCGAGGGCGACCCGGACAGCCCGGTCTCCCGCGGACGGCTCTGCCCCAAGGGCTCGGCCAGCAAGAGCCTGGTCACCAGCCCACTGCGCCAGACACGGGTGAAGTACCGGCGGCCGTACGCCACCCAGTGGGAGGACCTGGACCTGCCGACCGCGATGGACATGATCGCCGAGCGGGTCATCCAGGCCCGCGGCGACACCTGGCAGGACGTCGACGAGTCGGGCCGCCCGCTGCACCGGACCCTGAGCATCGCCAGTCTGGGCGGCGCCACCCTGGACAACGAGGAGAACTACCTCATCAAGAAGCTGTTCACGGCGTCGGGAGCCCTGCAGATCGAAAACCAGGCGCGGATATGACACTCCTCGACCGTCCCCGGTCTGGGGACCTCGTTTGGCCGCGGCGGCGCCACCAGCTTCCAGCAGGACCTCCAGAACGCCGACTGCATCGTCATCCAGGGCTCCAACATGGCCGAGGCGCACCCGGTCGGCTTCCAGTGGGTGATAGAGGCCAAGGCGCGCGGCGCCAGGGTGATCCACGTCGACCCGCGCTTCAGCCGCACCAGCGCCATGGCCGACCTGCACGTGCCCATCCGCGCGGGCGCCGACACCGCCTTCCTGGGCGGGATCGTCAACTACATCCTGCAGCGTGAGCTGGACTTCCGGGAGTACGTCGTCAACTACACCAACGCGGCCACGATCGTGACCGAGGACTTCGCGACACCGAGGATCTGGACGGGCTGTTCTCCGGCTTCGACCCAGAGGGCCGCGTCTACGACATCACGAGCTGGATGTACAAGGGTCACGAGTCGGACAGCGCCCGCCACGACACCGCGATGCAGCGTGCGACGGCCAGCGGTCTGCAGCACGAGTCGCATGGCCCCGGGGTGGCCGCCACCACCGAGCGGGACGAGACGCTGCAGCACCCGCACTGTGTCTACCAGATCCTCAAGCGGCACTTCTCCCGCTACACCCCGGAGGTGGTCGAGGCGGTCTGCGGGGTGCCGCGGGAGAAATTCGAGGAGGTCTGCCGGGCGTGGACAGACAACTCCGGCCGGGAGCGCACCACCGCGCTGGTCTACGCGGTCGGCTGGACCCAGCACACCGTCGGCGTCCAGTACATCCGCACCGGCGCGATCATCCAGCTTCTGCTCCGAGCGGCGGGTCGAGCGCCTGCACGAGGCGGGGACACCGGAGGCCCGGCTGTTCGGCCACGACCCCAACGACGGCGTCGGCGGGGACGGCGCGTTCTTCCTGCTGCTCGACGAGCCGGAGGTCTACGGACTACCTCCGGCTCGCACTGGCCGGTGCCGCCATCGAACTGGGCCGCCTCACGGTCGATCGAGACGCGGCTCGGCCTGCTCAGCGAGCCCTACCGCTAGGGCAGCGCCGGCCGGCTGCTCCGCGCCGGCCGCGGCCTCACCTTCGCGGGCGCGCTCGGCGCGCTGCTGGGCGGCCGCAGCCGCCTCGTCTCCGCCTTGTCCGGCGCCGCGCTGCTGGCGGCCGCCGCAGCCACCCGGTTCGGCATCTACCAGGGCGGCGTGGCCTCGATGAAGGATCCGCGGTACACCGTGGTTCCGCAGCGGCAGCGACTCAACCAGGGACGGCGGGACGCCTAGGCGCTCACCGCGGCGCGCTTTCGGGCGGTCTGTACTGCCGCTGTGAGGGTGCCGATGTCATAGGCGCCGTAGTGCCGGCGTCCGTTGATGAAGAACGTCGGGGTACCCGAGACGCCGCTCAGGTCGGCCGAGTCGACGTCCTCCGCAACCCGCCCGGCGCCGGTGTTCCTGCGCAGGTCGTCGCGGAAACGCTCGACGTCGAGGCCGAGCTCGCCCGCGTAGCGGACCAGATCACGGGGCTGCAGAGCGTCCTGGTGGCTGAGCAGCAGGTCGTGCATCTCCCAGAACGCTCCCTGATTGGCGGCAGCCTCGGCTGCCTGCGCCGCCAGCTGCGCCTGGGGGTGGACGTCGCTGAGCGGGAGGTGCCGCCAAACGTAACGGACGTCACCCTGCCCGGCGAGCAGCTCGCGGACGACGGGCTCCGCCTGGCCGCAGTACGGGCACTCGAAGTCGCCGTACTCGACCACGGTGATCGGGGCGTCCTCGGGGCCGCGGAAGTGGTCGCGGTGCGGGTCGACCGGCGCGGCCAGGTCGATGATGCTCTCGGCGGTGCCCAGCAGCGCGCGGGTCCGGCGGCGGGCTGGCAGCAGCGCGGTCGCACGGACAACGACCCAGGTGGCCACCGACGCGCACAGCGCCCCGGACAGGACGCCGACCTTGGCTTCCTCGAGCTGCGCGCCCCTGAAGGCGAGCGTCGCGATCAACAGGGCCACGGTGAAGCCGATGCCGGCGATGGTGCCGCCGCCCCAGACCGCCGCCCACCCGACCGGTGGGCGCAGCCGGCCCCGGCTCAGCCGCGTGACCAGCCACGAGAAGCCGACGATCCCGACCGGTTTCCCCGCGAGGTAGCCGACCAGGATCCCCAGCGTGACCGGCGAGGCGTAGGCGCGGCCGAGGAAGCCGGCGCTGATGGTGATGCCCGCGTTGGCGAGCGCGAACAGCGGCACGATCAGGTAGCTCGTCCACGGGTGGTAGAGCAGCTGGAGCCGCTCGTTCGGCGAGACCGCCAGGGCGACGCTGGTCTGCGCCGACCGCGCGAGCTCCGGGGTCGGCTGTTCGCGGAAGAGACGGAACCTCTCCGTGGCGCGTTCGAGGTCGCCGCGCGGGGCCGGGTAGGCGTAGACCAGCAGCCCCATGGCCAGGCCGACGACCAACGGCTCCACGCCCGAGTAGTACAGCGCCACCCATGCGGCCACCCCGAGCAGCGCGTACAGCGGGCCGTAGCGGACGTTGCCGGCGCGAAGGAGCAGGATGACCCCGAAGATGCCCAGCGTGGCCAGCAGCGCCGGCGCCTCGATGGCCTTGCTGTAGACGATCGCGATGACCCCGATCGCGACGATGTCGTCGACGATGCTGACCGTGAGCAGGTAGGCGCGCAGGCGAACCGGAAAGCTCCGCCCGACCAGCGCGAGGATCCCGAGCGCGAAGGCTGTGTCCGTCGACATCGCCGTCCCCCAGCCGTGCATGGACGACCGCCCCGCGTTCGCGGCCAGGTAGATCGCTACCGGCACCACCATCCCGCCGATGCCCGCGGCCAGCGGCAGCGTGAGCCGCCGGCGGTCGCGCAGCTCGCCCATGTCGAACTCGCGGCGCGCCTCGAGCCCCACGACGAAGAAGAAGAAGGACATCAGGCCGCTGTTGACCCACTGGCGCAGGTCCAGCGAGAGGCCAGAGTGGCCGACGTGGATCGATAGCTGCGTCCCCCACACCGTGTCGTAGGAGGACGCGTGCGTGTTGGCCCAGACGAGCGCGGCGAGCGTCGCGGCCAGCAGGGCCACGGCGCCGCCGGTCTCGGTGCGCAGGAACTCGCGCAGCGGCGTCTTGAGATTCCGCGCCCAGGCAGTCCGACCGGAAAACGGTCTGGGGGCCGCCTGGACCTCCCGGCGTTCCGTCCTGATGGCCTTTCGAGCGGGTACCCGACGCCTCCAGCTTAGCCACCACCACTGGCGCTCAGCTTCGGGGCACGGCTTCAGGGCACAATCGCCCTTGGCGCCGGGATGGGCGGCGCCCCTGTCAGGGAGATCCGCGATGCACGAGCCAACAGCCGGGCGGGCCACGCTCGCCGTCCTCGGCGCTGGCCCAAAGGGGTTGGCGATCGCCGCCAAGCGCGCGGCGCTCGCCCTGAGCGGCTGGGAGGTGCCCGACCTCCTTCTGGTGGACCGCGCGGGCGTCGCCGCCAACTGGTCGGGCGCCGCCGGGTACACCGACGGCCGCCAGCGGCTCAGCACCGCACCCGAGAAGGACGTCGGCTTCCCCTACGCGCACACCTGGGGTGCGGCCTCGGAGCGGGTCAGCCAGGAGATGGGCCGCTGGTCCTGGCAGAGCTACCTCGTCCGCCAGGAGGGCTTTGCCGACTGGGTCGACCGCGGGCGGCCCCGCCCCACCCACCGCCAGTGGAGCCAGTACCTGCGCTGGGTCGCCGCGCAGATCCCGGTCGAGCCGGTCCTGGCCGAGGTGGACGGCATCGACCTCGTCGGCGGCCGCTGGCGCCTGGCCGCCCGTAGGCCCGCGGGCGGCAGGCTGGACCTGGACTGCGACGGCCTGGTCCTCACCGGCCCTGGGCCGCCCGTGCGCCTGCCCGGCCAGCCCGACGATCACCCGCGCGTCCTCGACGGCCGCACCTTCTGGACCAGCGAGGACAGGCTGGCGCGCGACGGCCGCCCAGTCGAGGTGTGCGTGATCGGCAACGGCGAGACCGCCGGCTCGATCACCGCCGCGCTGCTGGACGTGCTTCCCGACGGCTCGAGTATCGAGCTGGTCTCCGACAACGGCGTGCTGTACACGCGCGGTGAGAGCTTCGCCGAGAACCGCTTCTTCTCTGATCCTGCCGTGGGCTGGCAGCAGCTCGCCGAGCGGCACCGCCGCGAGTTCCTCAAGCGCACCGACCGCGGCGTGTTCTCCGTGCAGGTCGAGGAGGTGCTCAACCGGGCCGAGGCGGTGCGCACGGTCGCCGGCCGCGTCACCCGCCTGGAACCGGTCGAGGCCAAGGTCATCGTCGAAGTCGACTATGAGGAGGAGCGCGAGCGCATCGCCTTCGACTTGGTGGTCGTCGCGGTCGGCTTCGACGCGCTGTGGTTCTGGCACCTGCTCGGCGAGCGTGCCGCGGCGGCGCTCGCCGGCGCCGCCGGCGGCGGGCCCACCGCTCGGCCGCCCCTCCGCAGCGCGCTCGAACGCGCCATCGGTCACGACCTCGCCGTCACCGGACTGCACCCCAAGCTCCACCTGCCGGTCCTGGCCGGCCTCGCCCAAGGGCCCGGGTTCCCGAACCTGTCCTGCCTTGGCTTGCTCGCCGACCGCGTGCTCGGCGCCTACGCCCGCCCAGCCCGCGGCGCCGGCGCGCCCACGGCCGGCACGGCCGCCGGCCGGCCGGGCTGACCCCGCCAGGCCGTGTGACCGCATCGAAACGGGAGAGGTTTCGGCCGTTTGGCCGCGGCAAGGTCGGGGCGCCAAGGGCACCCTGCCGCGGCAGGGTGCGTCCCACGCGGCAAGGCCGGGTGCGCCAACGGCAGCCTATGCCAACGGCAGCCCGTGCCAACGGCAGCCCATGTAGATGAACGAGGACGAATGGTGATTCCCCACTTGCCAATCCCCGCCACAGAAGTTAGTCTGTGTGTAGATAGTCTACGCGACGACTAAGGAGATACCATGTGGGTCCACGAGTACACGGCTGAGACGGCGGCGAGCCCGAAGGGGGTCTGGCAGGTCCTGCGCAACCTCGACGAGTGGGGATCATGGGACACCTCGCTCGAGTGGGTCCGGCTGCAGGGCCCCTTCCAGGTCGGCTCCAAGGTCGTCATGAAGCCCAACGGCCAAGACCCGATCACCTCGGTGATCGTCGACGTGACGGAGAACAGGGTCTACGCCGACGAGACCAACCTGGGCGAGATCACGCTGCGGTTCAGCCACACCCTCGAGCCGCTCGAGTCCGGCGGTACCAAGGTCACCCACCGCCTGGAGATCACCGGCCCGGCCGCCGACTCGGTCGCTCCCGAGCTCGGGCCAGCCATCACCGAGGACTTCCCGGAGGCGATGGACGCGCTCCTGGCCCGCGCGCAGTTGGCGTCGTGACCGCGACACGGTACCCCGAGGGCCCAGCGGGTAGCCCTGGGTTCCTGCTGTGGCACCTCACCCTGGCATGGCAACGCGCCATCACCGCCGTGCTGGAGCCCCTGGACCTGACCCACGTGCAGTTCGTCCTGCTCGCCTGTGCCTGGTGGCTGGGCGAGCAGGGGCAGGTTCCCAACCAGCTGCAGCTGGCCCGCCAGGCAGGCACCGATGTCAAGATGACCTCGCAGGTGGTGCGCAGGCTGGAGGCCAAGGGACTGCTCGTCCGCGAGGTCGATCCCGGTGACACGCGCGCTAGACGACTGCGCCTGACCGCGGAGGGAGACAAGCTGGCGCAGCGCGCGATCGCCGCTGTCGAACAGGCCGATGCCAAGTTCTTCGGTCCGGAGGCCGCCGCCATCACCCCGCTGCTCCAGCGCATGATCGGCGACGGGCTGCCGCGCTGACGGCGGCGGCGCCTGGCGATCAGGCGGGCGCCGGGAGGCCCGGGCTGCCCGGGCCTCCCGGCGCCCACGCACAGGTCGACCTCATTGATATTGACGCTGATGATCCTGTCGCCGCTCACGAAGCCTTCTCCACGAGCGGGCGGACATCACCAGCCACGAACCGCACGAAGCCTTCCGGATCGGGGTCGTCGGTGGTTGGCTGCAGGACCACCGTGTCGGCGCCGGCGTCCGCCCACCGCTTGACGGCGTCCGCGACCGCGCGGGCGTTGCCGGCGACCCCGCCGTCCGGTATCGAGTCGTCGCCTAGTGCTGCGTTCCTCAACAGCGGTGCATGATGCTGGCAGCGCCAATACGGGTGCTGACCTGGTCATCTGGGGAGCCGAAACCGTACCCGTCTTGAGGAACGTTGCACTAGGCGCCGCCATTCGGCCTCGAGGCGCTCAGCCGCGCCCGGCCCGGTCGCGGTGAGGATGTAGACGATCACGGGGTGGGGCTCGGTGCGGCCGCCCGCAACCTGCCCCTCGTCCACAAGGCGGCGTGCTTACCGCACCTGGTCTGGCGGTGTGCCAGCGGCGAGGATGGTTCCGTCGGCGAGCTCGCCGGACAGCCGCAGCGAGCGCGGCCGGTCGCCCCGGCGAGCACCGCGGGCGGCGACGCCGGCGGCCAGTCCAGGGCGACCTCGTCGAGCCGCACGTAACGGCCGTGCACGGTGAGCTGCTCACCCCGCAGCAGGGCGCGCAGCGCCGTGAGGTACTCACGCAGCAGCGTCATGGGCGATTCGACCCGCGCCCCGACCTGCGCCATCCAGTCCTGGACCCCATGGCCCACGCCGATGGTCACCCGGCCGGGGAACAGCCGGTGCAGCGTGGCGACCTCCATCGCGGTCAGGGCGACGTTGCGCAGCGGCACCGGCAGCAGTCCGACTCCAACGCGCAGCCGCTCGGTCCACGCCAGCGCCGCGGCCGCGCTGGCGATGCCGCTCTCCCAAAAGCAGTCCTCCCACAGCCACAGCTCTTCCAGGCCCGCGTCGTCAGCCGCGCGGGCCACCTCGCGCAGCCGCTCGGGTGGTAGCTGGGGCAGGAACACCGCGCCGAGGGTCGTCATGAGGGCATCCTACCCAGGCCGCCCGACGCTCCACGCTCCATGGCCAATTGAGGCTAAACCTTCTTTGCTGTGGAGGGCTCATCCAAGGTGCGGTGAGCGGCCTGAAGAAGGAGAATGAATTGAGGGTCATCGGCGAAACGCTCCGGGAGTTCAATAGGATCGGGTTCTGCCAATACGCCAACCTGCATCATGGCAAGCTTCGCCCGGAAGCGGACCAGACCTGCCAAGTCCCGCTCGCCTCTCTCCTCAGCGAGCACGGCGGCTTCCTCATATCCACGTCGACCAGCCTCCACATTTCCGGACACAAGCTCGATGAGAGCCGCAGTCGCGACGATATGAGGTAGGCTTCTCCCCTTAGGCAGGAACCTTCGGGCCTCCCGTGGCCGCCCTGCCATAGCAAGAGAGTAAGCGACATTGTTAGCAACCATCTCTGCGTCCGGCACCCGCCGAAGCGCCTCGACGCCGATACGCACGGCCTCATCGTACTCCTGACTGAATTCAGCCGTGAGGTAGGTAGCGGAGGCGGCAGCATCGGAGTTGAAGGGATCATGCTCAACCCATCGGCGACTCGCCGCTACGGCAACGGGGAATTCCGCCTTCAGCATCGCCAGACGGGTTTCGAGACCATACAGTTTAGTGTGGCTATAGATTCCCAGAAGCGCCTGGTACAACTCTTGAAGGGCGCTGGCATCGCTCTTCTTTACATAGAACGTCGCCAGCAGTTCTGCAATCCTAAGGCTCTGGTGGTTGACGGCCTCCAAGGCCCTTCGAATCGCCCTTATAGCACTCGAGCGATCTCGCTTACCGAGAGAGAACTCAAGGGAAGCCAAGTTCGCCTTTAGCTGAGTGCGGTCCTGGGGATCGGCTCGCCACGCCCTTGGCTCGCTCTGAAGCTGCGCCAATTCTCTGGCTGCTCGCTCAACATCACCGCAGCGAGTCCTAACCGCCGCGATGGCGAACGGGATGTTGAGGTCATCGGGATGGAACTGCTCCATCCGGCGTAGCTCCCGCAACGCTCCATCGAAGTCACCTAATGCCGATCGAAACCCAGCGAGGTTGAATCCCGCCGTACGATCCGCCGGCGCCAGGTACGTTGCCATCTCGGTTGCCCGCAGTGCCTTACGTCTTGCTCCAAGCGCTCCATAGGCATAGCCCAGATTGACAAGTAGATCGGTCGACGGCGCATCCTGTGCGATCACCCGCCGGAGTGTCCGCACAGCGCCAGCGTAGTCGCCGATGCAAATCAGCAGCCAACCTCGTAACACCAGGCTAGCAGGGTCGTCTTGTCCCTCAAGGCGGGCTAGTGCCGTGCGGTACTCCCCTCGCTCAGCTGCGAAAGACGCATAGAGGTGTGAGTACCCATGACCCCGCGCACGTTGGAGCGTTTCTTCGGCCAACTGGTGCTCACCAGCGGCCGCTAAGACTACGGCGGCAGCTGAAAGCGCGCTCTGATCAGGACAATCAGCCTCAAAGGCGACCGTGCGAAGCGCGGCTTGTACTGCATCATCCCGGTGTCCAGCATGCATCTCGGCATGAGCGAGGCGAGCGAAGACCGCAGGCGACTTCGGATGCCGCTCGGCCAGCCGCTTCGCCTGCGCGATGATGGCCGCAGTGGTCGCCGCTGCGGTCGCAGCAGCCTCCGCCACATCGGGATGCTCTGGAAGCTCCAGCTCGTGTTCATGAACCATTCGAAGGAAGCCCGGCCGTGCTGTCGTCGTGTCGGTGGGCGCGGCGAGGGCTCCTGCCGGAAGCTCTTCCACAAACGCAAGAGTCATGATCTAACTGCCTTCCTTTGAGCGAGGCGATCCACCGTGCGCTGATTCATACGGGCGAGCTTTCGTAAAATGTCGATCCTGCGGAGAATCCATTCGAGCCCCCAAGTCCCATTCGTTCGATCGGCGCGGAATCGCGTCTCCCGACGAGCAGGGTCTGGGTCACACAACTGGCGAAGAAGCCGCACCGCTTCATGCCGGAGTACCGGATGGATCTCGCCGGCGAAGAGGTGGAAGGGCGGCGCATATCGAGCTCTGATCTCACTTAGCCGAGCTCTGTACTCCCGCGCTCGAACTGCTGGGTCCAGTACGGCTGTCGCGTTGAGGACCGCTAACACGTCGCCAAACGACATGCTAGTTACGCCCTGCCCTGTTCCCAGCTCGAACAATACGGAGCCAAGGAGATACAGGTCGGCCTGGCGAAAAACTGGTAGGGTCGTCAGCGCCCAGCCACCAGAGGAACTCGGGAGGTGCAAATCGCCAGTCCCCTCGACCTATGAGGTAATCCTGGGCCACGAACCGGACTGGTTGGTTGAGGTCCCGGCTACGGCCAAGATCCGCGACCTTCGCCGTGAAGCCTTCACGAGGAACAGCGAACACCAGCGCATTCTCTGACTTGAGATCTCGGTGGACGATGCCCTGGAGGTGCATTTGATGCACTCCCTTGACCACATGCCGCAACAGGAGCAGTCGCTCCTCCCACGCAAGCAGGTGGCGGTCGGCGAGGAGGTCGGCAAGACAGGCGTCGGCTAGTTCAAGGACGATATACGAGACAGGCAGCTCGACGAGGACGTTTGCTGCAGCGACGGGTCGTACCTGAATCGCATCCTTCTCCATCGCAGCCCCGAGCAAATTGACCACATTGCTGCAACGCGTCAGGCCCGAGAGGAGACGGCCCTCAGTCTCGAACTCGATCACCCCCGCGCCAGTAGTGCCATGCTTCAGCACCTTGAGGGCCACCTCCCTACGCTCCTGGCGATCCCAGCCCCGGAACACCAGGCAGAAGCCGCCAGTCGCAAGGAAGTCCCGGACCTCATAGCGGTCGTTGAGGACGGCGCCGAGGTAGAGATCAGCGAGCGGGTCGATTGCCGTACTCCTCTCTTAGCATCTTGAGCAGCTGCGGATGCTCGCGGAGAATGGCGACCACGTCCGGCGGCACGCGACCGGCGGCAAGGTAGAGCAAATCGGCGTTCACCTGGTAGTGCTCGATTGCCCGCTCCTGCAGCTGAGCCGATGGGGTCTTCTCCCCATTCTCGACTCGCGAGAGGTAGGAAGGATCCACGCCGAGTCCCCGCGCCGCAGCGCGCAGGGACTCGCCCCGCTCGGCTCGCAGCCGGCGGAGCAGTTCGGCGACCGAAGCCTTCTCTGTCATAGAGGCACAGTAGCTGGTGTTGACCAAATAGGCAACATCCCTGCCTTACCTCAACACGGAGCATCCATAGCTGCTAGTACCAGCCGGCCAGCATCGAGCGGATGTGGCGGTTGAGGAAGAACGCCACGACGGCGGGCGGGATGAGGGACATGATGCCCGCCGACATCATCAGGGGGACGTTGACGGTGTACTTGCCGACGAAGTCGGTGATGATGACGGTCACGGGGTGGGTGTCGGAGGTGGTCGCGAAGATCAGCGGGATCAGGAACTCGCCCCAGGTGCTGAGCAGCAGGATCGCCCCGAGCGCCGCGATCCCGGGGATCATCTGCGGTACCAGGACCCGCCGCAGCGCCTGGAACCGGCTGCAGCCGTCGACAAGGGCGGCCTCCTCGATCTCGGCGGGGAGCGCCGCCGCGTAGTTATAGAACAGCCAGATGCCAAGCGGCGCGTAGGCGGTCACGTACAGCAGCAGCAGGCCGAGTCTGGTGTCGATCAGGTGCCAGGTCGACATGATCCGAAACAGCGGCACGATGAGGGCGAACAGCGGGATGACCAGCGTCCCCACGATCGCCGCCAGCAGCAGCCGCCGGCCGGGGAAGCGGAGCCGGTTGAAGGCGTAGCCGGAGCCGACCGACAGCAGCAGGATGACCACGGTCGCGCCGCCGGCGATCGCGACGCTGTTGAGCATCGCCCGCATGAACGCCGGGGCTTCCGGCGTCGGCCCGCCGGTGCCGGGCAGGATGTCGCGGTAGGCGTCGAGGCTCACCGGTGACGGCCACCAGTGCGCCGGGACCGCCTGCACCTCGGTCTGCCGCGACAGGCTCGTCACGAGGCCCGCGTAGATCGGCGCGGCGGCCCACAGGACGACGAAGATGATCGTCAGCGCCCGGACGATCCTGCCGGCCCGGGACGGCTTCACGTCGCGCTCACCTCGCGCTCACCTCGCGCTCACCTCGCACTCACCTCGTGCTCACTTCGTGGTCCGCCGGAGGGCGAGGAGGTACAGGCCGACGACGAGGGCGGTGATGGCGGTGATGACGAACGCCAGCGCCACGCCCTTGCCGAAGTCGAGGTCCTGGAAGGTGGTCAGGTAGACCTGCATCATCAGCGAGCGGGACTCGAACGCGGTGCCGTTGAGGACGTAGATCACGTCGAAGATCCCGAACGCCACCACCGCGCCCACCGTCAGGGCCACCGCGATCGAGGGCCCGAGCAGCGGCAGCGTGATCCACCGGAAGCTCGCGACCGCCGACGCCCCGTCGACCACCGCGCTCTCGTACAGCGCCTTGGGGATCCCCTGGAGCCCTCCGAGCAGGATGAGCGTGCTGAGCGGCGCGACCGTCCACGCCTGGACCAGGCTGATGAGCGCCACGCTCCACAACGGGCTCGAGAACCACAGCTTGTAGGAGTGGATGACGTGCAGTTGCAGCAGGAGGCTGTTGAGCAGGCCGGTCGAGGGGTCGAGGATGCGCGACCACAGCAGCCCGGCCACCACCCCTGGCAGCGCCCACGGCAGGATCAGCAGGGCGAGCACGATCCCACGTCCTCGGAACGGCCGGTCGAGCGCGAGCGCCGCGACCAGCCCGATCGCCAGCTCCACGCCCACCGACACGATCCAGTAGCCGGCGGTGTGCAACACCGCCGCCTTGGTATCGGAGCTGGTCAGAACGCTCGTGTAGTTGCGGAGCCCGACGAAGCGCTGCGTGCCCGTGCCGGTGAAGTCGGTGGCGTGCGTGCTCATGTTGACGCCGAGGATGAGGGGATAGAGGACGAAGACGACCATCAGCACGGCCACCGGCGCGACCAGCACCCACCCGAGCCGGGTCACCTCACGCTGGAGCCCACGCTGCCCGGCCGGCGGAGGCGCGGGGCCTCCCGCGCCGGCCGGGGTGGCGAGCGTGGGCGCGGTCCTGGTCCTGGCCTTGCCCTTGCTCGCCGGCCGGGCTGTCACCCGGCCAGGTCCTTTGCCTTGGCGCCGAGCCGGGTGAGCGCGTCGGCGACGGTGACGTTGCCCTTGGCGGCCGCGTTGATCTGCGACGCCGCCTCGGTCGAGAACTGCGTGTACCAGGCCGGGGCTCCCTGCGGGAACAGCGGCACGACGTGCTTCAGCTCCTCGAGCATCACGTCGCCGCCGCGCAGCTTGCCCTGCTTCACCAGCGACTGAAAGACCGACGACCGGCACGGGTACAGGCCGAGCGTGTCGTAGATCTGCGCCTGCGTCGCCGGGTCCATCCACCACTTGATGAACGCCAGCGCCGCGGCCTTGTGCTTGGAGGACTGCATGATGGCAAGCGCCTCGGGCAGGCCGTAGCTGCTGCCCGGGCCGGTCACGCCGGGGACCAGGAACGGGGCGGTCTGGCCTACGATCTTCGACTGCTTGGGGTCCTCGTTGGTCACGAAGTCGCTCGGCGCCGCGTAGGTGACCGAGGGGTTGCCGGCCCGCCACCACTCACCCTGCGCGTCGTTGGACATCGACACGGCGCCAGGCTCGATCAGCCCGTCTTTGTACGCCGAGACCAGGAAGTCGAGCGCCTTGTACCCGGCGGAGCCCGGCTCGGTGAACTGGGGTTTGTTGGTGGCGTCGAACAGCTGGCCGCCCATTGCGAGGATCAACAGGTACCAGGCCTGCGGGTTGTCCTCCATGGGCTCGAGCGGCCAGCCGAGCGGGTACTGCTTGACCCCCTTCTGCTTGAGGGTGACAAGGTCGTTGCGCAGCTCCTCGAAGGTGGCTGGCGGGCCGCTGATCCCGGCCTTGGCGAAGTCCTTCTTGTTGTACTGGAACATCCGGAAGTCGTTGTTGTAGCAGGCCCCGTACAGGTGCCCGTTCACCGAGAAGGTGCTGTTGTTGGTCATGTCCGGGAGCTGCGACGGCCCCAGGTACCGCTCCAGCGGCACGAACCAGCCGGCGCGGCCGTACTGCCCCGTCCACGACCAGTCGAACTCGATGACGTCCGCGAGCTGGCTGTTGGCGGCCCCGGCGATCGATATCTTGTTGCGGATGGCGTCCCACTCGGCGATGTTGAGCTTGACCTTCACGCCGGACTGCTGCTCGAACCGCTGCACCAGCTCCTTGGGAAGCTCGCCCCACGAAGGCAGCAGCACGGTGATGGTCTGGCCCTTGACGTCTTCGCTGGTGTCGATCGGCCCGGTCCCGCCCGACGATGCGGCTCTGCCGCCACCGCCGCTGCTGCAGCTCGTCGCAACGAGCGCGACGACGCCGACGAGCACGGCCGCGAGTCGGGCGGCGGACCAGCCCGGGCGCGGATGGTTACTCATCGCAACCTCCCGTCGTTGGTTGTGCTGGCTCTGGCTGAGGCTGACGTGCGCCGGTCTGGCCCTGGAGCCGCGGGATGATCCGTTCCATCCACAGCTTGAGCTGGTCGACCGAGGGCACGAGGGTGTGGAGCATGAAGTAGCGGACCCCGGCGGCGATCCGGTCTTCGAGCTTGCGCACCGCCTCCGCTTCGGTGCCCGTCAGATAGACGCGATCGAAGTACTCGAACGGGCGCTCGTGGCCCATCACCCGTTCGAACGCCTGCCGCTGCTCCCTGCGGACAGCCGCCGGGTCGTCGCCTGCCACGAGGTGGAGGAAGTTCTCGTGCGCGACGACGAAGCCGTCACCTCCGCCCGCGGCGATCGACGCCCTGTGCGCCGCGATCCGCTGCCCGTCCTCGGCGATCTGCGCCGCGGTCGACGTCGGCCGCGAGATCCACCCGTCCGCCCGCGCGATGCGGTCGAGGACCGCTGGCGCGAAGACCGGCTGCTCCGGCGATTTCGGGTGCGCGACCTGCCGCCCTCCTCCAACCCACAGCTCCAGGCGGCGCTTCGGCGGCGGGCCGACCTCGACGTCGTCGAGGCGCGTGAACCTGCCCTCGAACGTCGTCGGCTTCCCGTCGAGCAGCCGGCGGACGACCTCGATGGCCTCCTGCGTCCGCGCGCCGCGCTCCGCCTTGCGCTGGCCCAGCGCCTCGAACTCCCGCGGGTCCCAGCCGGTCCCCACCCCCAGGATGAGCCGTTCCCCGGAGAGCGCCTGCAGCGTGCTGATGTCCTTTGCGAGCAGCAGCGGATGCCGGGTCGGCATCACCAGCACCGAGGTGCCGAGGCGGACGCGCGAGGTGACGCTCGCCGCGAACGCGAGGCTCAGCAGCGGGTCGAGCCAGGGCGTGCGGTAGAAGACGCTGCCGTGCAGGAGGTGGTCGGTCGCCCAGAGCGAGTCGAACCCGAGCCGCTCGGCGTGCCGCGCGAAGCTTGCCACCTCGGC
Organism: bacterium; assembly: GCA_046727955.1. Taxonomy (GTDB): domain Bacteria; phylum Actinomycetota; class CALGFH01; order CALGFH01; family CALGFH01; genus DASVXQ01. The sequence goes on along the minus strand of JBKPDO010000066.1, from coordinate 27,409 downwards.
GCCGCTGCGCCCGTCGGCTTCACAGAAGGTGGGCAGGAAAACGCCGAAGCGCAGGCGCGTCCCCTCGCCGCCGGCGGTGGTCACCGGAGGCCCGCCTGCTCGAGGGCCTGCTCGACCCGCGCGCGCTCGGGCTCGCCAAGTGGCAGCAGCGGCGGCCGGACGTGGGCCTCCGCGATGACACCGAGCTCGGCCAGCGCGTGCTTGAGCCGGGCCCGGTAGTCGCGGACCGGCGCGGCGAAGATCACGTCGCACAGCGCCTGCAGCCGCCGCCCGAGGTCGCCGGCCTTCTCGAGGTCGCCATCCAGCAGGACCTGGCGCATCTCGACCTGCTCGGCCGCCGCCAGCGTGCCGAACCCGAGCAGCGCTCCCTCGGCTCCCAGCAGGTAGGCCTCCAGCAGGAAGTTGTCGTTGCCGTTGAGCACGATCGCCCCGGATGGCAGCGACGAGACCAGGCGGACGGTTTCGACGAACCGCTTGGCGTCGAAGGAGGCTTCCTTGATCGCCACCACGCCCTCGACGCTCATGATCCCTGCCAGCACTTCGGCGGCGAAGTTCACGCCACCCAGGGCGGGCTGGAGCTGGAAGGCGATGAGCGGCAGCCCGGACGCCTGCGCGACGGCCTCGTGGTAGCGGACCGCGATCTCGGGATCGAGCGGTTCCCCCAGGAAGACCGGATGGGGGAAGACCAGGAGGGCGTCAGCGCCGAGCGAGGCCATCTGTGCGGCCGCGCTGGCCGCGGTTTGGGTGGCGGAGGCGGTGAGCCCGGCGACGACCGTGGTGCGGTCGCCCACTTCGTCCAGCACCACCTCCAGCGTGCCGGTGCGTTCGCTGGGGGAGAGGTGCATGCCCTCGCCGGTGTCGACGTTGACGGCAATGCCGGCGACGCCCTGGGCGGCGATCCAGCGGACGTAGCGTCGCAGCGACGCCTCGTCCACCGAGAAGTCGGGGTGCATCGGCGTGACGATCGCCGCGGTCAGCCCTCGCAGGTCGGGTCGGTTCACCGCTGGCCTCCCTTCCAGGTCGGCGTCGGCGCAGGTGCGGTGGAGGCCCGCTCGACCACGGTGGTCTCCAGCTGCCGCGACCTCGGCCGTGCCCCGCCCCGGAGCGCCAGGATGGCGTTCATCCCCTCGCGCCCCATCTCGTGCATGGCGATCCGGACGGTGGTGAGCGGCGTGTGGGCGTAGGCGGACATCGACACGTCGTCGAAGCCGGCCACCGAGACGTCCTCGGGCACGCGCAGGCCACGCCGCGAGAGCTCGTGCATGACCCCAAAGGCCATGACGTCGCTCGCTGCGAACACCGCCGTCCAGTCGAAGCGGCGCTCGACGAGCTGGCCGACCGCCCGCGCCGCGACCTCGGCCTTGAACTCGCCGCTCACCACCAGCTCCGGGTCGAAGGCGACGCCCGCTTCGGCGAGGGCATCGCGGTAGCCGGCCAGCCGCACCGCGCTGGTGCGGATGTGGGCCGCGCCGGTGACGTACGCGATGCGCCGGTGCCCGAGGGCGAGCAGGTGGCGGGTCATGGCGGCGGCGCCACCCCGGTTGTCAGCCACCACGCTGGTCGCCCGGTAGCCGTGCGGGGCCAGCGTCACCACGGCGCCGCCCTGCTCTTCGTAGGCTTTCAGGAGCTTGCGAAGCTCGCGTAGGTACTCCCTGTCCTCGATGCCGCCGCCGGCCAGCACGATGCCGTCCACCCGGTAGGCGAACAGCGCCCGCACGTAGCCCAGCTCCCGGGCCGGATCGCGATCTGAGCTGCACACGAACACGCGGTAGTCGCGCAGGTGGGAGCAGTCTTCGATGCCGCGCACGATCTCGGCGAAGTATGGGTCGGAGATGTCGTGCACGATCGCCCCGACCGTGTGGGTGCGGGCGGTGAGCAGCGCCCGAGCCAGCATGTTCGGCCGGAACCCGAGCTCCTCGGCGGCCCGCAGGACCCGCTCGCGCGTCTCCTGCCGCACCGGGTGCGACGAGCCCGACAGGACTCGCGAGACCGTCGCCGGCGAGACGTCGGCGCGGCGCGCAACGTCGAACACCGATCCCATGGAATTCCTTTTCCGGAAATCCTTTTCCAAGCGGCGATGCCGCACGGTAGGCTGACCGCTCCAGCGATGTCAAGGGTGAGGTGGGCGCGTGGGCGGAGCGGCGGCGGACGGCGGCGAGCGGCTTGGGTTTGGGTTCATCGGCGCCGGCGAGGTCGCGGTCGCCTCCGCCGAAGCGGTTCGCGACACGCTCAGCGCGTCGCTGCGGCTTGTGGCCGATCCGCGCGCCGACCTTGCCGCCGACCTGGCGGCACGTTACCGAGGCGCCGTGGCACCGTCGGTGGAGGCGCTGCTGGCGGACCCGGCGGTCGATGCCGTCTACATCTGCACGCCCCACTACCTGCACCGCGACCTGGCGCTGCTGGCGGCCGCCGCCGGCAAGCACGTTTTCGTCGAGAAGCCGATGGGCGTGACACCCGATGACGCGGCGGCGATCGTCGACGGGTGCGAAAAGGCCAGGGTGGCCTGTGGCGTGCCGTTCGTCGCCCGCGACACGGTGGCCTACCGCGAAGCGCACGAGCTGGTGCGGGCCGGGGCCATCGGCACTGTGACCGGATTCCGGGTCACCTTTCGCAACGACAAGGCCCCTGCCTACTGGAGCAGCGGGCTCACCGGCCGGGTGGCGAGCGGCTGGCGACAGTGGGTGGCACAGGCCGGCGGCGGCGTCGCCCTCATGAACACGATCCACGACCTGGACGCGGTCCTGTGGATCACCGACCTGGAGGTCGAGCACGTCGAGGCGGTGACGGCCAACCTCGCGTGCCCAGGCGACGTCGAGGACCTCGCCCTGGCGATCTTCTCGTGCTCAAACGGCGCCTTCGGCAGCCTTGAGGCCGCCGCGTCCCTTCCGGGTGGGACGGGACCCGGCGAGCGCTGGGTGAACCGGCTCTACGGCAGCCGAGGACAGATCCTGCTGCCCTCGCCGTGGGCGGTGGGCTCTCTCGCGCTGTTCACCCGCGACGAAGGCGCCTGGCGGGAGTGCGCCTTCGCGCCGGCGGCGCCGGGTGCCACCCTGGCCGACGCACGCCACCTGGCGTTCGAAGGCTTTGCCGCCGCTGTGCTCGCCGGCACCCCGGTGCCGATCCCTGGCAGGGACGGCCTGAAGGCGAGCCGGATCGTGCACGCGCTCTACCAGGCGGCCCGCAGCGGGCACGGCGCCCGGATCGTGCCGGCCACGACCTCGCTGTAAGCAGGTACCCGCCCGCCGCGCCGCGCGGGCGCACCCCATCTCTTATGGCTGTTCCTGCAGCATGGCTGGATCCATGTAGAACACGTCCCAGTGATGCCCGTCGAGGTCCTGGAAGCTCCGTCCGTAGATGAAGCCCTGGTCGTTCGGCTCGCTCACAGGCCGCCCGCCCGCGGCGAGGGCGTTGTCGACCAGCTCGTCGACTCGCTGCCTGCTGTCGACACTTAGCTGCAGGACCGCCTCGGTGCTGGTGGAGGGGTCAGGGATGTCCTTCTTGGTGATGGTCTTGAAGCGCGGCTCCACCACCAGCAGCACGTAGATGTCGTCGCTGATGACCACGGCGTTCGTGCTCTCATCCGCGGTCCGCTTGTCGAACGAGAAGCCCATCTCGGCGAAGAAGCGGCTCGACCTGGCGAGGTCGCTCACGGGGAGGTTCACGGCAATCCTGATGGACATACGTCGTCTCCTGTCTCGTCGCTCAGCTCCGCGCCTCGAGCAACTGCGCCACCAGCTCGGGTTGGTCCCACTGCGGCCAATGGGAGGCATCGTCGACCAGGTGCAGGTCCGCGTGCCGGAACACGCCGGCCAGATGGCGCGCGAGCTCGGGGTTGAGGTAGCGGTCGGCCGCGCCGAACACCAGCGTGACGGGCGGGTCGAGGGCCGCCAGGTGCCCAGCGGCGATGTTGGCATCCTGCCGATCGAGCGAGGGATACAGGGCCGCGGTCCAGGCGCGGACCGCGGCCAGCGCATCAGGGCCGTCCGCGCCACCGAAGAACTGCGGCTGTATCGAGGTAATGGCGACACCGCTCTGGTCCGCCAGGTCGATCCCGAACTGCCGTGCGGTGTGGCCGAGCAGCCACAGCCGCTGGGCTGGGTCGGCGATCATCGCGTCCGCCATGGGTGTGAGGTTCGGGTCGGCGAGCAGTCGAATCATCTCCGGCAGCCGCAGCGCCGCCGCATGCCCGTAGTAGGTGTTGAGCAGGATCAGCTGATCCACCCGACTGGGGTCGCTCAGGGTGTAGTCGATGGCGTCCGGCCCGGACGCGTCATGACCGACCAGGGCCACGCGGTCGAGTTGCAGCGAGTCGAGCACAGCGCGCAGCTCTTGTTGGTGATGAGCGTCGTCGGGGCCCGGCTCGACGCGTTCCGAGCGACCGTAGCCGAGCCAATCCAGAGCTACGACCCGGCGGGGTGCCAGCAGCGGAGCGAGACGGTCATAGATCCGTGAGTCGTCCGGGAAGCCGTGCATCAGCACCAGCGCCGGCTCCTGGCCCGGATAGTCGGTGACGTGGAGCCACCCGCCAGGAACCTGGACCATCCGGCTCGCCGCGGCTGCCTGCTTCTTGTTGGTCGCCTCTGTCATGACACCCTCCTCGCGTGGGGAGTCCCTCAACCTAATCGCGCTGGCTGCGCTCGTGGCCGGCCTGATCCAGTTCGCGTTGCAGGTTGGGGATGGCTCGGTCGAGGTTGCGCCCGTACCCGGCCGCGAAGACCCGACCCAGCCACCCCACGCGCCCCTCGGCCGCCACCGTCCACACCAGCCGGGTACGGCGATGGTCCAGCGGCTCGAACCGGTGGTCATAGTGGATGGTCAACCACAGCAACGGGCCGACCCAGGTCCAGCTGGACGGTGGGTCGAACTCGGTCATGGCGAAGGTGGAGCGCAGTCCGCCCCGCAGCAGAAAGCGGCCTCGCGACCGCGCGGTCACCTCGCCCGGCGGGTCGAGCCGGACACGCCGGATGTGGGTGGCCCAGCTCGGCCAGGCTTCGACCCTGCTGAGGTGCTCCCAGGCCGCCGAGCGGGGGGCGTTCACCACAAACGCCCGCTCCAGCATGATCCTCATGAGTCGCCCCCTACGGCGGGCATACAGTCCGGTTCGGCACGGGTCGGGCAGGATCCTAGGGCCGCCAGGAGCCGGGGGCGTCACCCGAAAGTGGACGTGGGGGTGGACTCTGCTGGCACCGCCGGGCGGTACCCGAACCGAAGCGGTACCCGAACCGAACCGGTGACCGAGCGGCGAGCGCGGGCCTACCGCAGCAGGCCCAGCGCTCGGGCGCGGGCGACGGCCTGGGTCCGGTTGGCCGCGCCGAGCTTGTCGAGGATGTGGCCGACGTGTTTCTTGGCGGTATCGAGCACCACCACGAGCTCGTCGGCGATCTGCTGATTGGACTTGCCGGCGGCCAGCAACCCCAGCACCTGCAGCTCACGGTCGCTCAGCGGCTCGACCAGCCCCGCGACCGCGGCGGTGTCACGATCGGCGCGCGGGGCGGCGCGCGCGCCGCCCGGCTGGAACGCCCGCGCCAGCCGGTCCAGGAAGTGCGGCGGAACCTCAGCGGAGGGCCTGACCTCCCCGGCGCGCAGGGCGGCAGTAAGCCTGCCGAGCAGGCGGGCCATGAGTGCGCCCTCGTCGACGAACACCCGCACGTGGCCTTCGGGTGCGGCCAGCAGCAGCGCCTCGGCCAAGGCGGTCAACGCGGCGGCCTGCTCGCCGCCGGCCGTGCGCGCCAGCGCCTGCAGCGCCCGCACCTCGATGACGCTGCCCGTCCGCCCTTGGGCCGCCGCCTGGCCGTGCAGCCACTCGAGCAGCCCGAGCGCCCGGTCGGGCTCCTGGGCGGCCAACAGCACCCGCGCCAGGACCAGATACTCGCCCTCCCGCGGGTAGCTCGGCCGGTCGTCGGCCTGGAGCCCACGCCCCTCGGCCCAGCCGGCGGCCTCGGCGACCTCACCCGCGGCGAGCAGCAGCCGTGCCCGCCACACCGGCACGGGGTTGAGCAGGGTGACCACCTGCGGGCTCAGCTCGACCCGCTCGGCCTGGCCGATCGCCTCCAGCGCGCCGGCCGGATCGCCCAGTGCCTGCCGGATCCGGGCCAGCATCCCAAGGCCGGTGGCCAGCGGCTGGGTGAAGGCCAGCCGCTGGCACAGCGCGACGCTCTGGCTGGCGTGCTCGCGGGCGGCGTCGAGCTCGTCGCGTTCGTACAGCACCTCGGCCAGGCCCACGTGCGCCATGCCGACGTGCGCCGGCCCGGGGCCGGTCTTGCCGGCGGTCTCCAGGCCCTGCCGGAGGCTGGCCAGCGCCGCCCCCAGGCGGCCTTGGCTGTGCTGGACCTTGGCGAGGTCATAGCCCACCCGCATCGCCAGGTAGCCTTCGCCGGCCGCCCGCCGCGCGGCGACCACCTCCGCCAAGGCGTGCTCGGCCTGCCCGAGCCGGCCGCGCAGCCAGTCCGCCACCGCGAGGTTCCAGGCGACCTGGGAGCGCAGCAACCAGTCACCCTCGCCCAGGTGCCTCAGGGCCTGCTGGTCGCAGGCGACCGCACGCGCCGCATCGCCGCGGAGGCGGCTGAGCTCGGCACGCAGGAACGCGATCGACGCAGGGACGTTGGCCAGCACGCTCAGCGCCCGCCCGACCGACGGCTCGTGCGGCTCATCGCCAGTGGCGGCGACCGCGCGCTCGGCGTCGGCCAGCAGCGGCTCGACCGCCTCCAGCCGGCTGCCGACGACGGCGGAGACCGCCTGTGCCAGGCACAGGCGCGCCCGGGAGTGGATCGTCTCCGTGGGCAGCGCGGCAAGCCAGCGGGTAAGCGTCGCGCCCTCGCTGCGCCGCAGCAGCGCCTCCACGTGCCGCTCCACCAGCTTGGCCGCCCAGACAACCTCGCCGGCGGCCACGGCGTGCCGCACCGCATCGTCGGCGAACCCGTGCGCCTCGTGCCAGGCGGCCGCGGCCCGGTGCAGCTCGGGTACTCGCTCGGGCCGCTCGTGCGCAACGCGGGCGCGCAGCAGGTCGGCGAACAGGTGGTGGTAGCGCCACCAGCCGCGCACCTCGTCCAGCGGCACAAGGAACAGGTTGGCCCGGTCGATTTCCTCCAGTAGCTGCTGGCTGTCGGTCCGGCCGGTGACCGCGGCGCACAGCGGACCGCTCAGCCGGTCCAGCACCGAGGTCTCCAGCAGGAAGTCGACGAGGTGCTCGGGCTGGCGGGCCAGCACCTCCTCGGTCAGGTAGTCGAGTACGTAGCGGTTGGTCCCGGCGAACGTCGCCACGAACCCGGCCGGATCGGCGTGCCCCTGTAACGACAGCGCGGCCAGTTGCACCCCGGCCGCCCACCCCTCGGTGCGGTCCTGCAACGCGGCAAGCGACGCCGCGGGCAGGTCGAGCCCGGTGGTCTCCCGCAGGAACGCGGCGGTCTCGTCCACGGAGAAGCGCAGGTCGGCGGCGCGCAGCTCGGCGAGCTGACCGCTGGCGCGCAGCCGCGCCAGCGGCAGCGGCGGGTCGGTGCGGCTGGCGAGCACCAGGCGCAGTCCCGGCGGCAGCCGCTCGAGGAGGAAGGTGACGCTGTCGTGGACCGGCGGCGCCTCGATCAGGTGATAGTCGTCCAGGATCAGCACGACCTCGCCCTCACCGGGCAGGCGCGTCAGCTCGTTGATCACCACGGTCGCCACGGCCTCGCACGGCGGCTGCTGCGGGCCGCGGAGCAACGTGGCGATCTGCTTTCCCAGCCCGGGTCGGACGGGCTCTAGTGCCGTGGCGACATACCGCCAGAACCGCGCCGGGTCGTTGTCGGCGGCGTCCAGCGAGAGCCACGCGGCCGGCCGGCGGCTGCGCCGGGCCCAGTCGCCAAGCAGGGTCGTCTTGCCGAACCCGGCCGGAGTGCAGACCACGGTGAGCCCGCGGCCGATTCCACGGGCCAGGCGCGCCAGTAGCTGAGGGCGCGGCACAAAGCCCGCGCGCGGGACGTGGAACTTGGTGGCCACCAGCACATCCCGCGCCGGTGCGCCGTCTGCGGTGGGGCTGGTGGGCGGCTCGATCATCAGTCCTACATCCTGGCAGCCGGCCAGGGCAGCCGTGCGCGGCCCGGGCGCGGCCATTGTAGTGCGTGTAGTGCGCGGCCCAAGCGAGCCAAGCCATCAGTCCATTCGGGTACCGCCCGGGTGCGGCGAGAGATTCCACCCCCAGGTCCACCTTCGGGTGACGCCCCCACCCCGGGCCAGCCCTAGCGTGCTGAACGTATCAACAGCAACAGCGAGGGAGACCCATGGAACGGGAATCGCAGGCCGACCGGACCGGGGCGGCCACGCCCAGCGGGCGGGGCTACCGGGAGCACCGCGTCCCCCGCGGCCCGCATTGGCTCTACGCGCGGGACTACCCAGGCCAGGAACCAGCCATCGTCCTCATGCACGGCTTCCCCGACAACCTGCACCTGTACGACCGCCTCGTCCCGCACCTGAACCCGCCACGGCGGGTCATCACCTTCGACTTCCTGGGGTGGGGCGCCTCCGACAAGCCCACCCACTATCCGTACACGGCCGCCAACCAGGTCGGCGACCTTGACGCCGTGCTCGAGCACCTGCAGCTCGGCTCGGTGGTGCCGGTGGCTCACGACGCCTCCGGCCCACCCGCGATCAACTGGGCGCTTGCGCACCCGCAGCGGGTCGCGGCGCTGGTGCTGCTCAACACCTACTACTGCAACACGCCCGGGCTGCGGTCGCCGGAGGCGATCTGGCTGTTTTCCACCCCCGCGGTCCGGTGGGTGACCCGCCCGGTGTCGCGGCTGTTCGGCGACCTGGTCTTCCGGCGCATGTACCAGTGGCAGGTGCGACGGTTTTTCCGCGACCCGCAGGTCCGCGAGCAGTTCCTGCCGCTGCTGTACCAGCAGTTCGAAGCCAGCCCCTCTACCCACGAGGCGTTCTTCGGGCTCAACCAGGACCTGCCGGCCACGATCAGGGCCGGGGACGCGGCGGTCCCAAGGCTGCAGCGGTTCACCCGCCCGGTCCGCGTCGTCTTCGGCGCCGCCGACCCGTACCTGAACACCCGGGTGGCGCGGCGCTTCCACGAGCTGCTGCCGACCTCGGAGCTGTTCTTGCTGCCCGACGCCCGCCACTACGTGCAGATGGACGAGCCACGGGAGGTCGCCCGGCTAATCCTCACGGTCCCGGAGCGCTGATCGACGTAGCAACTCGAGCGTCCCGGTGCGCGCCGTTCAGGGCGTTCTGATGCCGGCGGTGGCGCTTCCGGCGGTGGCGCTTCCGACGGTGGCGCTTCCGACGGTGGCGCCAGGCTGAAAACTCGCTGCCCGCGGGTGCGGGCGGGTCTCGTCGGGGTGCGCGCGGGGCCTGGCCGGGAGCAGGAAGAACACCACCAGAGCACCAGCCGCGGCGCCGCCGGCGGCGCCCCGACCGCTACGAGTACCGGCCGACCCAGAAGGGCCTGGACCTGTTCCCGGTCATCTTCCCGGTCATCGTGGCCCTGATGGCATGGGGAGACCGCGATGTCATGGGCGGGCGCCCGCCGCTGGTGTTTCGCCACCGCGGCTGCGGAGGCGGAGTGACGGACCGCCGGGTGTGCGCGCGCTGCGGCCAGGAGGTCACTCCGCGGGAGGTCGAGCCGCGCCCCGGTCCGGGCGCCCTCGAGGCCAACCGAGCAGGACGGATACCAATGGGGGCATCATAGACGTGCCGGCGCGGCTGACGGGCGGCCAGAGCTGATGGCCCGGCAGGCGCCGATGGGGGAATAGCACCGGCGCAGGAGGAGGAAGCATGCAACTCGACCGGAGCGCCGCCAGCGACACGATCAGGCGGCTGCGCCGCGCCGAGGGTCAGCTACGGGGCGTCATCGGCATGCTGGAGGGGGGCCGCGACTGCGCCGACGTCGTCACCCAGCTCGCCGCCGTCTCCCGCGCGCTGGACCGCGCTGGCTTCAAGCTCATCGCCAGCGGGCTGCAGCAGTGCCTCAGCGAGCAGGCGGCCGGAGAGGGGCCCTCTGCCGACCAGGCCCAGTTGGAGCGGCTGTTCCTCTCGCTCGCCTGACCTGATCGGATGCGGCGCCGCACAGGAGAGCGGCGACGGAATGCATCGTCGGCTGGAGGCTGTTGCATGCCCAGTGGGGTATCTCTGGGACAAAGCTGGGAAAGGATTGTCATCATGGCGACGCTCGAGCTGACCAAGGACAATTTCGACGAGGTCACCAGCGGCGACGGCATCGTGCTGGTCGACTTCTGGGCCGCCTGGTGCGGGCCGTGCCAGTGGTTTGCGCCGGTGTTCGAGCAGGCCTCGCAGCGGCACGCAGACATCGTCTTCGGCAAGGTAGACACCGATGCGCAGCAGGAGCTGGCCGCCGCGTTCGGGATCATGTCGATCCCGACGCTGATGATCATCCGCGACAACGTGGTGCTGTACGCGCAGCCCGGCGCGCTGCCCGAGCCGGCTCTCGAGGACCTTATCGCCAAGGTCAGGGCGATCGACATGGACGACGTCCGCCGGCGCGTGGCCGAGCAGGCCGCCAGCGCCTGAGCGCCGCGCCAGGCACCTTTCGCGCCTTGACCTTGCCGCGTGGGAAGCACGTTGCCGCGCGTGAGGTAGCGAACCTGCGCGGTCTCGCGGGCGCTCCAGGGGAATGTCGGGATCGGCGTGAACGCCACACTGGACGAGCCGTCCGTGCCTTCGGTGCAGGAGCGCGCGTGAAGCCGGGAAGCCGGCTCTGACTCAATAACGTATCGCTTGCTGCTCCTCACAAGCGTGAGATGAGGGCAGCGACGAGCGCGAGGACCACGATGGAGTCTGTTACGGCGAAGATCGCCCAAGACCAGGCAACGAGCTTGCGTGCGGTTTCGGGCTTGGTCGTGACGCGGTTCATGCCCATGTTGCTCAGCACGATGCCGAGGATTCCCAGGGGAAAAGCGAGGAATACGGCGATCGTGCCGAGCACAAAGGCGCAGATGACCCCTCTGCGGGTCATCTCGCCGTCTGCACGTAACCCAAGGGGAAGCCGCTGGTGGAGCGTTGCGACTGGAGCTGCAGGGGGGCTGGGTGCCTCGTAGTCCATGTGAACTCCAGGGCGTTCAGAGAATGCCAACGGCGAAGAATATACCGGAATACCCTTGCTGCCTATAACTGGTCAGATCGACTCAGCCGGCGAGCATTGGCCGTGGGTCGAAGTAGGCGACCCCGTGGGTCGCCTACCCGTCCTCGAGTGTGAACCGGTCCACGCCGTGGATCTCGAGCGGACCGGTCGGCAGGGTCCCCGACATGACCCACTCGATCAGGACGCCGGCCCACCCCGCGCGCCAGGCCATCGCCGATCATCGACGCTGGTTCCGCGAGCTGCTGCGGGATCTGCTGGCCGCTGACGGCCGACCGGACGCGGAGCGGACGGCGGACGTCCTGGTCGCGCTCAAGGACGGCCTCGTGGTCGGCTTCGACCTCGACGACCCGGCCGCCGTCCGCGCCCTGATCCGCGACGCGGTGACCAGAGTCCTCGACGCCCCCCGCTGAGCCCCGCGCCTCGCCCACCTGGCCCGTGCCCTTGGCGCTGTCCTGTTCAAGATCCTCGATGCGTGACAACGCCTTGGAGGTGGGCGCGGACGCTTTCCTGGCAGATCTGGATCAGACGGAAGAGGTCTTTGAGCCAGCGGTGCTCGAGGTTGCTGAGGTCCGACAGGGCGACGTAGTTGTCGGGGACCTGCCCGGCGCGCAGCTGGGCAGCCTGGTGACGCAGGCGGACCTCCTGAAGGTACTGGAACGCTTCGGCGAGATCGCTGGTGACTGTCTCGATGGTGCTGCGGCCGTCCGCAAGGCGCAGGCGCGCCAGGGTGTTGGTCTCCGGCAGGCCGGCCTCCAGCGCAAACAGGCGCGCCAGGTCGACGATCGCCGCGATCCCGTGGAGCTTCAGGTCGAGCTGATGGCGATGCTCGCCACGGCGGACGCCACGGAGCTGGCCCAGGAAGTCCAGCGGCGACTCGCGCCGCAGCGCCGTCCTGGCCAGGCTCGCGAGGAACATGGGGTGATCGGCGGCGCTCTGCACCAATGGCCGCAGCGCCGACTCCGCGTCGAGGCTGCCGTGCACCTGGCGGAAATCGAAGAAGATGATCGCGTCGGCGAGCGCCTCCTCGTCCGGCTCGCTGATCCAGGTACGGAAGGCGCGCCGCCAAGCTCTCGATCTGGTTCATTTCAGCCATGAGCGCACAACGAAGGGCCGGACAGGATGGGTCACGACAGGCCCTCGATCTCGCCGTCGGCGTCGATATCGATGCGCTCCGCTGCCGGGTGCAGGCCAAGGCCTGGCATCGTCCGCATGTCTCCGCAGATCGGGTAGATGAAGCCGGCGCCGACCGAGGCGCGCACCTCCCGCACGGGCAGGATCCAGCCGGTCGGCGCGCCCTTGAGCGCCGGGTCGGAGGAGATCGACAGGTGCGTCTTGGCGACGCACACGGGCAGGCGGCCGAAGCCATTGCGCTCGTAGGTGTCGAGCTGGCGGGCGGCGGCCAGGTCGTACTCGACCCCGGCGGCGCCGTAGACTCTGGTGGCGATGGTCTCGATCTTCTCCTTGAGGCTTGCCTCGTCGGGGTAGAGGAGACGGAACTCGCTCGGCTCCTCGGCTGCCTCGGCGACCGCCTCGGCGAGTTGGACCGCGCCGCGGCCGCCGTCGGCGAAATGCATGCACACCGCCGAGCGGACGCTGAGCCCGTCGGCGATCTCGCGCACGGCCCGGTGCTCCGAGGGGTGGTCGCCAGGGAAGGCGTTGATGGCGACCACCGGGGTGACACCGTGCAGGCGGATGTTCTCGACCTGCTTGCGAAGGTGTTGCGGCCTGAGCCTCCTCCGCCGATATAGCCCTTGTCCAGCACGGCCACCTTGGTGATGCCGTGGTTGGCCGCGAGGTAGTGGGCGGTGGCGAGCCCGTGCACGCCGGCGCCGACGATCACCACGTCGTAGGCGCGCTCGAGATCGTGGTGGTGGAAGCTCCGGGGCCAGTCCGCGCGGGCCAGCCCGCGGCGGACCAGGCTGAGCGCGGAGTACCTGGCAGGTTTCCCGTTGCCGCTCAGTTCGCTCACCCCGCAGGATTCCCAGGAGTCAGAGCGCCGCGCGCCGGCGCCGAGTTGACCATAACTCCCATAGGAAACAATGTCCACCTGTGGTGAACAGTGGCGAGGTCAGCGGTATTACGGTCCGGGGGCGGCGCCGTATGCCTTCACCGTGAGGAACTGGATCGGCAGGGCGTCGAGCTTGGCGGGGCCGTGGGTGACCTCGCCGTTGAACTGCAGCGCGTCGCCCGGCTCGAGCAGGTAGGTGGAGCTGCCGACGCCGTACTCCATGCTGCCGGCGAGCATGTAGATCAGCTCGGTGCCCGGGTGCTGGTAGGCGGGGAAGACCTCGCTGCGCTCCATCAGCGTCACCAGCACCGGCTCCATGCGCCTGGAGGGGCCGCGCATGCTGCCGAGGATCTGGTAGCGGTGGCCCGCCCGCCTGCCGGGGTGCTGGATGTCCATGCCCTGGCCGGCCTTGACGTAGAAGACGTCGCGCTCCTCGTCGAGGCCCCGGAAGAAGGATGTGATCGGCATCGACAGCGCGGTCGAGAGCCGGGCGAGCGTTGCCAGGCTCGGAGACGCCTGGGCGTTCTCCATCTTGGAGAGCATTCCCTTGGAGAGGCCGCTCTGAGCGGCGAGCTGGCCCACGGTGAGGCCGAGCTGGAGCCGGTATTCGCGCACCCGCTGGGCGATCACCGTGCCGAGGGCGGCCTCGAGCTCCTCGGCGCTCACCTCTGGACGCCCGGGCTCGCCCGGTTGCGGTTCCCGCGCCATCGCCTGCACCATCCGGTCTCCTCCTGGCCCCCAAGGTAGCGCACCGCCTGCTCGTGGCGGGAGGGTCGAGATCGACTGTATCGCGTAATGAAACATTACTACTTGCAGGGAAACGCGCGGTGCCTCAAGCTCAAGGCAACTTGTGCGGTTGAGAAGGGCTTGCGCCCAATTGAGACAGCGGCGCCGTCCATCATCACGTCGAACGAGGACGCCGGGATGAGCTTGGCGCACGGCTTGCCGTGCATGTCCACGAACATCGCGAAGAAGAACTCGATCCCGTCCTCCGCCGCGCGCTGCTTCAGGTCGTCCCGAGGATCTCCCATGATGGAACCTCCCACGCGCCGGGGCTTTGGGGCGTCTCTTGGGCTGTTGCCCAAGCTGTTGCCCAATAGGAAACAATGTGTATCCTGAGTGGACAGTCTCCGGTCGTCAAGAGTGTCTTGCCGAGAGGAGCCGCGTGTGTGTGGGATCGTTGGTCTGCACCTGAAAGACCCGACACTGGAGCCGCGGCTGGGCGAGATGCTCGTGCCCATGCTCGCCGCCCTCGCCACCAGAGGACCCGACTCGGCCGTTCGCGCCGGACGCCGACTACCTGAAGGCGCTGACCATGGAGCTGACCACCCTGGCCCGGGCCTGCGGCAAGTCCAACGTCCACCATCTCGAGCCCGAGGACCTGGTCGCCCTGACCGTCGAGGCCGCCGCCATGGCCAGGGTCCCCCTCGCCGGCACCAACTGGATCCCAGGCCACCCGGGTTGACGGCGGTCGCCCCGCTGGCCGGTTCAGTTCACCACCCGCGGCGTCTCAGCCTCCGCCACCCTGGAAGCACAAGAGGTCGAGCCGGATGTCTGAGCGGCCGGCGTTGACATATCGGCGTCGCTGGCGAGAGTCTAAGTTGTGTGGTGACATCAGAGCCGCACAACCAACATAAGGAGAGGCACCGCCGTGGCAGACAGCTCGTCCTCCCTAGGCCAGCAGCAGGAGCCGAAGTTCGACGCCACGGTGCCACAGACGGCCCGGATCTGGAACTACTGGCTCGGCGGCAAGGACAACTACCCCGCCGACCGCCAGGTCGGCGACCAGATTGTCAAGGCCTTCCCGGAGATGGTGGAGAACGCTCGCGCCTCCCGGGCCTTCCTCGTCCGTGCGGTCCGGTACCTGGCCGGTGAGGCGGGCATCCGTCAGTTCCTCGACATCGGCACCGGCCTGCCCACCGCCAGCAATACCCACGAGGTCGCGCAGGCGGTGGCGCCGGAGTCCCGCATCGTCTACGTCGACAACGATCCCATCGTCCTGGTGCACGCCCGCGCGCTGCTCACCAGCAGCCCCGAGGGCGCCACCGCCTACATCGACGCGGACCTGCGCGACCCCGACAAGATCCTGCAGGAAGCGGCCGGGACGCTGGACTTCAGCCAGCCGGTCGCGATCATGCTGATGGGAATCCTGGGGCACATCGCCGACGACGACGAGGCGCAGTCGATCGTCAGACGGCTCATGGACGCCGTGCCCTCCGGTAGCTACCTGACGATGAACGACGGCAGCGACACCAGCGAGGCGGTCGTGGAGGCCGCACGCATCTGGAATGAGTCCGCCAACCCGACCTACCACCTCCGCAGCCCTGACCGGATCGCTCGCTTCTTCGACGGTCTCGAGCTCGTGGAGCCCGGCGTCGTCTCCCCTCCACGGTGGCGCCCCGAGCCAAGCACGTCCGGCCTGCCTGCCGAGGTCGATTCGTTTTGTGGCGTCGGGCGCAAGCCGTAAATGCACGCGCCGCCGACTGCCGCTACTGGGTGGGGGGACCACCCATGGGGAGCAGGACCTGGAAGCGGGTGTCGCCGGGGGCGGAGGTGACGCGCAGGTCGCCCTTGTGGCGCTGCACGACGATCCGCCAGCAGATGTCCAGGCCGAGACCGGTGCCCTTGCCCACCGGCTTGGTGGTGTAGAACGGCTCGAAGATGCGGTCGCGGATCGACTCGGGGATGCCCGGCCCGGTGTCGCCGATCTCGACCATCACGCAGTCACCATCGCGGCGGGTGCGTACCGTCAGGGTGCCACGGCCGTCCATGGCGTCGATGGCGTTGTCGATGAGATTGGTCCACACCTGGTTCAGCTCGCCCGCGTAGGCGGACAGCCGCGGCAGCGAGCGGTCATAGTCGCGCACCACGTCGACGCCCGCGCCGAGCTTGTGGCCGAGCATCGTCACGGTCGATTCGAGCCCGTCGTGGACGTCGAGGAGCTGCAGGGGGCTGCGGTCCATCTGGGTGTACTGCTTGGCCGAGCCGATGAGCTTGGAGATGCGCGTGGCCGCGTCGGCGAGCTCGTCGAGCAGGCTGTCGGCCTCGCAGGTGACAGCGAGGACGCCCACAGCGTGCGGGAGCAGCTTGGCGGGGACGCTCGCGGCGACCTGCTCGAGCCAGGAAGTGTCTATGCCGGCGGCGACCAGCGCCGGCGTGAGGTGCCAGCCGCCGGCCACGCCGTGGTCCTCCAGCCAGCCGCCCAGCTCGTCCTCACGGTCGGACGCCTGCAACGGTGACATGGGCATCTGGTCGGGGCGGCGGCTGTGGGCCCGGCGCACCAGGTCGACCAGCGTGGCGAGCTGGCCGGCCGCAAGCTCGCCGTTGGTGAGCGCGGCCAGCTCGCCCCACAGCCCCGCCAGCCGCTCGTAGAGGGTCGCGGTGGCGCGGGCCGCGGCGGTCGCCGGGTTGTTCAGCTCGTGGGTGAGCCCCGCGGTGACCGTGCCCAGGGCGACCAGCCGCTCACGCGTGCTGACCGTCTCCTGCGTGGCCATCCCCTGGGCGGCGAAGCCCTGCAGCAGGTGCGTCGCCATCGGGAACCACTCCCGCACCGCCCAGCCGAAGTCGGCGGCGGGCAGCTCCCAGAAGCGGCAGCCGGTCACGGCACGGAGAGTGCCGACGTACAAGCGCGCGAGCGGCACGTCCAGGTAGGCCAGGAACGCGCCGGCGTAGGTGCCCCGGTAGTCGGTCCGGTTCATCTCGATCTCGGTGCCGCCTGCCCGCACCGACAGCGACAGCGTGCCGTCCAGCAGCACGTACAGAAGGGTCGCGGGCTGGCCCGCCGTGTAGACGGTCGTACCGGCCGGGTAGCTTCTGACCTCGCCGCGCCCGGCGAGCCAGGCGAGCTGCTCGTCGCTCAGCTTCTCGAACAGGAACAGCTCCCGGAGGGCGCCGGCGCCGAGCCGCTCGGTCACTGGGCCTCCAGGTAGCGGTGCACGAGCTGGATGGCCATCGCGCCCTCGCCGACCGCGGACGCGACCCGCTTCACCGAGTTGGCGCGCGCGTCGCCGGCCGCGAAGATGCCTGGCACGCTGCCCTCCAGGTGATAGGGGTCCCGGTCGAGCGTCCAGCCGGTCGGCCGCTCCCCGCCGACCAGCAGGTCCGGGCCGGTGAGCACGAATCCCTTGGGGTCACGCTCGATCACGCCGTCGAGCCACTCGGTGCACGGCGCCGCGCCGATGAACACGAACAGGTAGTTCGCGGGCACCTCCTCCACAGTGCCGGTGTGGGTGTCGCAGAGGCTGATGCGCTCCAGGTGCTCCCCGCCCGCGGCCTTGACCACCTGGGTGTGGGGTCGCACCTGGATGTTGAGCGTGTCGTGGATCTGCCGGATGAGGTAGTAGGACATCGAGCGCTCCAGGCCGTCGGCGCGCACCAGCAGCGTGACGCTCCGCGCGTGCCTGGACAGGAAGACGGCGGCCTGGCCGGCGGAGTTGGCCCCGCCGACCACGTAGACGTCCTCCCCGGCGCACGTGGGCGCCTCGGTCGCGGCCGACCCGTAGAACACCCCCAGGCCGGTGAGCCGGTCGGCGCCCGGCACGTTGAGCTTGTGGTAGGCCACACCGGTGGCGAGCACCACCGTGTGGGCGGCGACCTCGCCGCCGTCGCCGAAGCGGACCACCCGGGACGAGCCCCGCACCTCGAGGCCGGCGACGTTGCGGGCGGTGAGGATCTCCGCGCCGAACCGGTGGGCCTGGCGGCGTGCCCGGTCGGTGAGCTGCGCACCGCTGACGCCGTCTGGGAAGCCGAGGTAGTTGTCGATCCTCGAGCTCTGGCCCGCCTGCCCGCCGGTGGCCTGCCGTTCGACCAGGACCGTGCGCAGCCCCTCCGACGCGGCGTACACCGCCGCGCCGAGGCCGGCGGGCCCGCCACCGACGATCACGGTGTCGTAGAAGTCGGTGGCCGGCGTGGTGGACAGGCCCACCCGGGCGGCCAGCTCCTCGACGCCCGGGTCGACCAGAGCGTCGCCGGCGGGCGTCACCACCAGCGGGATGCTGGTGGCGTCCAGCCCGGCGGCCTCGAGCAGCCGCCGGCCCTCCGGCTGCTCGACGGTGAGCCAGCGGTAGGGCACCGAGTTCCGCGCCAGGAAGTCCCGCACCTCGAACGAGCGCGCCGACCAGCGGTGCCCGACAATCTGGGTGTCGGTGACCGCCTCGTCCCCGGTGGCGCGCCACAGCTCGATCAGCGCGTCGACGACCGGGTAGAGCTTCTCCTCGGGCGGGTCCCACGGCTTCAGCAGGTAATGGTCGAGGTCGATCACGTTGATCGCCTGGATCGCGGCGTCGGTGTCGGCGTAGGCGGTCAGCAGCGCCCGGCGGGCGTGTGGGAACAGGTCCATGGCCTGCTCGAGGAAGTCCAGGCCGCTCATCACCGGCATGCGGTAGTCGGCCAGCAGCACCGCCACCGTGTCGCCGCGGAGCTTCATCTCCCGCAGCGCTTCGAGCGCCTGCGGCCCCGACTCGGCCCGCATGACCCGGTAGTCCTGCCCGTACTGCCGCCGCAGGTCCCGCGCGACCGCGCGCGACACCCCAGGGTCGTCGTCGACCGTGACGAGAACGGGTTTGCTCACCTCCATGGCACCCCCGATGGTAGGGGAAGATCCTGCAGCGGCAACACGGCGGGACCGTCGGGGCTTGCCGGTATCATGGCGCCCCTATGACACTCCTGGCGCACGACCGCTACTGCGACGAGGTCATCGCGCAGACCGACCTGCTCAGGGACATCCTGCGGGGCGCTGACCTGTCGGTGACCGTGCCGACCTGCCCCGACTGGACGCTGGCCGAGCTCGTCCGGCACATCGGCGGCAACCTCCGGTCGGTCGAGACGGCCGTTCGGACCGGGACGCCCGTCGAGGACCCGGGCAGGCAGGTTCCCGGCGTGGCCGGGCCGGACGGCGACGACCCGGCGACGCTGGACGCCTGGCTCGCCGGCGCGGCCGCGAGGTTCGCCGGCACGCTGCGAGACGCGGGCCCCGACGCCGAGGCGAGGGTCTGGGTGTTTGCGCGGAGCACCGCCTTCTGGGCCCGCCGTGCGGCCAACGACCTGGTGATCCACCGCGCCGATGCGGCCGGCACCGTCCACGCCGACTACACCGTCGCGCCGGAGCTGGCCGCCGACGCCGTCGACGAGCTGCTGGAGCTGGTCAGCGACCCGCAGGTCGCCAGCTCGTCGCCGCGCCTTGCGGAGCTGCGCGGCCCGGGCAGGAGCATCCACCTCCACGCCACCGACGCCGAGCCCGGCCTGGCGGCCGAGTGGCTCATCGAGCTCGGGACAGACGGCTTCACGTGGCGCCGCGGCCACGAGAAGGCCACCGTCGCGCTGCGCGGACCGCTCGCCGACGTCCTGCGGGTCTTCTGGCGCCGGCTGCCCGCCGACAGCGAGCGGGTCGAGGTGCTCGGCGACGCCGCCCTGCTGGACTTCTGGCTGGACCGCGTCTCTCTCAAATGAACCCCCGTTTGAGCCCCCGTTCGGGCCGGTCCCCGTCCGCCTGACCGAGGTCGGCCACAGGAGCAAGGCCATCCACGCCGTCAAGTCCGCTCGTCCAGGTGAGCCTGCAACCCGGCGGCGATGGCCCGGACGTTCGGCTCCAGCCCGGCGACCTGGCCAAGGCCGGCCTCGAGGCCGAGACGCGCGCAGGCGTCGCCCATCTCGCCCAGCCGCTGGACCATGACTTTCCAGGCCGCCTCCCGGTACGGGAGCATGAACTGGGAAGGATGCACCATGTAGAACGCCGGGCCGGCCAGCTCCCCAGGGTGGTCGGGACCGAGCGGCAGGGTGGTCAGCACCGACCCCAGCGGCCGCAGCACCCCCGCCATCAGCCGCACAGCGGTGCCCACCAGGGTGCTCACCTCGTCGTCGGTCTCGTCGCTGTGCATGAAGCAGCGGCACAGCGCCTGCAGCATCGTCTGGTGGGCGGTGTCGAACAGGTCCGCAACCTGCGCGGTGAGCGGGTCGCTGATGATGGTCGCCTGGGGCTGGTCGGGGGGGCGGCGGACGTAGGCGGGCCGCGCCGGCCGGGCGGGCGAGAAGTCCGGGTCCGCCCGGGTCGCCGCAAGGAACTCGTCGAGGATGGTCGAGAAGCGACCGAAGTGGGCCTCTCGCCAGTCGCCGCCCGCGCCCTCGCCCTGCTCGACGATCAGCTCGATGGCGGCCCGGGCCGAGGCCAGGTCGGTCACCGGTACCAGCTCCCGCCAGCCGAACACCTCGGGGGTTGCCTGCGCGTGGGGCGGGCCGAATAACACGCCCGCCTCGCCGTAGCGCTCGACCAGCTGGGCAAAGCCGTGCTCGATGCTGCGGTACAGGTGGCCGACGGTATGGTAGTTCTGCGGGGCGGCCATCAGCGTGGTCGGGGTTGCGGTCAGCGGCCGGCAATCGCAGATGGCCGCGAAGGCCGCGGGGTCCTCCAGGTCGATGCTGTCGGGGCGCTCCAGGTACATGAAATGGCGCAGCGCCGCCTCACCGAACGGCACCAGCCCCAGCCGCACGTCCGGCGGGTACCACTGGCAGCGGATGGGGAAGTTCGGCCGGTGGAAGTGCGGCCCGGCGCCGACCGCGGTCAGCAGGTTGGTGGCCAGCGCCAGGTGCAGCATCTCTTGGACGGCGACCTCGGAGAGGGTCCGTCCCCAGCTGGCGACCTGGGCGAGCTGCTCGCTGCCGAGCCCGTCCTGGGGATCGTCTTTGAGGGAGTACAGCGCGAACAGGTACTCGCACAACACGCCCTGCTCCAGCTCGCAGGCCTGCGTGAGCAGGTAGACGAGCTGCTCGCGGCTCTCCACGGGCAGTGGCGGCGCAGTGGTCGCACCTGGAAGCAACGCGGTGGTCTGCCGGTTCGCGGGCATTGACAGGTTCTGCCTACCGGTAGGGGACGACACAGGCGGAGCTCCTTCTAGGTGTCTTGGACGTCGGTGAGGGTGCGTTCTCCCGGAGGGCATGCAAGGCAGCCCGAGCCCACCCGGATGACCTGGACGGCCTGCTCGGGCTTGGCGACGGCGGCTGGCGCGGGGGTGGGAGCGGGTGGCGGCTGGTCGGGCGCGGCCTGGGAGGTTGAGCGGACCGCCCGGAGCCCGACCGTGGCCAGCACGGCGACGGCGACGGCGACCACGGCGCTGAGCGCGGCGGTCACCTGCAGCCCCATGGTGAACGCTTCACGGGCCGCGCCTAGCAGCGCCGCGCCGACATCGGCGGGCAGCTGCGCGGCGACGCCCACCGCCCCGCCCAGGGTGTCACGGGCGGCCGCGGCGGCACGGCCCGGCACGCCGGGGGGCAGGGCGTCGGCCAGCCGGCCGCGGTAGACGGCCACGCCGATGCTGCCAAGGATGGCGATCCCCAGCGCCCCGCCAAGCTCCGCGCCGGTCTCCGAGATCCCCGACGCCGCCCCGGCCCGCTCGGGTGGGGCCGAGCTGACGATCAGGTCGGTGGTGGCGGTGAACACTGGCGCCAGCCCCAGCGAGACCACTAGCGAGGCGCTGGCGAGGACCGCCAGGTCGGCGTCGGGCGACCCGCCCACCCGGGTGAGCACGCCGAGACCGACCGCCGCCAGCAACAGACCCCCGCCGATCAGGGGCGCCGGGCGCAGGCGGCGCAGCAGGCGGGGGGCGAGGTTGGAGCCGACGATGAACCCGCCCGCCGACGGCAGCGACCACAGGCCCGCCGCAAGCGGCGACAGTCCAAGGACGAGCTGCAGGTACTGCGCGACGAATAGGAAGTAGCCGACCACGATGAAGATGCCGAGCAGGTTGGTCGCCAGCGACGCGTTGAACGCGCGGCCGCGGAACAGGCGCAGGTCGATCATCGGGTCGGGCAGGCCAAGCTGCCGGCGCACGAACCCCACGCCGACCGCCAGCCCCCCAAGGACCGCGGCGCCCGCCAGCCAGCCCAGCCCGTCCTGGGCGGCCCGCTTGAGCCCGAACACCACCGCCAGCACGGCGACCAGCAGCAGCCCCGCGCTGACCAGGTCGAGTCGGCCGGCGCCCTCGGCGCGGTACTCCGGCAGCACGCGCGGGCCGAGGACCAGCAGCAGCGCCATCACCGGCACCGCCAGCAAGAACACCGAGCCCCACCAGAAGTGCTCCAGCAGCACGCCACCCAGCACCGGGCCGACCGCGCCGCCGGCCGAGAAGCTGGTGATCCAGATCCCGATCGCGGTCGAGCGCTGCCGGGGGTCGGGGAACATGCTGAAGATCAGCGACAGCGTGGAGGGTGCCAGGGTCGCCCCGGCGACCCCGAGCAGCGCCCGCGCCCCGATCAGCATCCCCGGGCTGGTCGACAGCGCGGCCAGCACCGACACCCCCCCGAAGGCGGCGGCGCCGGCAAGCAGCAGCCGGCGGCGGCCGATCCGGTCGCCCAGGGTGCCCATGGTGACCAGGAACCCCGCGACCATGAACCCGTAGATGTCGGTGATCCACAGTAGCTGCGTGCTGCTTGGCCGCAGGTCTTCGCTCAGGGCCGGCACGGCCAGGTGCAGCACCGTCAGGTCCATCGCATACAGCAGGCAGGCCAGCGCCAGCACCGCCAGCCCGGTCCACTCCCGCCGCCCAGCCCGCGGGGGAGCAAAAGCCGTCACGTTCGCTTTCTGGTCGATGGGTCCATGGTCGATGGGTCCATGAGCATTTCTCCCTCTTTCCGTGTCGCGGCATGGGGGGATCATACGGTCAGGCAGTGACAAGCCAGGTCGAGATGATGGCGTTTGGGGTGATTTGAAGCGCCAGCCCCAGGGCCGGTCTCGATCCCCTGAGGTGGTGCTTGGCACCCAGCACGCTAGGGTTGGCCGGGGTGGAGGGGCGTCACCCGAAAGTGGAGCTTGGGGTGGAATCTCTCCTCGTCGCGCCAGGCGGCACCCGATGACCTCCCGGCGCTCAGGCTCTGATCCGGCGTGTCGTTGGCACGCGGGTGCTTGTTGGCATCCCGGCGGGGAAGCATGGATTCCGACTAGTCTCACTCGACGTCCGCCGTGGCGGAGGAGGTCTCGGATATGACTGGCAAGAGTGTCGACCACGGTGCAACGCCACTGCCGCCTGGGACAAAGGCGCCCGAGTTCGACCTTCCGTCCAGGCCAGGCGACAAGATGTCACTTGCCGGGTTCCGGGGTCAGCCCGTGATCCTCGCCTTCTACCCCGCGGACTGGAGCCCGGTCTGCTCCGACCAGATGGCGCTGTACGAGGAAGTGCTTCCCGAGTTCCAGAGGTTCAACGCAGCGCTTCTGGGCATCTCGGTGGACGGGGTCTGGTGCCATCTGGCCTTCGCGAGGGATCGGAACCTACAATTCCCGCTGCTCGCCGACTTCGAGCCCAAGGGCGAGGTGGCTCGGGCGTACCAGGTCTACCGGGCCGAGGAAGGCACCAGCGAGCGGGCCCTGTACGTGATCGATGCCGACGGCATCGTGCGGTGGAGCTACGTCTCGCCGGTGAGCGTGAACCCTGGCGCGGACGGGATCCTTCGCGTTCTTGAGAACTTAGAGGAGGAAGGGGCCTCATGAGCACGACCGGGTGGGGGGCCGTCCTTACCATGCCGGTCTCCGAAGACCGGGACCACATCCAGGGACCGGCGGACGCGACGGTGACGCTCGTCCAGTACGGCGACTACGAGTGTCCCTACTGCGGCGCCGCATATCCCATCATCAAACGGGTGCAGGCGCGGCTTGGTGAGCGGCTCCGCTTTGTGTTCCGCAACTTCCCGATCACGACCTCGCACCCCCACGCCGAGCAGGCCGCGGAGGCGGCCGAGGCCGCGGCCACGCAGAGCAGGTTCTGGCAGATGCACGACCTGCTCTACGAGAACCAGAAGAACCTGCGCGACCGGGACCTCCGCGCTTATGCCGAGCAGCTCGGGCTCGATGTCGAGCTGTTCGGCCGGGAGCTGGCGGAGCACGTTTACGCCGAGCGGGTCTATGAGGACTTCATGAGCGGCGTGCGGAGCGGCGTGAACGGCACGCCGACCTTCTACATCAACGGTGTGAGGCACGACGACTCGTACGAGTTCGAGACCCTGCTCGCCGCCCTTGAGCGAGCCGCGGCCTCGGAGCAGGGGACGGGATGATGGTATCGATTCCGGATTGACCGGAATCAGGTAGTCGCCGAACGTCGCATTGGCGACGCGACCGGTGGCGGGATCGAAGATGGTCTCCTCCCCCCTCGGACTGGTAGGAACGAGCATGCGACCAAATGCCGCGAGCGAGAACGAAGCAGCGGCCCAACGGCCCGGCGTCCTCTCGACGCCGGAAGCAGCGTCGCTCCCGGTCGAGGTGGTCTTGGAGCGTGTCTCGAGCACCCCACAGGGGCTGGCCTCCCCTGAGGCCGCCCGGCGGCTCGCCGAGATCGGGCCGAACGCCGTGCGCACCCACCAGGTCGGAGCCGTGGCCGTGCTGGCCCGCCAGTTCAATAGTGCCCTCATGCTGCTACTGCTCGTGGCCGCCCTGGTGTCGGCGTTCCTAGGGGAGCGCACCGACGCCGCGATCATCGGCGCCATCCTCGCGATCAGCGTCGGGCTGGGGTTCGTCAACGAGTACCGGGCCGAGCGGGCCGTGCAGGCCCTGCACGAGCAGATCCGCCAGCACGCCCCGACCCTGCGGGACGGCGGGTGGAAGGACGTTGACGTCACCGAGCTCGTGCCCGGCGACGTCGTCCGGCTGGAGCTGGGCATGATCGTGCCCGCCGACCTGCGGATCCTCGAGGCGACGGACCTGGCCTGCGACGAAGCGGTGCTCACCG
Source organism: bacterium (assembly GCA_046727955.1). Classification (GTDB taxonomy): domain Bacteria; phylum Actinomycetota; class CALGFH01; order CALGFH01; family CALGFH01; genus DASVXQ01. The sequence goes on along the minus strand of JBKPDO010000066.1, from coordinate 2,619 downwards.
GCGAGGCCGAGCCGGTGGAGAAGTCCGCGGATCCGGTGGCCCCGGGCCTGGCCACGGCGGACCTCGCATCCTGTGCGTTCATGGGGACCACGGTCCGGGAGGGCAGCGGCCAAGGGGTGGTGGTGGCCACCGGCGGCCATACCGCGTTCGGGAAGATCGCCATGGGCCTGGGCGAGCATCAGCCCGAGACCGCCTTCCAGGTCGGGCTTCGGCGCTTCTCGCTCCTGCTGGCCAGGGTCGCGGCGGTGCTGACGGGCTCGATCTTCGTGGTGAACCTCCTGCTCCGCCGCCCCGTCATCGACGCCCTTCTGTTCTCCCTGGCGATCGCGGTTGGCATCACCCCGCAGCTGCTCCCGGCGGTGGTCACCACCAGCCTGGCCACCGGGTCCAGGCGCCTGGCCCGCCGCAAGGTCCTGGTGAAGCGCCTGGTCGGCATCGAGGACCTCGGCAACGTCGAAGTCCTGTTCACGGACAAGACCGGCACGCTCACCGAGGGCCGGCTCACGTTCCGGCGGGCCACCGGCCCAGCCGGCCGGCCGTCGGACGACGTGCTGCTGCTCGGCCTGCTGTGCAACGAGGCGACCCCCGGGCCGGGGGGCGCCGTCGGCGGCAACCAGTTGGACAGGGCCTTGTGGGACGCGCCGGAGGCGGGCCGTCTGTCGGTGAGCGGGTTCCGCCAGCTCGCCATGCTGCCGTTCGACCACGATCGGCGGATGACCTCGGTGCTGGTGGAGAGCGGGGACCGAGGCCGGCTGCTGGTGACCAAGGGGGCGCCGGAGAGCGTGCTGGAGCGCTGCGCCACGGTGGCCGATGACGCCAGGGCGTTCCTCGATGCCGAGTTCGCCGCCGGCAGCCGGGTCGTGGCCGTCGCCACCCGGCCGGCGTCCGGCCTGGAGCGGCTCGGTCCAGAGGATGAGAAAGACCTTGAGCTGGCCGGGTTCCTGATCTTCCTCGACCCTCCCAAGGCCACAGCGAGGGGCTCGCTCGAGCGACTGGCGCGCCTGGGCGTCGAGGTGAAGGTCGTAACAGGGGACAACCCGGAGGTCGCCGAGAAGGTGTGCGCGAGCCTCGGGGTGAAGGTCGCTGGCACGCTCACCGGCGCGCAGGTCGAAGCGCTGAGTGACGGCGCGCTGGTCGAGGCGCTGGCGCGGACCACGGTCTTCGCCCGCGTCAGCCCAGAGCAGAAGGCGAGGATCATCCGCGCGCAGCGGCGGACGGGCCGCGACGTCGGGTTCCTGGGGGACGGGGTGAATGACGCGCTGGCCCTGCACGAGGCCGACGTGGGGATCTCGGTGGACTCAGCGGTGGACGTGGCCAAGGACGCCGCCGACGTGGTCCTTTTGGAGAAGGATCTCGGCGTGCTGGCGGACGGCGTGGTAGAGGGCAGGCGGATCTTCTCCAACACCATCAAGTACGTGCTGATGGGGACGTCCTCGAACTTCGGCAACATGTTCTCGGCGGCGGGAGCGTCGGCGTTCCTGAGCTTCCTGCCGATGCTGCCCTCCCAGATCCTGCTCAACAACCTGCTGTACGACACGGGGGAGCTGACGATCCCCACCGACGAGGTCGACCAGGAGATGCTGGAGCGGCCCTCCCGGTGGGACATCCGCTTCATCGAGCGGTTCATGCTGGTGTTCGGCCCGGCCAGCTCGCTGTTCGACTTCGTCACGTTCGCGCTGATGCTGGGGGTGTTCCACGCAGGCGCGGGCTTGTTCCGGTCGGGGTGGTTCGTGGAGTCGATCTGCACCCAGACCCTGGTGATCTTCGTGATCCGGACCCGCCGGGTGCCGTTCTTCCGGAGCCGGCCGAGCCGCCCGCTGCTGATCGCGAGCCTGACGACGGCGGGGATCGGGGCCGTGCTGCCGGTCTCGCCGCTCGCCCACGTCCTCGGCTTCGGCCACCTTCCTCTGCTGTTCTACCTGGCCGTGGCGCTGATGGTGGTGGCCTACCTCACCCTCGCCGAGCTCATCAAGCAGTGGTTCTTCTACGGCCGCCATAGCGGGCCCAGCCCGGTGGCCGTGTCTGGGGGCGAATGGGAGCGGAGGATCCAGCGTCGCGCCTTCCGGTGGAGCCACAGGGAGGCGCTGCCGAGCCGCCCGGCCTGACAGGTCAGGAGCGGAGCTGCGAGTGCCAGCTGCGACCGCCATCGGCGGTGGCGAGGATCACGGCCCGGCCGGCGGTGTCGGCGCCGACCAGCCAGCCGCGCGTGGCGCTGGCGAAGCTGACCGACAGTGGTGACAGCGGCGGGGCAGCGCCGACCAAGGTCCGGCCGCCGTCGCTGGTGCGCACCAGCGTGGTCGCCGGTATCGACCACTCGCTGGTCTGGCCGGCTCCCCCGGCCACGCCCCAGCCCTGGGCGCGGCTGGATGGGTCCAGGGCTTGAGCCTGGCATGGACCGATCACAGCCCGGCGACGGCGAAGCATCGCGGCAACCGCGAAAGGGCCTCGATCCGGTCGCGACGCCGCCAGCCTCAACCGGCCGGGCCGGGCAACATCAGCCCGGGGGTGATCGCCGCAGCGGTCTCCCGTGACCGTGACGGCCCGGGCCGGGCCGCCCGGCGCGGGGGCGACCGGCCAGGGCGGGCAGGCCGAGGACGGGCGCCGCGGTGGGGGCAGGGG